>CAJYQC010000296.1 GCA_913776885.1 uncultured Variovorax sp.
TTTCCAGTCCGGCGTTGAGCACGTCCCAGAAGCGCGCGCCCGGCTCCTGCATCTGCCGCGCCGGAAGCGCGAACTCAGCCGAGAAGAGGAAGGGGGCGGCGGCGACCAGATCCAGGCCGTCCCAATAGGTCGAACGGATCGAATAGCGGATGTCGGTCTGGCTCCCGTCGCACAGCGGCGCGATCGTCATGTCTTCGCTGATCTCCGCTTCCGGCAGCAGGCCGTGAAGCGTCGTGAGGGAGCCCTGGGGATCGGTGTCGATCGCGAGCACGCGATGTCCGCGCAGGCTCAAGCCCTGTGCCAGCACCATGGCCGTCGTCGTCTTGGCCACGCCGCCCTTGAAATTGCCTACGGCGATGGTGAACGCTTTCTTGCCGGCGGGACGCATCTTCTCTGCGCGGTACGTACGGGTCCAGGTGCGCAGTTCGCTGAGTTCGAAGTTGCGCTTCCCGCCAGCCGGCGTCAGCCGACCGCTGGGCAGGTCCTCCTTGGTAATGCGGTAAGCCACGTGCGCCTTGTCGACGCCGCACAAGGCGGCAAGTTGGGCGGTGGAATAGATCGGCGCGATCTTGCGAGCCTCGGGCGCCAACAGGCGACCACGGATCTGCTCGACCATCGAACCGGCGCGCACGGCCAGCGCCGCGATGCGAGGCATGTCGATGCGCGCGCGCACGGGAGAAGTGGTGTCAGAGGGAGAAGGGGCGGGCGTGGAAACCTGGTTTCCAGTCCCCGCGGGAGCGGGCAATGTCATGAGAGAACAGCCTTATTCGACAGAATTCAGCCATTCTATGGGATTCCGTCGAATGAACAAGAACCGCCGATAGCAGCGACTCGCCCAGCTGTTTCATTGTGAGGACGATTGGGGACTCAGGTGAGATCGATTGGGATTGTGCGGTCGAAACGGCCGTCTGTGGGCGCCGTATTCGGCGCCCACAGACTCCATCGACGGGTCTTTACAGCGCTGCTGCCAACATTGTGGGGCGGGATCGGGTATGCGGCGCCGCGCTCCGCGCCGCAACCCCCTGTCCACTCACCGCAAATCCCAAACACTCACACGCCAAGCCGCATCGGACCCCAATCGACCTCACATTGAATCCCAAAGCTTCTCACCTCAAATCCCAACCGTACTTACACAACCGCGCCCAAGTCGTTGTCAGGCTTGAGGAAAGCAGACCCTCAATTCTTCAACCTATCCAAGTGTTCTCTTTCAAAGTATCAAGGAGGCATGCGCGGCTTTGTAAATTGACCAATTCACAAAACCCCGGCATGATGTGAAACCGCTGATCCCTGAAAGAGGCCGCAATGGAAGACGGCGAAACTCCGCGACAGTCGCCCAGGCCGCCGCAGGCGCCGGACGAACAGAGCGTCGCCAAAGCCAACGAAGCCATCGCGATCCGCCCCAAGCGCGGGCGCCTGACCCTGCTGTCGCGCCGCATCTACAACGCGCTGCTGTATCACTCTCAACGCCAGGGCGTGGATGAACCGGTCTACAAGCTCGCGCTCAGCGAACTCATCGGCGACGCTCGTTTCAACTCCAACAACACGGAACTGCTGAAGTCGCACCTGCGCGACATGCAGGCCACCACCATCGAGTGGTCCACCAGCGGCGCCGGCCTGAAGCGCTGGGTGTCTTCCCAGTTGCTCGGCACCGTGACGATCGAGGAGCAGGGCAGGGGGCGGCCCTGCACGATCACCTGGCGCTACCCCGAGGAGATCCGCGAGCGCCTGGTGAAGCCGCACCAGTACACGCGCGTGCTGCTGGAGATCAGCGGCCAGATGCGCAGCTATCCGGCCGCCGTGCTCTACGAAATCGGCGCGCGCTACCTGACTTCGCCGAGCCGGCTGTCGATGCGCGAGGACGTCCTGTGGTGGGCCGCGGTGCTGACCGGACGCAGCGACATCACCGAGGTCGACTACCGTTTTCTCAAGCGCGACGTGATCAGCAAGGCGCTGGCGGAAATCGAAGCGCTGTGCGAGGACTTCAGCCTCGAGCTGATCGAGCACAAGCGCGGCCGGCGCATCGAGGAGATCCAGTTCCGCGTGCTGCCCAAGGTGCAGCAGCGCCTGGGCGCCTCCGACGATCCGAGCCGCAACGTGTTCGACCTCGAGCTGGTCGGCAAACTCATTGCCCTCGGGCTCAAGCAGGACGAGGCACAGGACCTCTACGCCACCACCGACGAGGGCCAGTTGCGCGGCACGCTCGAGCATGTGGAGCAGCGCCTTCGCAGCCAGTCCCTGCCGACGCTCAAGTCGCCGGCCGCGTATTTCAAGGACGCGCTCAAGAAAGGGTATGCGGGCGTGAAGGGCGCGATCGAAGTCTCCGAGCCCGCCTCAATGCCCGCGCTGGCGCAGGCCCGCAGTGCGGGCGCGCCGAGCGGAGAAGACCGCATGCATCGCATTCGCGAACTGTGGGAGAACGACCGCATGCAGAAGGCCAAGGCTCTCTACAAGGAGATGCCCGACGCCATGCAGGCCGAGATGCGCGCGCGTTTCGAGGCCGAACGGCTGGCACAGATCGCCGCCCCCATCGCGCGGGCCTGGCGGCGCGACGGGCCGGCAAGCCGGATCGCGGGAACGACCTTCCACCGTTGGCTGGCGCAGGTCACCTGGCCCGAGGAGCCCTCCGATCGCGTGTTGCTCGACTTCGCGCTGGCACAGGGGGTCGCCGGCATGTGACCGGCGCGCGGCGCAAGCGAGCGAGCGTGCGCCCACATCGCAATCGACGGCAGGGGCAAGGAAGCAGCGCGGCTACGCCAACGGGCGTATGGCCCGGTCCGGCGCAGGGCAACACAATGGCGGCCTGTCATTCAGGGCGCCCCCATGCTCATTGCGCAATTGTCCGATCCGCATGTACGGCCCGAAGGCATGCTCTACCAGGGTGTCGCGACGTCGAATCGCATGTTCGCGCAAGCGCTGGCGCATGTACACGCGCTCGACCGCCGGCCCGACATCCTGCTGATCACGGGCGACCTCGTCGACGATGGCCGGCCCGAGGCCTACACGATGGTGCGCCAGCTGTTGTCGGCCTCGCGCATTCCTTTTCTTGTGATCCCCGGCAACCACGATGACCGCGAGAACTTCCGGGCAGCGTTCTGCGATCAGCCCTACCTGCCAGCCGAAGGGCCGCTGCACTGGTGCGTCGACAACCATCCGGTGCGCTTCATCGGGCTCGACTCCTGCGCCGCGGGCAAGCATCACGGACATGTCGATGCACGGGCGCTCGCCTGGCTCGCACGCACCCTTGCGCAGGACACAGCGAAGCCCACGGTGCTGATGCTCCACCACCCGCCGTTCGTGAGCGGCATTCCCTACATGGACATCTACCGCTGCATGAAAACGCAGCAGCTCGAAGACGTGGTGCGTGCCGCGTCCAACATCGAACTCGTGCTGTGCGGCCATGTGCACCGCACGATGCTGCGCCGCTGGGCCGGCACCGTCGTGTGCGCCTGCCCCAGCACCACGACCGAGATCGACCTGCAGTTGGCGGCCGATGCAACGCCGCAATCGCACGTGGGCCCGCGCGGCTGCATGCTTCACCTCTGGGACGAGGCCCACGGCATGGTCAGCCACCTGAGCCACATCGGTGCGTTCGAGGGGCCTTACGGATTCGCCTGAACGCGCCCGCAGTGGCTTGGAGCGGGCGCTACTTTTCCAAGTCGCCGCGGCCGGCCTGCGCAAATGTCAAGAGGCGACTGCCTCCAATACGGGCACTCTGGCGGCGACCCGCATGAGTGCTGGCAACGCCGATGTTGTCCATGCGTTATCCACAAAGTTTCCCACAAGGCGCTGGGACAACTTTGCTGCGAAAAGAACGGCCCGCGAGCCGTCGCCGGTCTGGTTGTCTGGCATCCGGATGCGGGTGCTGCGGCATTCCTGCAAGCGCGGGAGGTGCAGTTGCAGTCGCATGGGCTGTAATCGACTGTGATTGCAGGCGCTCCAGCCTTCTTCTATCTTGAGTTCGTATCCTGCGGATCAGGATCAGGAGGGCCGTGATGTTCGATCTGTCTCCCGTCAAGGGTGATTTGAATGTCCTGTTTGCAAAAACGACGCTTCACCAAGTGGTGAGCAGATACCTGAAACCCGAAGGCTTCACGGGGGAGCAGCACACCATCGAGTTCCTGAACGGCATCGTGAAGACGCCAGACGGGCTCCACGCCAAGCAACAGCTCCTGGAACTGCTGGACGGCATCTCCCGCATATCGGTGGGAAGCAAGCATCGCGATGTGCTCGCGAACGAGGCATGGCGCACGATGTACGGCTACCAGGGCAACGTCGCTTTTGCGGCGGTCAACGAATTCGGTGGGCCGACGCATGCCTACGAGCCGGCGATGCCTTGCCACAACTGCGGGATCATGCTGCCCGTCTTCGCTCTGGAGATCGACCATCGCCATGCCCAGGTCGACGATGCCAGGCAGGCCATGATCAAGATGATGAGGGCCCTGGGGCATACGAAGCAGGGACCTTCCGGCCACAAGGGGCAGTACCTGCGGAACCCGACCACGGTGGCGCCGGCGTTCATCCCACCCAAGCACAACCGGCGAGGCGGCAGAAGCTTCGAAGACGCTGTGGAGAAGTCGACGATCTCTAGTGAGGCCGAGTCGTTGATCTGGTGCATCGGATCGCTGTCGGATGCGAACCAGAAGAAGTTCGTCAACGCATGCAAGAACTCGCTGACCAATCTCCGGCCGATGTACAGGAAGTGCAACGGAGAAAAGTCCAACACGTGGCTTCCGCTGTTCAGCTACCACTAGTCCAGTCGCTCCTGCACGTCGACGCGACCAGCCGTGCCCGTCTCGGCAGCGCTTCGGCTAAGGCTGGCTTTCCCTGTCGCGCACCTGAAGGACGGTGCCATCCTGCGAGAACTCGAGCAGCAAGGGCGCATCCAGCATCTCGTACTTCTGGGTGAGCTGGAACAGGGCGTCCTTGAACGAGCCGGCGAACTTGGCGGCACGCACCGCAGGCGTGATCGTGTAGTCGCGTGTGCTGTCCCATTGCACGCTGACGCCCACGGTGGCAGCCCAGCGGATGATCACGCGTCGCAGCGATTCGTCTTCGACCGGCCATTGGGCACGAACTGCGCGGATCCTCCGGTCGATTGACAAGGCTGCGTCCGCTGCCCAGGGGCCGGTCGCGGCGTTCGCCGGGAGAACCGCCTCCGGTCCCGGGAGCGCAACGCCCGCGGGCATGTCGCGGCCGATCTTTTCCACCTGCACGCCTGCGGTGGCGCCGGCCAGTGTCGCGGCGAGGCTTGCGGCGAGGCCTGCCCAGGTCGACGGGTGAAGCAGTGCTCTGCCGAGCGTTGAATTCACAGGGTGAGGGCCTTGCGGCAATTCGAATTCGGAAGGGGCGGGACACGCGGCCTGCCATGTCGCAGCCCCACGTCCGTTCGCGATCTTAGCCAGGTGGCCGAGTGGACCATCCGCACGTCATCGAGGCGGCGCTGCCGGCTCGCCGCGCCCAAACCCGCATCCTTTTCCAAAAAGAAAACCCGCCGAAGCGGGCCAAATGGGACAGCCGGTGGAGGGAGGAGGGAGAGGGAATGGCTGCCCCGGTGAAAGTGTAGTACTTTTGTGCTCAGCGCGAAACTGTCTCGAAATGCGGGGGCGCGCCATCCGCCCAGCCGTCTAGGCTGCGGCAGGTTCGACGAGCGCGCGGACCGGCAGATGCCGATCAGCCGCCGCGCCCTGCTTGCGTCCGGACGTCGGTCGTGGATCGGACGAATCGACGCCGAGGCCTAAGCCCGCTTCCTGAAGAGCGCCGATCCGCCGCTCGCATGCGCGACATCGGCTGCCGTCTGCATCAACGTGGCGCCGAGCTCCTCCATGCGCTGCGAGGTCAGCCGCACGGCAGGACCCGCGATGGTGATCACGCCGATGGCCTGGCCGGCGCTGCCCCAGACCGGCGCCGCCATGGCCGTCATGCCCGGAGCGAACACTTCGTTGATCATGCTGAAGCCGCGCTGGCGCGCGGCCTTCACGTAGGTCATCACGGCCTTGAGGGTGGTGGGGGCCTTGGGGCCGAAATCCTCGGGCTTGCCCAGGCCTTTCTTCGCGACCAGTGCCATCGCATCGTCGTCGCCCAGGGTCGAGAGCCACGCGTGCCCCGCGGCGCTGCACGACAGCGCCACCGACAGGCCCATGTCCGGGTCGTAGCGCAGGCCGTGCGTCGCACCCTGCGCCTTGGCGACGAAGGTGAGGTCGTCTCCGTCCACTACCGCCAGCCGCACGAGTTCGCCCGATGCCTTGGCGAGCTGGTCGAGCAGGGGCTGCGCCACGTCGACCACGCCCGAATTGCTGAGGAAGGACAGGCCGATGGAGACGAGCTTGATGGTCAGGACATAGTGGCCGTCGCGCAGCTCCTGCCGCACGTAGCCGTAGCGGATCAGCTCGGTCAGCAGGCGATGCGACGCGCTCAGCGGAATCTGCAGGTCGGCCGCCAGCGTCGACAGGGCCACGCCTTCCGGATGGTTCGCCAGATATTCCAGCACCTTGAAGCTGCGCCCCAGCACTTCACTCATATGGATCTCCCGGTTGCTCGTCGCGGCACCCGGCGCGACGCCGTGAACTCTAGCAGAAGCGGGGAAGGGATTTCCATAGTGGAAAGTTTTTCCGGAAATTCATAGTATTCGCCTACCGCGGTCGCTGGACCGTCTTCGTCCCCCTTCCTGGAGTCAACCTCGTGAAGCTTCTTCGCACCCTCGCCATCGCTGGTTTCTGCATCGGCCTCGCCGCGTCCTCATGGGCCCAGCAGGAGCGCACCATCCGCTTCGGCCACCTCAACAACACCGACCATCCGGTGAGCCTCGGCGTGAAGCGCTTCGCCGAACTGCTCGCGGCCAAGAGCGGCGGCAAGATGAAGGTGCAGGAGTTCCCGGCCAATCAGCTGGGCAACGAGATGCAGCAGCAGTCGGCGCTGCAGGGCGGCGTGCAGCAGATGTCGGCGCCGGCGACGACCTCGCTCGCGGGCATCGTCAAGGAGTTCGGCCTGATCGACTTCCCCTTCGCCGTCGCGAACTTCGAGCAGGCCGACCAGCTGCTCGACGGGCCGCTCGGCCAGGCGCTGGTCGCCAAGCTGCCCGAGAAGGGGCTGGTGGCGCTCGGCTACTGGGACCTGGGTTTTCGCAACGTGACCAACAGCAAGCACCCGATCACCAAGGCCGAGGACCTGCAGGGACTGAAGATCCGCGTGATTCCGAATCCCGTGTTCCTCGACACCTTCAAGGCGTTCAAGGCCAACCCCGTGCCGATGCCGTTCGCCGAGCTCTACGGCGCGCTCGAATCGAAGGCGGTGGACGGCCAGGAGAACCCGTTCGCCGTGATCCTGTCGAACAAGTTCTACGAAGTGCAGAAGTTCGTGAGCGCCACCAACCACGTGTACGCGGCCAACATCGTGCTCGTGAGCAAGAAGTTCTGGGACCAGCTCACGCCCACGGAGCAGAAGTGGATGCGCGAGGCCGCCGACGAAGCGCGCAGCTACCAGCGCCAGGTCAGCCGCGCCGCGGCGCAGAAGGCGGTGGGCGAGCTGCAGGCGAAGGGGGCGCAGTTCAACGAAGTGAGCGCGAAGGAACAGGTGCGCATGCGCGAGATCACGCAGCCGGTGATCGACAAGTTCGCGACTCAGTACGAGCCTGCGACGGTCAAGCTCTACAACGACGAGCTCGCGCGCATCCGGGGCGCGAAGCAGTGAGCGAAGGGAACCGGTCGAACATCATGAAATTCCTCGTCCTTCACGGCCCCAACCTCAACCTCTTCGGTCGTCGCGAGCCTCACATCTACGGCAGCACGACGCTGGCCGAGATCAACGCGCGCATCGACAAGCTCGCGCGCGAACTCGACATCACGGTGGAGACGATCCAGTCGAACCACGAAGGCGCGCTGGTCGATTTCCTGCACGAGCACATCGACGACGCGCAGGGCGCACTGGTCAACCCTGCCGGGCTGACCCAGCACGGCGTGCCGCTGCACGACGCGATCAAGGCCATGCCGTTCCCGGTGGTGGAGGTGCACATGTCGAACATCGCGGCCCGCGAGACCTGGCGTGCGCACTCGATCATCTCGCCGGCCGTGCGCGGCACGGTGCAGGGCCTCGGCCCCCAGTCGTACCTCGCCGCGCTGCGCGCGCTGGTCGAGATCGTCCGCGACGCGAAACAGTAGCCAACACCCACCCCCGACCCGCCCGCCCGCCGCGGGCGGGTTTCCTTCGACAAGAAGAAACGACATGAATCGATGGATCGACCGTGCCTGCCGGGCCGTGGAGGCGCTCATCGCGGCCTGCCTCGCGGTGATGGTGGTGCTGGTGTTCGGCAACGTGGTGCTTCGCTACGGCCTCAACTCGGGCATCACCGTGTCCGAGGAGGTCTCGCGCTGGCTCTTCATCTGGATCACCTTCCTCGGCGCGCTGGTCGCGCTGCGCGAGCGCGCACACCTCGGCGTGGACATGGTGGTCGCCAAGCTGCCGCCGCTGGGCCGCAAGATGTGCCTCGGCGCGAGCCAGCTGCTGATGCTGTACGTGCTGTGGCTGCTGTTCGAAGGCTGCCTCGCGCAGACGAAGATCAACTGGGACGTGGAGGCGCCCGTCACCGGCGCTTCGATGGCCGTGGTCTATGCGTCGGGCCTGGTGTTCGCCGTGCTGGCTGGAATGCTCCTGGTGATCGAGCTGGTGCGCCTGCTCACCGGCCGCGTTGCCGATGACGAGCTCGTCGCGATCCAGGAATCCGAGGAAGCGGCGGTGCTCGCGCAGGTGCTCGCCGAAGGCTCTCCCGCAGCGTCGCACGCGGCCCGGAAGGAGCTCGGCCAATGACCATCGTCGTCTTTCTCGGCTCGCTGCTGATCGCGATGGCGATCGGCATGCCCATCTCCTTTGCACTGCTGGTCAGCGGCGTGGCGCTGATGTGGCAGCTCGACCTGTTCGATGCGCAGATCCTGGCGCAGAACCTGATCGGCGGCGCCGACAGCTTTCCGCTGCTCGCGGTGCCCTTCTTCATGCTCGCCGGCGAGATCATGAACGTGGGCGGCCTTTCGCGCCGCATCGTCGATCTCGCGCTCGCACTGGTGGGCCATGTGCGCGGCGGCCTGGGCTACGTGACGATCATGGCCGGCTGCCTGCTGTCGGCGCTGTCGGGCTCGGCGGTGGCCGACGCGGCCGCGCTCACGGCGCTGCTGCTGCCGATGATGGTCTCGGCCGGACACGAGAAGGCGCGCTCGGGCGGCCTGATCGCGGCCACCGGCATCATCGGACCGGTGATCCCGCCGAGCATCGGCCTGGTGATCTTCGGCGTGGCGGCCAATGTCTCGATCTCCAAGCTCTTCCTTGCGGCGATCGTGCCGGGCCTGCTCATCGGCGGCGCGCTGTGGGTGACCTGGGCCTGGCTGGTGCGCCACGAGAAGATCGAACCGCCGCCGCGCAAGTCGGCCCGCGAGATCGCGGCTGCCGCACGCTCGGCGGGCTGGGCGCTGATGCTGCCGGTGATCATTCTCGTGGGCTTGCGCATGGGTGTGTTCACGCCCACCGAGGCGGCCGTGGTGGCCGCGGTCTACGCGCTGTTCGTGGCGACCGTCATCTACCGCGAGCTGAGCTTCGCCGACCTCTACAGGGTGTTCGTGAGCGCCGCGAAGACGAGCGCTGTCGTGATGTTCCTGATCGCGGCGGCGATGGTCAGCGCCTGGCTGATCACGGTGGCCGACCTGCCCTCGAAGGTGGTTGCGCTGCTCGAGCCCTTCATGGGCAACAAGATCCTGCTGATGATCGCGATCATGATGCTGGTGATGGCCGTGGGCACCGCGATGGACATGACGCCCACCATCCTCATCCTCACGCCGGTGCTGATGCCGGTGGTGAAGGCAGCGGGCATCGACCCGGTGTATTTCGGCGTGATGTTCATCATCAACAACTCGATCGGGTTGATCACGCCGCCCGTGGGGGTCGTGCTGAACGTGGTCGCGGGGGTGGGGCGCATGCGCATGGACGACGTCACGCGCGGCGTGCTCCCCTTCATGGCGGCCGAGTTCGCAGTGATGTTCCTGATGGTGCTCTTCCCGCCGCTGGTGACGGTGCCGGCGCGCTGGTTCGGGGGCTGAGATGCGGGTGCGTCCGATCATCGACCTGCCTCGCCGCGTCCTCGCGCTGTGCATCGCGTCCTCGCTGCTGCTGCCCTGGGCGGCGCAGGCGCAGGACCCGAAGCGCGAGGTGCTGCCCGAACAGAAACAGGCGCGCGCCTTCGTCTCTCCCACCGGCCTCGCGCGGCTGGGCTCGCGCGTGCTGTTCACGGCCTTCCACGTCGACACCGGCCAGGAGCTCTGGAGCACCGACGGCACCACGGCCGGCACCTTCCTCGTAAAGGACATCCACCCGGGCTTTCGCGGCGCCTTCCCGACCTGGCAGACCCGCTTCGGGCCGCACATCTATTTCACGGCCACCGATGGCGAAAGCGGTCTGGAGCTCTGGCGCAGCGACGGCACCGCGAAAGGTACGCAGCGCGTGGCCGACCTGAACCCCGGCAAGGCCGACGCGCTGCCGGCCGGGCTGACCGTGTGGCGCGGTGCGCTCTATTTCGTCGCCAACGACGGCAGCCACGGCTTCCAGCTATGGAAGACGCAAGGTGACGGTCGCAGCACCCGGCGCGTCTCTTCGGTCGATGCCGGACCCGGTTCGGTGGTGCGCCAGCTCACCGCGGCCGGCCGCAGGCTGTTCTTCACCGCCACCACACGCGACCACGGCCACGAGCTGTGGGTCACCGAGGGCACGCCGGAGAGCACGCGGCTGGTGAAGGACATCCGGCCAGGCGCCGAAGACGCCGGCATCGACAACCTCACCGCGCTGGGCGACGAGGTCTGGTTCACGGCCAGCGACGGCCGGCATGGCATCGAGCTCTGGAAGAGCAACGGCACCGAGGCCGGCACTGCGATGGTGAAGGACATCCGGCCCGGCGAAGCTTCCTCGCGGCCCGCCAATCTCTCGGCCGTCGGGCGCACGCTGTACTTCGCTGCCGAGGACGGCGCGCACGGCATCGAGCTCTGGAAGAGCGACGGCACCGCGAAGGGCACGGTCCTCGTGAGGGATGTCCGTCCCGGCGCGGCGAGTTCGGTGCCAGGGCCGCTGGTCGCGTTCGGCGGCCGGCTCTACTTCGCGGCCACCGATGGCGAATCGGGCGTGGAACTGTGGACCAGTGACGGCAGCGCCGCCGGCACGCGGCTGCTCAAGGACCTGGGGCCAGGCCCCGGCAGCGGCTCGCCGGCCCGCTTCGCGGTCGCGGGGCAGCGGCTGTGGTTCTCGGCGAACGACGGCGTGCACGGCGTGGAGCCGTGGGTCACCGACGGGAGCAAGGCTGGCATGCGCATGGCCGCCGACGTAGCGCCCGGGCCGCGCCATGCGATGCCGCTGGGCTTCATCGAACTCGGCGGCACCGTGTTGTTCGTGGCCGGCGACGGGCTCGGCAACGAACGCCTGTGGTCGGTGAAGCCGGGCGCGCGTGCTGCGACGCTGGTCGGCGATCCGCTCAGGGAACGCCTGCGCTGAAGCTGGCATGAGCGCCGCGGTGCGCACTGCCGGCGCATTCGAACTCCGGCGCGCCGCCAGCGAAGCTCGCAGCGGTTGATCGCGAAGAAACGGCATCCGCAGGCGACGGTGCCGAGCCTGCTCCCCTCGGCGAAAGTGCGACAGTGCGTGCCGGCCGGAGCCGCCCGTGTGCGCAGCGCTTGCAGCGAATGGGTGCATGTCAACCGCACGAAAGAAGCCGCACGGCACGAGCCCGGAGAACGTCTCCGACTGATCCGTCGCGTGCATTGGTACGCGCGTTGCACCACGAGCCTGCACCAACGGCCACGGCGCAATGCCGCCATGGTCGCGAACAAGACACACCGGAACTTGAGTGAACCTGTTAGGCACGCAGGCGGCATGAATGCCGCACAGGAACACAAGTGCGGTTCCGCCGAGAAGAACCCCCAGCCGCTCCCTGGCCGCGAGCCGTGTCCAGCCTGGGAAGAAGGTAGGGCACGGGCGCGAGGCCGGTGCCTGGTGTGCCGCGTTCAGCCGAGTGAGATGCGCATCCTGATCATGAAGCCGAGACGCAAGGCTTCGGCCTGAGGTCGCACCGTTTGAGGGTGCTCCTCGCGGGCCGAAGACCGAGCATTCACTCAGTAGACGACGACCTTGCCCGTCGGGCGCGGGCTGTGGCAGTCGTTGTAGAAGTATTCGCCGCGCGCGTCGAAGGTGTGGGTCGCCGACTGGCCCGGCGCCAGCCTGAAGTCGAACCTGCCTTCGAAGAACTGCGTGGCGCAGTGCGTGTTGGCGTTGGTCGCCGGATTGGTGAAGGTCACGGTGGTGTTCACCGGCACGCGCATGAAGGTCGGCGTCATCGCGTTGACGGCCGTCGACTCGGCAGCGCCGGGCTCGTTCGCCGCAGTCTGCACGCGCGCGAGGAACACGGTGTTGGGCGTCGGCAGGGCGGCTCCTTCCACCGGATCGCCCGACACCGGCCGGCGCACCTCGGGCGGCTGCGGTGTCGGCGCGGGGGCCACGGTGCCGCCCACCTTGAAGGCCCAGAGGTAGTCCCCGCGCGGTGCCGAGTTGCCGTAGGGAATGCTCGTGCCGCCGGCGAACACCGCGATGTATTGCTCGCCGTCGATCTCGTAGGCCACCGGGCTCGCGCTGATCGCGGCGCCGGTCTGGAAGCGCCACAGCTCGCTGCCGTCGCCCGCGTCGAGCGCGAGCAGGTTGCCGTCGGGCTGGCCGATGAACAGCAGGTCGGAGGCGGTGCTCAGGATGCCGTTGCCGTGCGCGAGCGAGTAGGGCATGGGCTTCTTCCACTTCACGAGGTTGGTGGAGGGGTCCACCGCCACCACGGCGCCGGTCATGTAGGTGCCCGGCGGACGCAGCCCGTTGCTGGCCTCGGACAGCGAGTGCGCGGCGGACACATAACCCATGCCGGTGTAGACCATGCCGGTGCGGGGGCTGAACGACTGGTGGTTCCAGTTGGCGCCGCCGCCGTGGCCCGGGATCGACAGCAGCGGAATGTCCCAGTGCGCATCGAACAGGCAGCCCTTGAGGTAGTTGGGCACGGCGCGGTTGGGATCGCCCGGGACCGCGGTACCCAGCGGCTGGTCCACGATGCAGGTCTGCGTCCATGCGCCCTGGCGCGGGATGGGCTGGGTCGGCCAGCTGGCCTGGCGTGCGTCCTGCTTGACCGGCATCTCGTCGATGCCCAGCGGCGCGCTGCCGTCCTTGCGATCGAGGATGTAGTACATGCCGGTCTTGCTGCCGTAGATCACCACCTTGCGGTCCTCGCCGGCGATCTTCACGTTGGCGAGCACCGGCGACATCACGTTGTCCATGTCCCAGATGTCGTGGTGCACCGACTGGAAGTGCCACTTGTATTCGCCGGTCTTGAGGTCGAGCGCGACGATCGAATTGGCGAACAGGTTGAGCCCCGGCCGCGTGGACCCGTTCTGCGAGGAACCGCCGCGCACGTTGCCGAAGGTCCAGTACACCAGGCCCAGCTCGGGGTCCACCGCAGGGTGGACCCAGGGCGTGGCGCCGGTGCGGTCCGATTCGGGTGCGCCGCCCCATGTGTCGTAGCCGCGCTCGCCGGCGCGCGGCACGCCCCAGAAGGTGGTCAGCACCTTGCCCGTGGTCGCGTCGGCCGAGAAGGCGGCGCCCCGGTTGCCGTCGTTGGTGCCCACGTACAGGCGCTTGTCGTGATAGACCAGCGCCACCTTCTGCACCGAGCCCTGGTAGTCGGGGTCGGTGCTGCTGCTCGGATACTGCTTGATCCAGACCACCTTGCCGGTGTCCTTGTTCAGAGCGATGAGCCGGTTGCCCGTGGCCACGGTGTAGACCAGTCCCAGGTCCTTGGCCACCGCCACGCCGCGGCGCGTGATGGCGCCGTAGGGCGTGGTCCATTTCCATTTCGTCGCGCCCGTCTTGCCGTCCACGGCGATCAGGTTGCCGACCGCAGACTCGATGTAGAGCACGCCGTCGACCACCACCGTGGTGCTCTGGTTGTTGCCGGTGTTCGTTCCACCTTCGATGCGGTTGACCCATGCGCCGCCGAGCTGACCCACGCGCGCCTTGTCGATCTTCGCGAGGCGCGAGTAGTTCTGGTTGCCGAGGTTGCCGCCGACCTTCGGGAAGTCGCTG
The DNA here is from genome assembly GCA_913776885.1 of uncultured Variovorax sp. Lineage (GTDB taxonomy): Bacteria > Pseudomonadota > Gammaproteobacteria > Burkholderiales > Burkholderiaceae_C > Variovorax. Next base: position 14,134 of record CAJYQC010000296.1, read on the forward strand.
TCGCCCGCGGTGCAGCAATCCGCGAGATCCGCCGCCGCCGGCCCTGGGC
>CAJYQC010000297.1 GCA_913776885.1 uncultured Variovorax sp.
CACGCCGCCCTGGCTGGCCGCCGGCACGCCGATCCGCTTCACGCCGGAGATGCGGCGCGAGGCCTTCGCGTCGCGCCGCTTTCCGCAGCCGGTGGAAAACCGCGGCACGACCGCCGCATGGTTCCTCGCCCAGCGCAAGCTCCAGGCCTCGATCGACCTCGACGGCCCGGACGCCGCGCTGCGCCCTGCCGCGCCGCGCATGCTCGATCGCCTGGGTGCTCCAGCCAGCGGTACGGCGCCGGCCGCCGACTCCGAAGCCGACGCGCTGATGCTCGCGCTGGCGCTCGGCACCTCGGGCTACTACGGCGAGAGCGAGCCGGCCGAGGCCATCGTCGACTACCTGGTGGCGCAGTACGGCATCGTCGAGGCCGTCGGCGTGCTGCTCGACGCGCAGCGCGTGCAGATCGAGACCGACTACAACCACGGCACGAAGACCCGCAAGAGCCGCTTCACCAGCGCCGTGACCCGCCCGATGAGCAACGGCTGGCGCGGTCCGCTGGGCCAGGGCGAGCAAGCCGTGCGGCGCCACCTGGCCGCGGCACCGCAGGAGGCGTGGCAGCAAGCCCGCGACCGGATCGAGACGGCCCTGCCGCAGCTGCATGCGAGCCGCCGCCCGATCATCGCGATGCTGCTGCCCGATGCGCCCGAAATCTCCAACGCTCTGGCGCACTCCCTCTCGGCCGAGAAGGACACGCCCGAGACGCTGCACTGGCTGACGCTCACCGCCACCGAGCCCGCAGCGATCGCGCTGGCCGCGAAGACGCGCGTGGGCTACTCCACCGGCTTCTGGGGCCACGACAACATGGTCGCCACGCTGATCCAGGAGCGCGGCATCGACGCCGTCGAAGGGCTGGAGCGCGGCGCCGCCAGCGACCAGGCCGGCGACGGGCTCGCCGCCATCGGCACGCCCGAGGCGGTGCAGGCGCTCGCGCGCGCGGCCGGCAGCTCCAAGGCGGCGCTCGCGCGCTTCTCGCTGTCGGTCGACCGCTGGCCGCAGGCGGCGCTGGTGGCGCTGTCGCGGCTGGTCGCCGCCGGCGGCAAGGACGCCAACCTCGTCACGCCCAGCCTCACGCGCCTGCTGCGCGCGCACGCGGGCCTGGTCGACGGCCTGCGGCCCTGGCTCGACGCCGGCGCGCAGGCCGTCATCGACCGCCAGCTCGCGCTGCTGGCCGGCCCCGCCGAGGTGGCCGGCGCAGACGAGCTGCCGGGCGTGCTGGCCTCGCCGCCATGGCTTGCGAAGGTGCAGAAGAAGGCGGCCGGCGCGCTGGCGCTGGAGCCGCTGGCGCTCGCGCCCGTCGAGCGCTGGGACGAGGCGGCGCGCGCGAACGCGCTGAGCGTCACCTCGTGGCAGAAGAGCCGCCATTCGAGCGCGCAGCAGGACGTGCGCGTGCTGCTCGACGAACTGGGCTTCGACCGCAGCAAGCAGCCCCTGCACCCCATGAACCAGGCCGCGGTTGCCGCCGTGGCCGCGGGCGATGCCGATGCGCTGATCGCCGCCTGGCGCGCGATGGTGGTCGAGCGCAAGAAGGAGCGCTACTACTGGTTCCGCTTCCAGTCGGACTACGCGGCGATGCTGCCGGCCGCCGTGGGCGTGCCCTTCTGGAACGCGATCGCCGGAGAGGCCGAGGACTACGGCATCGGCCGCATGCTCGCGACGCATGGCCTGGCGGTGCTGCCGGGGCTGCTGTCGATGGTGCGCGCCAAGCCGGGCGAAAACCTCTCTTTCGCGCTGTACTACGGCACGCCCGAACTCGCGCTGCCCGCCGCGCGCGCCTTCGCCAAGCTCAAGACGCTGCGCGCCACGGGCCGCGAGTGGCTGCTCAAGTTCCCCGAGCACGCCGCCTGCGGGCTGATCGCGCCCGCGCTGGGCAAGGCCGGGGAGGCGCGCGACTGCGCCGGCTCGGCGCTGCGCCTGCTGCAGGCCAACGGCCACGAGGCGCTGCTGCTCGAAGTCGCCGGCCGCTACGGCAGGCCCGAGGTGGTGGAGGCGCTGCGCGCCGTGCTCGACGAGAGCCCGCTCGACCGCTTCCCCACCAAGCGCGCGAAGCTGCCCGAGTTCTGGCAGCCGCGCGGCTGGCGCCGCCCGGTGCTCAAGAACGGCAAGGCGCTGCCCGACGATGCGCTGGAGCACCTGGGCCAGATGCTCACCTTCCCGACCAACGAGGAGGTCTACGGAGGCATCGCCGTAGTCAAGGAAGCCTGCGACCCCGCTTCGCTCGCCGACTTCGCCTGGGACGCCTTCACCGCCTGGCTGGAGGCCAGCGGCCCGAGCAAGGAAGGCTGGGCCCTCACCAGCCTGGGCCACCTGGGCAACGACGACACCGCGCGCAGGCTCACGCCCTTCATCCGCGCCTGGCCCGGCGAGGCGGCGCACGCGCGCGCCGTCACCGGCCTGGACGTGCTCGCCAACATCGGCAGCGACGTGGCGCTGATGCTGCTCAACGGCATCGCGCAGAAGGTCAAGTTCAAGGGCCTGCAGGACAAGGCGCGCGAGAAGATCGACGCCATCGCCGAGGCGCGCGGCCTGAGCACCGAGGAACTCGAGGACCGGCTCGCGCCCGACCTCGGCCTCGACGAGCAGGGCACCATGCGGCTGGACTTCGGCCCGCGCGCCTTCAAGGTCGGCTTCGACGAGACGCTCAAGCCCTACGTGCGCGAGATCGGCGCCGACGGCGTGGCCGGCGCCCGCCTGCCCGACCTGCCCAAGCCCAAGAAGACCGACGACGCCGAACTGGGCAAGGAAGCCGTCGAGCGCTTCAAGCTGCTCAAGAAAGATGCGCGCACCATCGCCAGCCAGCAGCTGCTGCGCCTCGAAGTCGCGATGTGCACCCGCCGCCGCTGGACGCCCGAGGTGTTCCGCACCTTCCTCGTCGAGCATCCGCTGGTGCGCCACCTGGTGCAGCGCCTGATCTGGGGCGTGTATGAAGTGGCCGGCGGCGGCAGCTACGGCGGCACGCTCAAGGCATGCTTCCGCGTGGCGGAGGACGGCAGCTTCACCACCGCCGAGGACGACGCTTTCGAGCTGCCCACAGGCGAGAACATCCGCATCGGCGTGCCGCACGCGCTCGAACTGCCGCCCGCCGATGCCGCGGCCTTCGGCCAGGTGTTCGCCGACTACGAGCTGCTGCAGCCCTTCGCGCAGATCGGCCGCGACGTCTACACGCTCACCGAGGAAGAAAAGGGCAGCAACAAGCTCGAACGCTGGAAGAAGGCCAAGGTGCCCACCGGCCGCGTGCTGGGCCTGGTCAACAAGGGCTGGCGCCGCGGCGAGGCGCAGGACGGCGGCGGCATCTGGTACTTCACCAAGCCGCTGGGCACTGACCGCGTGATCGAGCTGTACCTCGACCCGGGCATCATCGTCGGCATGGTCGACGAGTACCCCGAACAGGAACTCGGCGAAGTGCAGGTCGGCAAGCCCTCGGGCTGGGGCAACATGCAGGACGCGGAAATGCTGAGCCAGCTCGATCCGATCTCGGCGAGCGAACTCATTCGTGACATGGAGGGCCTGCGGGCATGAGGCTCGCCACCCGAGGCTTCGCGCGCGCCGTGCCGGTCGCCGCGCGATTCCTCGTGACGCCCTGAAATCCGACCTGATCCCGATCCAAGATGGCCACATCGAACAAGACCAAAGACAACGGCACGGCGCAACAACAACAGCAGCAGCTGCAGCGCCCGCCGGCGGAAATCCTCCACGCCGACCAGCTCGCCCGCCTGCGCGCGCAGGACAAGGACCCGCGCCCGCCGGGCTGGGCGCTGAGCCTGAAGGCCGCGCGCTCGTTCATCCTGGGCGACGCGGCGCTCGGCATCGCGCCGAAGATCGTCGCGCCCGTCGCCAGCATCGAGCGCATGCTCGTCACGCTGGCCACCGGCCGCGGGCTGATGCTGGTGGGCGAGCCGGGCACCGCGAAGTCGATGCTGTCGGAGCTGCTGGCCACGGCCATCTCGGGCATCTCGACGCTCACCATCCAGGGCGGCGCATCGATCACCGAGGACCAGATCAAGTACGGCTGGAACTACGCGCTGCTCATCAACGAGGGACCGAGCCCGCGCGCGATGGTGCCGGCGCCGCTGTACACGGGCATGCAGCAGGGCCAGGTGGTGCGTTTCGAGGAAATCACCCGCGCGCCGCTCGAAGTGCAGGACTGCCTGCTGGGCATGCTCTCCGACCGCGTGATGGCGGTGCCCGAGCTCTCGGGCGAGCACGGCATGCTCTATGCGCGCGAGGGCTTCAACATCATCGCCACAGCCAACACGCGCGACCGCGGCGTGAACGAGATGAGCGCGGCGCTCAAGCGCCGCTTCGACTTCGAGACGGTGTTCCCCATCCTCGACTTCGACCGCGAGCTGGCGCTGGTACAGGAATCGTCGGCGCGGCTGCTCGCGCAGAGCGGCATTCCGAAGACCGTGCCCGAGCCCGTGCTGGAGCTGCTGGTGTCGACCTTCCGCGACCTGCGCGGAGCGCCCGCGAAGGGCGATGGCGGCGGCAGCAGCGGCGGCGACGGGGCCATGGACCGGCTCACCGCCGTGATGTCGACCGCGGAAGCCGTGAACGTGGCCCACGCGGTGGGCGTGCGCGCATGGTTCCTCGAACAGCGCGAAGGCTCGCCGGCCGATCTGGTCGACTGCATCGCCGGCACGGTGGTGAAGGACAACGCGGACGACCGCGCGAAGCTGCGGCGCTACTTCGAGCAGAAGGCCGCCAAGCGCAGCGGGACGCACTGGCGCGCCTACTACGAGGCTCGCCACCGTCTGCCCTGATATGAGCAAACCCCCAGGCTTCGCGCACTTCGTGTCGCTTCGCCAACCCCCTTGCAGGGGGCAACACCAGCGGCCCGGCAGAGCCGGTTCCGCGGTGTTCCGCGAAGGGCCTTCGCTTCGCTTGGCGCGTCATATGAGCAAACCCCCAGGCTCCGCGCACTTCGTGTCGCTTCGCCAACCCCCTTGCAGGGGGCAACACCAGCGGCCCGGCAGAGCCGGTTCCGCGGTGTTTCGCGAAGGGCCTTCGCTTCGCTTGGCGCACCATCGGTGACGAAGATGAGTGAATCACTTCACATCGTCGGGGTGCGCCACCACAGCCCCGC
>CAJYQC010000298.1 GCA_913776885.1 uncultured Variovorax sp.
GTTCGAGCATGCGGTGGGCGTAGGCCAGCAGCGTCTCGCCGGCATCGGTGAGCTCCAGCCCCCGGCCGGCCTTGCGGAACAGCGCGGTGCCGGCCTGCGATTCAAGCTTCTTCAACTGCGCGCTCATCGCGGAGGTGGAGCGCCCGAGCTTGTCGGCCGCGCGGGCGAAGCTGCCGAGCGCGATGCCGGTGGAGAAAGTGCGCAGCACGTCGAGATCGAACATCACCTGGCTCATTGCGGCCCTTTCCGGATTCGGGGAATTACGGCAATCGTCCCGTTTTTCAGGACGATTCGCCAATTATTTTCTGATTTTCAAAACCTTCGCCGAAGCAGAAACTGCCCGGCAACATGACCCACTCCCTCTCCACCCACCCCTCCTCTTCTTAATTCACCCCGCGCCACCGCTGGAAGGTGCTGGCGGCAGGCGTGGCGGCCAACGCCGCCTTCTCGGTGGCCTTCAGCGGCATTCCGATGACGGCCGTGCTCATGCGCACCGGCTACCAGCTCGACAACGCCACCCTCGGGCTGGTGCTGGGCCTCATGGGCCTGGGCATCGCGGTGAGCGAGTTGCCCTGGGGCCTGCTGACCGACCGCTGGGGCGACCGGCCCGTGCTGCTGGCGGGCCTGGGCAGCACGGCCCTCGCGCTCATCGCGATGGCGCTATGGGCCGCGCCCGCCGCAGGGCATATCCCGGGCCTGGGCTGGCTCGGCAGCGGGCTGCTGCTGGTGGGGCTGCTCGGCGGCAGCGTCAACGGCGCCAGCGGCCGCGCGGTGATGACCTGGTTCGACGCCAGCGAGCGCGGCCTCGCGATGAGCATCCGCCAGACCGCCGTGCCCTTGGGCGGCGGCATCGGCGCGCTGGTGCTGCCCTATGTTGCGCTGCACTTCGGCTTTGCGGCGCTCTACGGCCTGCTGGCGCTGCTGTGCGCGCTGAGCGCGGCCATGAGCTGGGCGTGGGTGCACGAGCCGCCCATCGCGGCGGGCGGCGACAAGGCCATGCCGACTGCAGCCGCCGCGCCAAAGAGCGGACCGCTGCGCGACGCGCGCGTGTGGCGCATCGTGGCGGGCATCGGCATTCTTTGCGCGCCGCAGTTCGCGGTGCTCTCCTTCGGCACGGTGTTCCTGCACGACTTCGGCCATGCGGGCCTGGCGACCATCACCGCGACGATGGTGTTCGTGCAGGTCGGCGCGATGGTCATGCGCGTGTGGAGCGGCCGCTGGACCGACCGCCACAGGAACCGGCCGGCCTACCTGCGCGCCTGCAGCGGGCTCACCGTTGTGCTGTTCGCAGGCCTCGCTGCGCTGGCACTGGCCGCGGGCACGCACGCTGCCGGCTCACAGGCACTTCGCATCGCGCTGGTGGGGCTGCTGGGCGTGAGCGGCGTGTGCGTGTCGGCATGGCACGGCGTGGCCTACACCGAGCTCGCCACGCTGGCGGGCGCACCGCGTGCCGGCACCGCACTGGGGATGGCGAACACCAGCGTGTTCCTGGTGAGCTTCGTTACGCCCTTCTCCATTCCGCACCTGCTGGCGCTGCAGGGTTGGCCGGTGGTGTGGCTGGCGGCCAGCGCCTGCGCGCTGGTGGCGATGCCGCTGCTGTTGGCGCGGCCAGGCGATGCCGCTCAGAAGCTCGCGAAGACGGCGTTGAGCCGCTCGACGTAGGCGCGCTTGGCTGCCTCGTCGATGAAGCTGCCCTCGAAGCTGTTCGCCGCGAGCTGCCAGGCCTGCTGCACGCTCAGGCCTGTGGCCGAGAAGGTCTCGGTGAAGTTCTGGTTCATGTAGCCGCCGAAGTAGGCAGGGTCGTCGGAGTTGACGGTAGCCACCAGCCCCGCGTCGAGCAGCGCGCCCAGGTTGTGCTTCGACAGGTCGGGGAACACGCAGAGCTTGAGGTTCGACAGCGGGCACACGGTGAGCGGAATGCGGTCCTGTGCGAGCCGCTTCATCAGCTCCGGGTCCTTGGTGCTCTGCACGCCGTGGTCGACGCGCTCGACCTTCAAAACGTCGAGCGCGCTCCAGACGTATTCGGGTGGGCCCTCTTCACCGGCGTGGGCGACGAGGCGGAAGCCCAGATCGCGGCAGCGCGCGAACACGCGGGCGAACTTCTCGGGCGGATGGCCCACTTCGCTCGAGTCGAGCCCCACGCCGATGAACTTGTCGCGATAGGGCAGCGCCTGCTCCAGCGTCTCGAAGGCCTCTTCCTCACTGAGGTGGCGCAGGAAGCACAGGATGAGCGCGGCGCTCACGCCCAGTTTCGAGCGTGCGTCGGTGCACGCGCGGTGCAGGCCGTCGATCACCGTCTCCATCGCCACGCCGCGCGCGGTGTGCGTCTGCGGGTCGAAGAACATCTCGGTGTGCACCACGTTGTCGGCAGCGGCGCGCTCCAGGTAGGCCCAGGCCATGTCGTAGAAGTCCTGCTCCTTCAGCAGCACGCTGGCGCCGGCGTAGTAGATGTCGAGGAAGCTCTGCAGGTTGGTGAAGGCGTAGGCCTTGCGCAGCTCTTCGACGCTGGCGTAGGGAATGGACACGCCGTTGCGCTGGGCGAGCGCGAAGATGAGTTCTGGCTCCAGCGAGCCCTCGATGTGCATGTGCAGCTCCGCCTTGGGCATGGCGCGCAGCAGCGCGGGCAGGCGGTCGGCGGCGATGCGGTCGAAGCTCTTGTCGTAGGCGGGGCGGAAATCGGTCATGGTGGGGCTGCTGCGGCGTTCGCCGTGATTGCGCAAAGCGCAAAGGATAAGGGCTTCAGCTGCGGCTGCCATGCCGAAAAGCGTATGGCGTCAATCCACGCTGCGCGCCGGACTGCGAGCCTGGCGGCCGGAGCTGACCGCGAAGTCGCCTAGGTGCGCGCAGCGCCTTGCCATGGACCCCGCGCATGCGTCAAATGGCGGGCATCGACCACAACAGCCTCAGGAGACTCATGCCGATCGACACCCTCGCCACCTGGCATCGGCTCGTCAAGGAACGCGACGTGGCCGGGCTCGACGCCCTGCTCGACGACGCGGCGGTGTTCCATTCGCCGGTGGTGCACACGCCCCAGGTGGGCAAGCGCATCACCCACAAGTACCTGGCCGCGGCGTTCCAGGTCTTCTTCAACGAGAGCTTCCGCTACGTGCGCGAGCTGAAGTCGCAACACGACGCGGTGCTCGAGTTCACGCTGGAGCTCGACGGCATCCAGATCAACGGCGTCGACATGATGAAGTGGAACGACGAAGGAAAGATCACCGAGTTCAAGGTGATGCTGCGCCCGCTGAAGGCCGTGAACCTGATTCACCAGAAGATGGGCGCCCAGCTGCAGGCGCCAAGTTCCTGAGCCATCCCCGGCGCCCCGCCCCCTTTGCGGGACACCGCGGAACCGGCTCCGCCGGGCCGCAGGTGTCGCCCCCGGAAGGGGGTTGGCGAAGCGACACGAAGTGCGCGGAGCCTGGGGGAGAGCCTGTTCCTCCACGAAGTGCTCGGAGCCTGGGGGAGAACCTGTTCCTCCACGAAGTGCGCGAAGCCTGGGGGAGAGCCCTATTCGGCGATGACCTGCAGCGTGCCCTGCTGGCTGTACGCCCGCACGCACATGCGGGTCAGCTGAACGAGAAACTGGAACACGGCCGGCTCGCCCAGGCAGTCGGGCGTGATCGCCATGATGTCCTTGCGCAGCTCCATCAGCCGGTTGCCCGACATCGCCATCTCGGCGGACGCGCCGTAGTAGTTCTTCCAGAAGTCCTGCAGCACGCCGCGCTTGACCTCGTCGATCACCAGCGTGTAGCCGCGCTCCCAGACCGCCTCGTCCATCGGCAGACAGTCGACCTGCGGGTCCTCCAGCCGCGCCCCGCGGGGCACCAGGCACACGCGCCGCATGGCCACTCGCTCAACTGTTGCTTGCATGTACATGGCCGGACTCCTGGAATTCGATGGCCGAGTCCGGCGGCGCGCCGGATGTGGCCGGTTGGACAGGGTGGCGGGTGCTCGTTTTCTTCATGGTCGTTGTCCTCAACGAAGCCACAAGGTGTGTGACAGGCTTTGTGCTCATGCCGCCGCGAGCAGTCGCAGGCGGCTTGCGTTCGAAAGGGCCAGGCTCTCCGGCTGGTCCCAGGTTCCATCCGCGTTGAGCGTGGTGGTCAGTGCGTATACGCCGGGCGGGAAAGCCAGCTCCAGCGGGTTGCCGATGGCTCCGGCGTCGATCACGTCGCCTTCCTCGAAGTCGCCGTAGGCGATGAAGTACTTCGGATGCGGCGAGAAGGTCAGGTTCTGGCCGGTGCGCGCCTGCAC
>CAJYQC010000299.1 GCA_913776885.1 uncultured Variovorax sp.
CCGCCGTGTGCGCCACGAGCTGCGCTTTCGCAAGCTCGCGGTGAAGACGGTGCAGCGCGTGACACCGCACCTGATCCGCGTCACGCTCACTGGCGACGACCTCGCGGGCTTCCAGAGCCCCGGCTTCGACGACCACGTGAAGCTGTTCTTTCCCGACCCCGCCACCGGCAGGCTGAGCCTGCCCACCATGGGCCCCGAAGGCCCGGTCTGGCCCGAAGGCCGCCCCACCATGCGCGACTACACGCCGCGCCGCCACGACGCGAAAGCCGGCACGCTCGAGATCGACTTCGCGCTGCACGATGCCGGCCCCGCCACGCAATGGGCCGGGCAGGCCAAGGCCGGCGACATCCTCGGCGTGGGCGGCCCGCGCGGCTCTTTCATCGTGCCGACCGAATTCGACTGGCACCTGCTCATCGGCGACGACACCGCGCTGCCCGCCATCTCGCGGCGCCTGGCCGAACTGCCCGCCGGCTCGCGCGCGGTGGTGCTGGCGGAAGTCGACAGCGAAGCCGACGAGATCGCGTTCGACACGCAGGCCCAACTCACGCTGAAGTGGGCGCACCGCCGCGGCACCGAGCCGGGGCTGAGCCCTGTGCTGGTCGATGCGCTCAAGGCGATGGAGCTGCCGGCAGGCGACTTCCATGCATGGGTGGGCTGCGAATCGGCCATCGCCAAGACGCTGCGCGCGCACCTGGTGGCCGAGCGCGGCGCGAACCCGAAGTGGACGCGGGCCTCGGGCTACTGGCGGCGCGGTGCGGAAGCCACTCACGATTCGCACGACGAGTGAGCGGTTTTTGCTCCTTCCCCCTCTGGGGGAACGTTGGGATGGGGGCAGGCGGCGCCTGAAAAGCCGCTGCAGTTGCACAGGCCGCCTGCCCCCACCCCTGCCCTCCCCCAGCGGGGGAGGGAGAAACTCAATGCGGCACTTCAGCCGGCCCTGTAGCCGCCCCGCTTCGCTTGGGGCTGCGAATCAGCAGCAGCAACGGAATCGCCACCACCGTGATGGTCATCATGATCGCGAAGTCGTCCAGGTAGCCGATCAGCGCGCCCTGCCGCGTGACCTCTGCGTTCAGCAGTGCGAGCCCCGTGGCGGTGTCGGGCGACAGCATCTGCGGCAGGGTCGCAAGCGCTGCGTTGCCCGGCGCCACGGTCGCGGCGATCTGCGCATGCGCCTTGCTCGAACCCTCGGTCAGCAGCGCCTGCACGATCGAGATGCCCACGCTGCTGCCGATGTTGCGCAGCAGGCTGAAGATGGGCGTGCCCTGGTTGCGCAACCTCGGCGCCAGCGTGGCGAAGGTGGCCGTGGACAGCGGCACGAAGGTGAAGCCGATGCCCAGCCCCTGGATGAAGCCCGAGACCACGATGAGCGTGCTGTCCATCTGCAGCGTGAGCCGGGTCATCTGGTAGAGCGACAAGGCGGTGAGGCCGAAGCCCAGCGCCATGATCGCGCGCACGTCGACGCGCTGCACCAGCCGCCCGACGATGATCATCGCGATCATGGTTCCCACGCCGCGCGGCGCCGTGACCTCGCCGGTGTAGACCACCGGGTAGCCCATCAGCCCCTGCAGGAAGTTGGGCAGCAGCGCCATGGTCGCGAACAGGATCATGCCGACGATGAACGCGAACAGCAGGCCGGTGACGAAGTTGCGGTCTTTCAGCAGGTCTCGGTCGAAGAAGGAGACGCCCTGCACCGTCCATGTGTGGACCACGAAGAAGCAGAACGCCACCAGCGCGGCCGCGGCCTCGAGCTTGATCTCCCACGACTCGAACCAGTCGAGCTGCTCGCCGCGGTCGAGGAACAGCTGCAGCATGCCGATGGCGATGCTGAGCGTGACGAAGCCGAAGATGTCGAGCCGCTCGCCCTGCGGCCGGCTCTCGGGCAGGTAGCGCGCGATGCCCCAGAACGCGAAGATGCCCACCGGCAGGTTGATGAAGAAGACCCAGCGCCAGTCGAAGTTCTCGGTGAGCCAGCCGCCCAGCAGCGGCCCGAGGATGGGGCCGACCATGATGCCCGCGCCCCAGATGGCCATGGCCTGGGCGACCTTCTCGCGCGGGTTGATGTCCAGCAGCACCGCCTGCGACAGCGGTACCAGCGCCGCCCCGAAGACGCCCTGCAGCAGCCGCGCCGCCACGATGCCCACCAGCGAGGTCGCCAGCCCGCACAGCGCCGAGGCCACGGTGAAGCCGATCACCGAGATGATGAAAACGCGCCTGCGCCCCCATTGCCCGCACAGCCAGCCCGTGAGCGGCAGCGCGATGGCCGAGGCCACGATGTACGAGGTGAGCACCCAGGTGATCTGGTCCTGCGATGCCTGCAGGCTGCCCTGCATGTGCGGCAGCGCCACGTTGGCGATGGTGGTGTCCAGCGCCTGCATGATGGTCGCCAGCATGATCGAGATGGTGATCATGCCGCGGTGCGGCACGGTGGTTCCGGGCGCGGCGCTCATGATGGCTTGCGGCCGCCCGGCGAGGTGATCTCCGCCAGGCTCGCCTGCACCCTGGAGAGCAGGCCCAGCAGCTGCGCGCGCTCGGCCTGCGACAGCACCGACATCGTGCGGGCGCTGAGCCCGTCGCTGATGCTCAGGGCGCTGTCGAGCGCCTTCTCGGCGCGGGGCTCCAGGTGGATGCGGTTGACGCGGCGGTCGGTGGGGCTGGGCTCGCGGCGTATCCAGCCGGCGGCGGCCATGCGGTCGCACAGGCCGGCCACGGCCATGGGCGTGAGGTCGAGCCGCTGCGCGAGTTCGGCCTGCGATAGCGGTTCTTCTTCGTCGCCATGCATCGCCAGCGCGCCCAGCAGCCGGCACTGTGCGCTGGTGAGCCCGATGCGTTCGCGCGCGAGGCGGTCGAACTCCTCGCCGTAGAGCTTGGCCACGCTCTTGGCGAGGAAGCCGAAGCGCTGCGTGAAGTCCCTTTTCATAAGGGACTTGATTGTCTACATGTTTATTAGTTGGGCATTAGCAATGCCGGCTGGTCAAGCTTGGCTGAACCGCTCAGAGCCATCCCGCTCGCCTGAACCGATAGTAGAGATAGCCGCAGGTGCTGACGATCAGCCCCAGCGCGATGCCGTAGCCGTAGCGGAATTTCAGCTCCGGCATATTCTCGAAGTTCATGCCCCAGATGCCGGCGAACGCGGTGCACACCGCGAAGATGCTGGCCCAGGCAGCGAGGCGCTTGGTCACTTCGCTCTCCTCGATGGTGACCATCGACAGGTTCACCTGGATGGCCGTGGCGATGGTGTCGCGCATCGCGTCGATCGACGCATTGATGCGCGCCAGGTGGTCGCCCACGTCGCGGAAGTAGTCCTGCGAGCTGACGCAGATGTGCGGAACGCGCCCGCCGTGCATCTTGCCGGCCGCTTCCACCAGCGGCGCCACCGCGCGCTTGAGCACCATGCTGCGCCGCTTCAGGTCGTAGAGCTGCTTGATCTTGTCGCGCGCCGCGCCGCCCTGGCCGAAGATCTGCTGCTCGATGGATTCCAGCTCCACCTCCAGCGCGTCGATCACCGGGAAGTAGCGGTCGACCACCGCGTCCATCAGCGCATACAGCACGAAGCCCGCGCCGTTGCGCAGCAGCTCCGGCTCGCGTTCGCAGCGCTCGCGCACACCCAGGAAGCCCTGCTTGCTGCGGTTGCGCACCGACAGCACATAGTTGCTGCCGACGAAGATGTCGACCTCGCCCACGTTCAGGCACTGTTCGCCCTCCTCCGAAGGCTCCACCAGATGCATGACGACGAAGAGCGAGTCGCCGTATTCCTCCATCTTCGGGCGCTGGTGGCCGTGGTGCGCGTCCTCGACCGCCAGCGGATGCAGGCCGAACTCCTTCTGCATTTCATTGAGCTCCTCGTCGGAGGCGTCGCTCAGCGCCACCCAGACGAAGCAGCCGGGCCGGCCGATGTAGTCGCTGATGTCCTCGACCGATATGTCGGCGAGCTTGGAGCCGTTTTCGTAGGCGACGCAGTTGATCAGCATCGATGCCCTCGCAGTTGACGTTGGTGTAAGCCTTTGATGGTGCCACGGGGCTGCGGATGCGGTTTCCACCGGCTATTCAGACAGGTCGGATAGAGTTCGCCCTGGCCGACCGGCTGCAGAACCGGCGGACCGCGAAGCGGCGCACCACAGACGGCTGCCACGCAGAAGACGCAACAAAGGGGAGGAAGGGATGGAAACAGGTTCGTTTGCGGAGTTGTTCGAGTGAAGCGGGACGTTCGCCTTGCGAAGGCCCTGCTTGCGGCCGTCATGCTCTCGGTGTCGCTGGCCACCGGCTGGCAGCTCTGGGCTTCGCACAACCAGACGCTGACCGCCGCCGACACCAACAACCTCAATCTGGCCCAGGCGCTGAACATCTACGCCGAAGGCATCTTCACCCAGAGCGACATGCTGCTGCAGGGCGTGGCGGAGACGCTGAAGTCCGAAGGCGATGCAAGCGAGCATATCCAGCGCGTGCAGTCGCTCGTGAGCCAGCAGAAGCACCTGCTCGACCCGCTGGACGGCGTCGCGGTGCTCGATGCACGGGGCAACTGGCTGATGTATTCCAAGGGCCCCGTCCCCCCGGGCACCAACAGCGCCGGGCGGCCCTACTTCATGCACCACCGCGACACACGCTCGAAGGAGGTGCTGATCAGCCCGCCGCTTCGCAACCCCTTCACCGGCGAATGGGGCATCGCGGTGAGCCGGCGCCTCGAGGACAACGAGGGCAGGTTCGCCGGCGTCGCCGTCATCGGCCTGGGGCTGACGAACTTCCTGCGTGCGTTCGGCACCATCGCCCTGGCCGACAGCGGCACCATCGGCCTGAGCACCGACAACGGGCAGATGCTGGTGCTCTACCCCTACCGCGAGCAGGACATCGGCCTGGATTTCTCGAAGTCGGCCAACTTCCAGCGCCACTTCTCGGGCACCTCGGGTACGGCGTCGTTCCGCTCCAGCATCGACGGAATGAAGCGGCTCTACGCCTTCCGAAGGAGCGACCGCTACCCGGTGCTGACCACCGTGGCGGTCGGCCGCGACCAGGCCCTGAAGACCTGGCGGCGCCTGGCGCTGCTCACGATCGCCGTCGTCGGTGCCCTGCTCGCCGCCGTTGCGGCGGTGGGCTGGCGGCTGATCATCAACATCGGGCGTCGCATCAGGGCCGAGGCCTCGCTGGTGGCCGCGCGCGAAGACCTGCTGCAGGCCAACAGGCGCCTCGAAATACTGGCGGCGCAGGACCAGCTCACCAGCCTGGCCAACCGCCGAGGCTTCGACGAGATGCTCGCGCAGGAGTCGCGTCGTGCGGCCAGGGAGGGCCAGCCCCTGTCGCTGCTCATGCTCGACCTGGACTACTTCAAGCGCTTCAACGACGCCTACGGTCACGTGGCCGGCGACCAGTGCCTCAAGACAGTGGCCACGGCGCTGAAGCTGGGAGTCAGGCGTCCTGGCGATCTGGTCGCACGCTATGGCGGCGAGGAGCTGGCGATCATCCTGCCCGGCACCAACCTGGCCGGGGCCCGGAACGTGGCGCAGTTCCTGCTCGAACAGATCCGCGCGCTGGGCATATCGCACGGAGCGAGCCCGCACGGAAGAGTCACCGTCAGCATCGGCGTGGCCGCGCTGCGGGGCGCGAATGCCGGAAGCCCGGAACAGCGGCTCGTCGAGGCAGCCGATGCGGCGCTGTACGAGGCCAAGGCCAGGGGGCGCAACTGCTGGATCGCCCAGGACGACTGAGCGGCGCCGGGCCCGCGGCTGCAGGCTCAGCGAAGCGCCCGGCGGGCCGAGCGCTCGCCGAGCCAGCGCGCCAGTTCCACGAGCAGCGGCGTCATCACCGCCCAGCCGGCACCCAGCACCAGCATCGCCCGGCTTGGGTCGGGAAACTGGCCCGCACCCATCCGCACCGCCGCTGCGTACGACAAGGCACCGCCCACGCCGCCGATCACGGCCGAGAGCAGCCAGCGCCCTTGCAGCCAGCGCAGCGGCCCGCGCAGCGTGGTCGAGAAAAGCGCCCACAGCCCCAGGATCCATGCGGGCGCCAGTCCCGGCCACGGCCCGGGCGAGGCATAGACGAGCACACCGCCGCGCGCCATGCCGGTGTCCCACGCCAGGCCCAGGAGCACGGCGCACACCGCCAGCAGAAGTTCGTCGCGGCGCGCATCGCTCAGCCACAGGTTCAGCAGCACGACGCCGACGCACGCCGCCAAGCCCCAGCCGGGCGCGCCGCGCGCAGCCCCCAGCACGCAGGCGAACCAGGCCGCCTGGAACACCACGAGGATGAGAACGGTCGGGCCGTGGCGGCGCAGCAGTGTCTTCATGCGGGGCGGGTGGTTGCGCAGACGGCCGGCGCGGTGATCCGCGCGCGGGCTGGTGGCGTACGGAAGTGGAAGGCCGGGCGACGTGCAGCCCGAGCCGCCGCATTTCCAGGAATCATGATGATGCAAGCTTCGATCACGGCCGCCGCGATGCGGGCGATCCGTTCATGACGCCGCCGATCCGCCATCTGGTGCTGGTGCTGGGCGACCAGCTGGACGGCCGGGCCTCGGCCTTCGACGAGTTCGATCCTGCGCAGGACGGCATCTGGATGGCCGAGGTGCGCGAGGAATCCACGCACGTCGCCTCCAGCCGCATCCGGACCGCCCTGTTCCTGTCGGCCATGCGCCACCATGCGCAGCTGCTGCGCGAGCGAGGCTGGCCGCTGCACTACGTGCGCCTGGACGATCCCGCGAACACCGGGAGCTTGGCGGGCGAACTGGCGCGCGCGATCCGGCTGCTGCGCCCCGAGCGGCTGGTGATGACCGCCCCGGGCGACTGGCGCGTGCTGCGCGCGCTTAGGCGTGCCGCCGCCGAGGCCGGCCTCGCGCTGGAACTGCGCGACGACCGCCACTTCTTCTGCACCGTGCGCGAGTTCGCCCAGCATGCGCGCGGCCGCGGCACCCTGCGCATGGAAAACTTCTACCGGCAGATGCGCCGCCAGCACCGCGTGCTGATGGAGGGGGAAGGGGAGGAAGGAAGCGAAGGCCACGGCCCCGCGGGAGGCCGCTG
>CAJYQC010000300.1 GCA_913776885.1 uncultured Variovorax sp.
CATAGCGCAACACATCGCCCAGGTGCCCGGTCTTGGGGAGGAAAGCCTGCGCCCCCAGCGCCATCACCCCGCTCATCAGCGCCTGGCTCTCCTTGCCCGAAAGCACCACCACGCGCGAGGCGGGAAAGGCCCGCCTGAAGCGCACCAGCGTATCGAGCCCCTGAGAGTCCGGGAGATCGAGGTCGAGCAGCACCAGCAGATGCGACGACAGGTAGAACTCGTACAGCCGCAGCGCGTCGGCCAGGCTGCCTGCCTCGTACACAGGCACGCTCGCGGTTTCCGCGAGCAACAGCGCACGCAGGCCCAGCCGCACCAGTTCGTGGTCATCGACCACCAGCACACCTCGCGACGGAATGGCCACGCCGGCTTCATTGCGCGACGGCGCAACATGCGAAGGCATCGATGCGGCATTGACCATGGTGCGGGCATCTTAGTGCTGGGGCATGCGATCTCGAAATGACCAAAGTCACTAGGAAGCAGCCGTGGTGCGAACCGAAGAGCTCTTCGATCGCCGGCGCACCGATGCGCTTCCATGCTGCTTTCCCGAATGAACTGCGCGCGCGCCGAGCAGTCGGCTCATCGAGTTCGAATGCCCAGGAACCGTGGGGCATACACAGAATGGCATACGCCTTATGGACGACTCTTCGCATGGCTTATGACGTGGCTGCAGCGCACGCATTGGTCGGCCAGCCGGCTTGGAACTTGGCCGAAATGCGCCCGCCCATTTCCCTCACCGGTTACTGCAACGCCCAGGTCGAAACGCCGTGCCGGCTGCCGAGCTGGTCATGGCAAGATCAAACTTTGCGCCACTGCATCGAGCCAAGGGCGAATCGATAGAGAAGCATCCATGAAGTTCGGCTACACCATCATCTACGTCCCAAACGTCGAAGCCTCCCTGCAGTTCTTCGAGCAGGCATTCGGTTTTTCAAAGCGCTTCCTGCATGAGTCCGGAACCTATGGCGAGCTGGAAAGCGGCGAGACCACGCTTGCATTCGCGGCACACGACCTGGCCCCGATGAACTTCGATGGCGGCCACGTCCTCGCTTCGGAGTCAGCGAAGCCTCTGGGCATGGAACTCGGCCTGGTCACCGACGATGTCGAGTCGGCGCACGCGCGTGCCCTGGCGGCCGGCGCGGCCGAGTTGGCCCCGCCTCGCAGCAAGCCCTGGGGACAGGTGGTCTCCTACCTGCGCTGCCCGGATGGCGCGCTCGTCGAGCTCTGCACGCCTGTTGGCGGGTGACGGCAGCTGGGGCATAGTGGTGAGGCGCACTCCTCTCGGCCACCGCACCGGCCCTTCGTTCAGACCGGTGGGAAAGAGCATCAAACCTCGTGACGGCAAGTCGCTGTGGCGGCGGCTCATGAAGCGCCTCAGGCTCGCAATGCTCCGCGCGGTAGCGAAGACCGATTGAAATCGGTGGCGAGGGGGTGCCGCCACCGCCACCCTTCAAAGACCCCTGCCCAACAAGGAGTTTCGATGAACCTCATGCCATCAAAGTCCGCGCGCTCATCGCCGGCAACCGCCACCGGCGCACTCGCTGTCGGCACCACCGCCATGGGCTCCATCGTGATCGGCGCCGCGGCTCTCGGTGCGCTGGCGATCGGCGCCTTGTCCGTCGGACGGCTGTTCGTCGGCCGGGCTCGAGTGCGCCGGCTGGAGATCGACGAACTCGTCGTTCGCCGCATTCGAATCATCGAACAGCTGACGCCGCCGCAAGCGGATGTTGCCGGCAGCGTCCTTGGAGAAAATGCGGCGCCCCTTGCCGAACAGGTGAAGGCGCGCGGCGAGACTCCGGAAAAGCCGTAAGGGCCAGCGCTCGTTACCAGACGCCGGCGCACTGCGCCATCGTGCCAACAAACTGATTAGGAATACTCGAAAAGATGGATTGGGTCCCTGTGGTCTTCATTGCGTTCAAGGTCCTCGTGTTCGGCGCGGGCATGTTCTTCGCCATCAAGTGGCACTATGAACGGGGAAGAAAGGAGAAGCAGGGTGGCGTACTGCGCGGCGGCGGCAAGGTGGCCGCCATCTTCGTGCTGTCGCTGCTGGGCCTCTCGCTGCTCACGTACGGCCTCAGCAGCATGCTCGGGCTGGACCTGGCCATGCCGTGATCCAAGGAAAACGCCGGTCGATATGGTCGATATGCAGCCGCTGCCGGGCGGGTACTTGCAGCATCGCTCTACCCGTACGTGAGCATGTGCCACCGGTCGATCGACGCATTCCGCACGAGGCGCGGCGCAGCGCCTGAACCGCGCACGCGCGCGACCCGACGATCAGGCCCGCCTGGGCCATGACCACACGCGGCGTCGTACAAAACGACTACTGCGACACGATGCCCTGCAGAATCTGTTCGAAAGAGAGGCCGCCGCGATCCGGAGTGTCGGCGTGCGTGCCTCCTGGAAAAGAGAACCGGAGGGAGCCGCATGCTGCAGCTGGACGATTACGACGACCTGGTGCACCAGATCTATGACGCATCGCTGAACCCCGATGGCTGGCCCGCTGTGATGGCCAGGGTGGTACGGGCATGTCGCGCAACGCGTGGCGGCCTCTTCACACCCCAGCACACGCCTGCGCAGGGCGGCCTGATGATTCCGGTGGATCTGCCCGAATCCATGATGGCGCTGTGGGCCGCCCGCTTCTCCGGCGTCGAGAACGATCCCTTCACGCGCGCCGCCGTAGCGCGCGGACTGTTCCGTGAAGGCGCAGCCCTCGATGGCGACGACCTGGTCCCCACCCCCGCCTTGCTGCCCACGCCCTTCTACCGCGAGCTGTGGTCCCCCGTGGACATCGGCCGCATGTGCGGCGGCGTGGTGTTCGACAGCACCGACGCGCACAAGCTGCCCACCGCGCTCGTGCTCTTTCGCCGCCTGCAGGACGCGCCCTTCGGCAGTGCCGAATTGGAGCTGGTGCGCCGGCTCGTCGCGCACCTCTCGCGGGCCCTGGGCGTGATGTTCCACCTGCGCGGCGCTCAGTGGCGCGAGGCGTCGTTGCGCGCCACGCTCGACCGGCTGGGCTGCGGCGTGGTGCTGGTGTCGGCGAGCGACGGGGTGAGCTTCATGAACGCGAGCGCTGCACGCCAGGTGGCGGGCGAGGTGGCGGCCGACGCGCTGTGGCGCATGGAGACCGCCGCAGGCCGTCCACCCATGTTGCGGCTCGCACCGCGGCTGGCCCGCTTCGAGGCCAGGTTCCGGCGTGCCATTGCGTCGGCGCTCGATCCGCTGAATGCCGACGAGGAGGGCCACTTCTCGCAGGCACTGCTGCTGCCGGACGCAGAGGGCCGCCCACGTTGCGTGGTGCATGCGGCGCCGCTGCGTTCATCCGGCCTGGCCGGCATGCTGCCCACGCGGGAAGGCAGCACCGCTGCGCGGGCGATCCTGTTCCTCTATGACCTGACGGCTGCGCTCACCGTGCCGCCTTCGCTGCTCGTGAAGCTGTTCGGACTCACCGAAGCCGAAGCGCGCGTGGCGCTGCAGGTTCTGCAAGGCGGCAGCGCGGGTGAGATGGCTGCGACCCTGGGCGTTGCCACGAGCACGGTGCGCGCACAGCTGCAGGCGGTCTATGGGAAGACCGGAACGCACCGACGTGCCGACCTGCTCAAGATGCTGCTGTCGCTGGCCGCGCGTTGAGCCTGGCGGGCGCGGCACGGAAAGGGCTCATCCGCCCGCGAGTGCTGCCCGCAGCGAACGCAGCGTGCCCTCGGCCGCCTCGATGCGCCGGCGCAGTTCTTCGTTGACGACGCGCACCAGCGCACTGAGTTCGGAGCGGCTGGAGCAGACCTCCTCCGCATCGTTCACGCGCTGCGGGCCGATGAGCCTTTCGAGGCCGGCGTAGGCGTGCCGCACCTCGTGCAGGCTTTCGACGTCGTCGCAGGCTTGCAGCGCAAGCGATCCGGCGCTGGTGGATTCTTGAGATTCGGGGAACGAAGAGACACGCGCGGACGCGCGAGAAGTGGATGCAGCCATCAATGGCCTCCAAGAGGTGCGGTTTGCAAGAAACCGCCGCTCTCGAGACCAATCGAGGGCGGCAGCTCGACGAGTTGGTCTACCGGGCACCTCTTGCGAGAACCGGCCGGGCTTGCGCCCGCCCGTCGAGCCGCCAAAAACTTGGAGCACGAATGGCAAAGCCGCAGACCCGGCGAGGGTGGCTACGGCTTGCGTTGCAGAGGTGACTCGGGAGACCAAT
>CAJYQC010000301.1 GCA_913776885.1 uncultured Variovorax sp.
GCAGTCTTCGAAGAGGCGGCGCTGCGCTTGGCCTCCACCGGCACGGGCCCCTTCGACTTCTTGGAGGCGACGACGGTCTTGGCGGCGGCGGGCTTTTCCTTCTTCGCGGCCTGGGCGCCAGGCAGCAAAAACGCCGTGGCGCAGAGCGCGACGGCGATGGCTTTGAAAGCGGGCAGGAACCGCTGGCTGGAAACTCGGCGTAGGCGGGCTTCAGGCATTCATGTATCTCCAGCGGCAAAAACGAGGACCGCAGTGTATCCAAATCAAAAAAGACACGCAATATCAGTTACTTGCATCCTCTTCTTCATTCGAATACCAAGGATCGCCCGACAACCTAACCTTGTGCCGCCACTCTCTCAGCTTGGCTCTGTAACTTGTTGAGCGCACTCAAATAAGCCTTAGCCGAAGCGACCACGATGTCTGGGTCTGCGCCCACACCGTTCACCACCCGCCCTGCGTTTTGTAACCGGACTGTAACTTCCCCTTGGCTTTCCGTCGAGCCGCTGATCGCGTTTACAGAGTAAAGAACCATCTCGGCCCCGCTCTTCACGTGCGACTCGATGGCCTTCAGGGAAGCATCGACGGGGCCATTCCCGTCGGATTCGCCGGTGACTTCCTTGCCCTGCACGGTGAACACGATTTTCGCCTGGGGGCGTTCGCCAGTTTCGCTGTGCTGGGAGAGAGAGACGAAAGCAAACTGCTCACCAACGTTCGACACCTCCTCCGCGCTGACCAGCGCGAGGATGTCCTCGTCGAAAATCTCCGACTTCCGGTCGGCCAGTTCCTTGAAGCGCAGGAAGGCGGCGTTGATCTCGCCCTCGCTCTCCATGGCCACGCCGAGTTCCTGCAAACGCTGCTTGAAGGCATTGCGGCCACTGAGCTTGCCCAGCACGATCTTGTTGGCGGTCCAGCCCACGTCTTCCGCGCGCATGATCTCGTAGGTATCGCGAGCCTTGAGCACGCCGTCCTGGTGAATGCCGGAGGCATGCGCGAAGGCATTGGCGCCCACCACCGCCTTGTTGGGCTGCACCACGAAGCCGGTGGTCTGGCTGACCATGCGGCTGGCGGCCACGATGTGCTGGGTGTCGATGCGCAGGTCGAGCCCGAAGTAGTCCTTGCGGGTCTTCACCGCCATGACGATTTCCTCGAGCGAGCAGTTGCCCGCACGCTCGCCCAGGCCGTTGATGGTGCATTCCACCTGGCGCGCGCCGCCGATCTTCACGCCGGCCAGCGAGTTGGCCACCGCCATGCCCAGGTCGTTGTGGCAATGCACCGACCAGATCGCCTTGTCACTGTTGGGAATGCGCTCACGCAGCATCTTGATGAAGTTGCCGTAGAGCTCGGGGATGGCGTAGCCGACGGTGTCGGGCACGTTGATGGTGGTGGCGCCCTCGTTGATCACGGTTTCGAGCACGCGGCACAGGAAGTCGGGGTCGCTGCGGTAGCCGTCTTCGGGGCTGAATTCCACGTCGCCGATCTGGTTGCGCGCGAAGCGCACCGCCAGCCTGGCCTGTTCATGCACTTCCTCGGGCGACATGCGCAGCTTCTTTTCCATGTGAAGCGGCGAAGTGGCGATGAAGGTATGGATCCGTCCGCGGGCCGCGCCCTTGAGGGCCTCGGCCGCGCGGCCGATGTCGCGGTCGTTGGCGCGCGAGAGGCCGCACACCGTCGAATCCTTGATCGTGTTGGCGATCGCCTTCACCGCCTCGAAGTCACCGTTCGAGCTGGCCGGAAAGCCCGCCTCGATGACGTCGACCTTCAGCCGCTCCAGCAGCTTGGCGATGCGCATCTTCTCGTCGCGCGTCATCGAGGCGCCCGGCGATTGCTCGCCGTCGCGCAGGGTGGTGTCGAAAATGATCAACTGGTCGGTCATCGTGGTTCTCCTTGGTGCGCGCCTTTCCTGCGCGTCCGGACCGGACCAGCGCTTCAGCGTCAGGCGACTTCAACCACCGATTGTGCGCTGTGCGCGCCCCGGGTACGCGCACGTTGCACGCCCGAGACGATCGCCTTCAGCGAAGCGGTGACCACGTTCGCGTCCATGCCCACGCCAAAAAGCGTGTGCGTTCCGTCCACGCGCAATTCCAGGTAGGCCACCGATTTCGCGTCCGCGCCCGCGCCGACAGCATGCTGGTGGTAGTCCATCACGCGCACGGAGTGCCCTGTGGCCTCGCTCAGCGCCTGGGTGAAGGCATCGATCGGCCCGTTGCCCCGGCCTTCCACGGCGCGGACTTCGCCGTCCCAATGCAGGTCAGCGTGAATGACGACCGATGTCTCGCCGCCCTCGCCCTTCTCTTCGGTCAGGCGGTGCGGCAGCGACTGCGCGGTCTCGATGCCGTATTCGCGCATGAAGAGCTCCCAGAGATCGGCGGCAGTGAGCTCCTTGCCCGCCACGTCCATCACGCGCTGCACCGACTGCATGAACTCCATCTGAAGGCGGCGCGGCATCTCGATGCCGTATTCGCTTTCGAGCAGGTAGGCCATGCCGCCCTTGCCCGACTGGCTGTTCACACGGATCACCGCCTCGTAGCTGCGGCCCACGTCCTTCGGGTCGATGGGGAGGTACGGAATCTCCCAGACGTCGCCGTCCTTGCGCGCAGCGAAGGCCTTCTTGATCGCATCCTGGTGCGAGCCCGAGAACGAGGTGTAGACCAGGTCGCCCACGTACGGATGGCGCGGATGCACCGGAATCTGGTTGCAGTGCTCGACGGTGGCGCGGATCTCGTCGATGTTGGAGAAATCGAGCTCCGGCGATACGCCCTGTGTGTAGAGGTTGAGCGCGACGTTGACCAGGTCGAGGTTGCCGGTTCGCTCGCCATTGCCGAACAGGCAGCCTTCGATGCGCTCGGCGCCAGCCATCAAGGCCAGTTCGCCCGCCGCCGTGCCGGTGCCGCGGTCATTGTGCGGATGCACGCAAAGCACGATGGAGTCGCGGCGCGCGAGGTTGCGGTGCATCCACTCGATCATGTCGGCGAAGATGTTCGGCGTGGAGTGCTCGACCGTGGTGGGCAGGTTGACGATGCACTTGCGCTCGGGCGTGGGCGCCCAGACTTCGGTCACCGCATCGACCACGCGCTTGGAGAAGTGGACATCGGTGCCCGAGAACATCTCGGGCGAATATTGGAAGGTCCACTTCGTGTTCGGCTGCTTGGCAGCGAACTCGTTGAACATGCGCGCGTGGCTGCTCGCGAGTTCGACGATCTGGTCCTCGTCCATGCCGAGCACGACGCGGCGCATGACGGGAGCCACCGCGTTGTAGAGATGCACGATCGCGCGCGGGGCGCCCTGCAACGATTCGAAGGTGCGAGCGATGAGGTGGTCGCGGGCCTGCGTCAACACCTGGATCGTCACGTCGTCGGGAATGCGGTCTTCCTCGATGAGCTTGCGCACGAAGTCGAATTCGATCTGCGAAGCCGAGGGAAAGCCGACCTCGATCTCCTTGAAGCCGATGGCCACGAGGGTCTCGAACATGCGCATCTTGCGCGCGATGTCCATGGGTTCGACCAGGGCCTGGTTGCCATCGCGCAGGTCTGTCGACAGCCAGATCGGCGCCTTGGTCAGCACGGCATCGGGCCAGGTACGGTCCTTGAGGCCGATCGGGGCGAATGCGCGGTACTTGCTTTGAGGTTGCTTGAGCATGTCGATTTCTCTGTGATGGTTGGTAATCGACCAGCAACCCAAAAAAACAAACGGCCCGTTGCTGGTGCGAACGGGCCGTGATGATGGATTTGCGCGTGCGCTACCGTCTCCGCCCGTGAGGGAGGGCTAGTAGGACCAGCAGCGAAATCTTGTTCATGAGGGTGACGAATGTAGCACAAGCCAGGCTCAGTTATGCAAGCCCCGTTCGTCCGGCTCCTCCGTCGAGGTGCTGATCACGCTGACCGGCTGGCCCTTGGCCTTGCGCCAGGCATAGACCACGTAGCCGCTCAGGCCATAGACGACGAAGAGGCCGAACAGCACCGTCGGCGGATGGATGTTGATGACGGCGATGCCCAGCGCGATCAGCACGATCACAGCGAACGGCACGCTCTTCTTCATCTGGATGTCCTTGAAGCTGTAGAACGGCGCATTGGTGACCATGGTGAGCCCCGCGTACAGCGTGAAGGCGAAGGTCACCCATGTGATCTGCGTCCAGGAGAGATACAGCACTTCGCCGCCGCGCTTGCCCCACTCGTTCACCAGCCAGATGAAGCCCGCCACGAGCGCCGCGGCCGCGGGCGACGGCAGCCCCTGGAACCAGCGCTTGTCGACCACGCCCGTGTTGACGTTGAAGCGCGCGAGACGCAGCGCCGCGCAGGCGCAATAAACGAATGCGGCGATCCATCCCCAGCGGCCCAGGCCCTTGAGCGACCACTCATAGGCGATGAGCGCCGGCGCCGCGCCGAAGGACACCATGTCGGACAGCGAATCCATCTGCTCGCCGAACGCACTCTGCGTGTTGGTCATGCGCGCGACGCGGCCATCGAGGCTGTCGAGGATCATCGCCGCGAACACGCCGAGCGCCGCGAGGTCGAAGCGCGCGTTCATGGCCATCACGACTGAATAGAAGCCGCCGAAAAGCGCCGCCAGCGTGAACAGGTTCGGCAGGATGTAGATGCCCTTGCGGCGCTTGCGCGGCGGCACATCGTCGGGGAGCGTGTCGTCATGCATTGAATTTGCCTCCATCCCTCGTGGGCACTGCGCTGGCAGCTATCCATTCGATAGCATCTTGATCTTTGAATCGCATGGCTCGCAGTGTAGTTCAGGGGCCGCACCGCCCCTCGTCAAACAAAAAGGCCACCGCAACGGGTGGCCCTCGGGAAACAGGCGCCGAAGCGCCCTCCTGGCTCGCAGATCAGTTGCGGGTCTGGTCGACCAGCTTGTTCTTCTTGATCCAGGGCATCATCGCGCGCAGCTTCTCGCCGACGACTTCGATCTGGTGCTCTGCATTCAGGCGGCGGCGGCTGATCAGCGTGGGAGCGCCAGCTGCGTTTTCCAGCACGAAGCTCTTGGCGTATTCGCCGGTCTGGATGTCCTTCAGCACCTGCTTCATGACCTTCTTGGTCTCTTCGGTCACGACGCGCGGGCCGGTGACGTACTCGCCGTATTCGGCGTTGTTCGAGATCGAGTAGTTCATGTTGGCGATGCCGCCTTCATAGATCAGGTCGACGATCAGCTTCAGCTCGTGCAGGCATTCGAAGTACGCCATCTCAGGGGCGTAGCCGGCTTCCACCAGCGTTTCGAAACCGGCCTTGATCAGCTCGACCGTGCCGCCGCACAGAACCGCTTGTTCGCCGAACAGGTCGGTCTCGGTTTCTTCGCGGAAGTTGGTCTCGATGATGCCGGCCTTGCCGCCGCCGTTGGCAGTGGCGTAGCTCAGCGCGAGGTCGCGCGCCTTGCCGGTCTTGTCCTGGTGCACGGCCACGAGGTGGGGCACGCCGCCGCCCTGGGTGTACGTGCTGCGCACGGTGTGGCCCGGGGCCTTGGGAGCGACCATCCACACGTCGAGGTCTGCGCGCGGCTGCACGAAGCCGTAGTGCACGTTGAAGCCGTGCGCGAACACCAGCGAAGCGCCTTCCTTGATGTTCGGGGCGACGTCGTTCTTGTAGACGTTGGCGATCTGCTCGTCGGGCAGCAGGATCATCACCACGTCGGCGGCCTTCACGGCCTCGGCCACTTCAGCGACCTTCAGGCCGGCCTTCTCGACCTTGGGCCACGAGGCGCCGCCCTTGCGCAGGCCGACCACGACCTTTACACCGCTGTCGTTCAGGTTCTGCGCATGCGCATGGCCCTGCGAGCCGTAACCGATGATTGCAACCGTCTTGCCCTTGATCAGACTGAGGTCGGCGTCCTTGTCGTAGTAAACCTTCATTTGTATCTCTCCTAAAAAATCTCGAAATCCCGGGCATCCGCACGGGGATGCACTTCACTCAAAGGCCGGAGGAATTCCGGTCCTTCATCTGCTGGTTGATGGACACGAGGCTGTCGTGGATGCGGAACAGCACGATGAGCAGTTCGCTGTAGATGCGTACGCCGATGGTGCCGAAGATCAGGACAGTGAAGGCCGGCAGGTACTGCCGCTGGACCAGCGCAGCCACCGCCAGCACGACCACGCCCAGCAGGCCGAGGAAATAGAGCACCCGCACGATCGCCGGGGTCACCATCCTGTCGAAACCGAGCAGTCCTCGCATCACTTTTGCCTCTTGTATGGATGAACGTATGAACTGAGGGCGCCTACACCCTCCTACACGCGCAGGATGCGCTCGCCGCGGCCGATGCCGCTGGCACCGGTGCGGACAGTCTCGAGGATAGCGCTACGCTCGATCGCTTCCAGGAAAGCGTCGTTCTTGCCGTGGTCGCCGGTGAGTTCGATGGTGTAGCTCTTGTCGGTCACGTCGATGATGCGGCCGCGGAAGATCTCCGCCATGCGCATCATTTCCTCGCGCTCCTTGCCGACCGCGCGCACCTTCACCATCATGAGTTCGCGCTCGGTGTAGGCGCCTTCGGTGAGGTCGACGACCTTCACCACCTCGATCAGCCGGTTCAGGTGCTTGGTGATCTGCTCGATCACGTCGTCCGAGCCGGTGGTGACGATGGTCATGCGCGAGAGGCTTGCGTCCTCCGTGGGCGCCACCGTGAGCGATTCGATGTTGTAGCCGCGGGCCGAGAAAAGGCCCACCACGCGGGAAAGAGCACCCGGCTCGTTTTCCAGCAGCACTGCGATGATGTGTTTCATGTTTGCGTGACTCCTCTTTTCGCCGCCCTCCCCCGCGCACGGTAATGCGCGGGCTCGGCGGGCAATAGATTCGTCAGTAGTAAAGAGTTGAGCGAATGTCCGTTCCGTCGATCGGTCAGAGATCTTCGGAACCCAGCAGCATCTCGGTGATGCCCATGCCGGCCTTCACCATCGGGAACACGTTCTCGGTCGGATCGGTGCGGAAGTCCATGAACACCGTCCGGTCCTTGAGCTTGCGCGCCTCGCGCAACGCCGGCTCCACGTCTTGTGGACGCTCGATCAGCATGCCGACGTGGCCATAGGCCTCGGCGAGCTTCACGAAGTTGGGCAGTGCATCCATGTAGCTGTGGCTGTAGCGGCCGGAGTATTCGATCTCCTGCCACTGGCGAACCATGCCCAGGTAGCGGTTGTTGAGCGAGCAGATCTTGATCGGCGTGTTGTACTGCAGGCAGGTGGAGAGTTCCTGGATGCACATCTGCACCGAGCCTTCGCCGGTGATGGTGAACACTTCCGAATCGGGCTTCGCGAGCTTGATGCCCATGGCATAGGGAATGCCCACGCCCATGGTGCCAAGGCCGCCGGAGTTGATCCAGCGGCGCGGCTCGTCGAAGCGGTAGTACTGGGCGGCCCACATCTGGTGCTGGCCGACGTCCGACGTGATGTACGTGTCGGTGTCCTTGGTCATGTTCCAGAGGGTCTCGACCACATACTGCGGCTTGATCACGTCCTTGTTGCCGCGGTCGTAGTTCAGGCAGTCGCGCGAACGCCATGCCTCGATGGTCTTCCACCACTCGGCCAGCGCGCCTGCGTCGGGCTTGGCGGTGCTCTCGCGGATCATCGAGATCAGCTCGGTGAGCACGTCCTTCACGTCGCCGACGATCGGGATGTCGACCTTCACGCGCTTGGAGATGCTCGACGGATCGATGTCGACGTGGATGATCTTGCGTTCGTTCTGCGCGAAATGCTTGGGGTTGCCGATCACGCGGTCGTCGAAGCGTGCACCCACGGCCAGCAGCACGTCGCAGTTCTGCATCGCGTTGTTGGCTTCGATCGTGCCGTGCATGCCCAGCATGCCCAGGAACTTGCGGTCGCTCGCCGGATAGGCGCCCAGGCCCATCAGCGTGTTGGTGACCGGGTAGCCCAGCATGTCGACCAGCGTGCGCAGTTCGTTGCAGGCGTTGCCCAGCAGCACGCCACCGCCGGTGTAGATGTAGGGGCGCTTGGCGGCCAGCAGCAGTTGCAGCGCCTTGCGGATCTGCCCGCCATGGCCCTTGCGCACCGGGTTGTACGAGCGCATCTCGACCTTGTCGGGATAGCCCGCGTACGGAATCTTCTTGAACGAGACGTCCTTGGGCACGTCCACCACCACGGGGCCCGGACGGCCGCTGCGTGCGATGTGGAAGGCCTTCTTCATCGTCATGGCCAGATCCTTGGGATCCTTGACGAGGAAGTTGTGCTTCACGATGGGGCGGGTGATGCCGACGGTGTCGCACTCCTGGAAGGCGTCGAGGCCGATGGCGGCGGTCGGAACCTGGCCCGAGATGATCACCATCGGGATGGAGTCCATGTACGCCGTCGCGATGCCGGTGACCGCATTGGTCAGGCCGGGACCGGAGGTTACCAGCGCCACACCGACTTCGCCGGTTGCACGGGCATAGCCGTCGGCCGCGTGGACGGCGGCCTGTTCGTGGCGCACCAGCACGTGCTGGATGGTGTCCTGCTTGTAGAACGCGTCGTAGATGTAGAGAACCGCACCGCCCGGGTAGCCCCAGACGTACTGGACGCCCTCCGCCTGCAGTGCCTTGACCAGCACTTCGGCGCCCATCAGTTCTTGAGTCGAATTGCCTGCGCCGGCGGACGCAGCGGCTGCGGAGACGATTTCCGCCTTGGAAATTTCCATGATCAACCTTTGTTTATTTCGGGAACGAAATACCTTGGGTGCCCCTTGCCAACCCTTGTGAGGCCGCGTCAGGACTTGAGGCCAAAGCCATGGGCGGACTGATGTTCCGCCGGACCGTGACCCGTTTGCCTTTTGACTTGCAATGCGGATTATGGCATTTCCCGGCGTTCATATTCGCTTCAGCTGCCTCGTAAAGCTACAAAGGCATAATCCGCGGCGATAAACGTAGCGATCGCTTGACCTCATTCCCACGCGGCGCGCCCTGCGCGCCCCCTCTCGCTTGGCCACTGAACAAGAACTCTCCGATTTCCTGAAAAGCGTCGAACGGCGCGCTTTCAAGCGCTCGGTCTATCACGTGCGGGATGAAGAAGCGGCCCTCGATATCGTGCAGGACAGCATGATGAAGCTGGCCCAGCACTATGGCGACAAGCCTGCAGCCGAGCTGCCGATGCTTTTCCAGCGCATCCTGTCGAACTGCACGCTCGACTGGTTTCGCCGCCAGAAGACCCGCCGAGCCCTGTTTTCCAACCTCAGCGATTTCGACTCGGTCGACGAAGACGGAGATTTCGATCTGCTGGAGAACTTCGTCTCGCCCACCGACTCTAGGGAGGCGGAGAGCGCCGAAGACACCACCCGCCGCGCCCAGATCTTCAAGGAGATCGAAGAGCAGATCGCAGCTTTGCCGGGCCGTCAACGCGAGGCTTTCCTGATGCGTTACTGGGAGGAAATGGACGTCGCAGAGACGGCCGCCGCGATGGGCTGCTCCGAGGGCAGCGTCAAAACCCATTGTTCGCGAGCCGTTCACGCTCTGAGCAAGGCGCTCAAGGCCAAGGGAATATCGCTATGAACACTAAGGTTCCAACCTCGATCAACACCGTCGCCGAAGACCAGTTCGGCCAGCGTCTGACTGCCCGCCTTTCCGCCGGCAACCGCGAGCTGCCGCACGACATCAGCGAGCGGCTGCGCGTGGCGCGTGCGCAGGCGGTGGCGGCACGCAAGCAGGCTCCGCAGCTGCGGACCGCGCCTGCGGTGGTGCAGTCGGGCCACACGCTCACGATGGGCGGCAGTTGGTGGACGCGCATCGCATCCGTGGTACCGCTGATCGCGCTCGTCGCGGGCTTGATCACCATCAGCGTGATGCAGGACGACGACCGCGCCAGCGAGCTGGCCGAGGTGGATTCCGCGCTGCTGACGGGCGATCTTCCACCCGCCGCCTATACCGACCCCGGTTTCGCCCAATTCCTCAAGGCCGAAAACGCCTCCGACTGAACCTCCATCGATCGAATGCGACGCCGCTCCATTTTCAGCGCGAACAGCCCCCGCCCGTTGCGCCCGCTTCCGGCGGGCGCATTCATTTGGGCGGGCGCATTCGCTGTCGCGGCCTTCAGCCTGACGCTCGCCTGTGCCCAGCCACCTTCCGAGGCCGCCTCGAAGGCCACCGGCGGCCCGGCCTCCACCAGCTCGGCGTCGGCCAGCAGCCCCAAGGCCGTCGCGCCGACGCGGCCGCTGTGGAGTGAACTCACGGCCGAACAGCAGCAGGCGCTGAAGCCGCTGAACCCGCACTGGAACACGCTGAACATCGGACAGAAGAGGAAGTGGCTCGCGCTGTCGCGCAATTTCGGCAGCATGTCCACCGAGGATCAGTCCACCCTTCACAGCCGGATGATCGAATGGGCTGCCCTGAGCAACCAGCAGCGCACACAGGCCCGGCTGAACTTCGCCGAGGTGAAGCGCATTCCAGCTGACGAGCGCAAGCTCAAGTGGGAGCAGTACCAGGCCCTGAGCGAGGAAGAAAAGCGCAAGCTCGCCGAGCGCGCGGCTGCCAAGCCCCGCGGAGCCGCGATTCCCGTGCGTCCGGTGTCGTCGCAGAAACTGGTGCCGGTGCCCCCCATCGCACCTGGCGGACACTCGCCCCGGATCCTCCTGGCGCCTCC
>CAJYQC010000302.1 GCA_913776885.1 uncultured Variovorax sp.
TCCTTGACGATGATGCCGGTGGTGTGGAGCTTGGCGCCCGCTGTTGTCTTCTTCTCCAGCACCATCACGCTGAGTCCGGCGAGTGCTGCGGCACGGGCGCAGGCAAGGCCCGCGAAGCTCGCACCGATGACGAGAAGGTCTATCTTGATGTTTCCCGTGCTGCTGTCCGCCGAAGAAGCCGGCGCAGGCGCCGTGGACGAGGCGGAGGGAAGGGGTGATGCGAAAAGGCTGTTGGTTGTGTGCATGGGGCCGCTGACTTGAATCAACGCGCACCGCTTGCCGCGATGCGCGCTGCGAAGTTAGCGACTCGATGTGCGGGCGGCGTGAAGCCCGCGTGAACTCAGGACGGGTCCTTGCCGCGCGTGCGGCCCACCGCGCTGAAGATGCCGATGCCCAGCAGGATCACCGCGCCGATGCCGATATACAGCGACGGCACGCCAGCGACCGAGGCGCCCCAGGCAACGCCGCCCAGGAAAATCAGAAAGCCGATCATGTAGAGCGCGAAAGACATGGTGTTCCTCCTAAAGTCTGGATGCCTTGCAGTATTTCCGGCGCTGCGGCGTGCAGCACCGGTGCGTGCCGGATGTGCTTGTGGGAGGGTGCCTACCGTGCAGGTACGCGTTTTTCCGCGTGCTGCAGGGCTACTCGGGGCTTGCTACCAGCAGGTAGCGACAGGCAGCGCTGCCGAGCGCCTTGAAGACCAGCGGCCGGTCGACGCCGAAGTCCAGGCAGTCGCCCGGCTCGAGTTCGAAGCGCTCGTCGCCGTAGTCCACCCGCAGTCGGCCTTCGAGCATCCACAGGCACTGCCTGTAGGGCTTGCCGCTCCAGCGCGGATAGTCGACCTGTGCAGAGCGCGGCAGTTCGATCTCGATCATCTCCACGCCGCAGCCCGCCTGGCGCTCGGCGACCTGCCGCCGCAGGTAGCCGGCCTGCGGGTCGCGCCAGACCTCCTGCTCGCCGCGCTTGCGCAGCCGCTTCGGCTGCCCCTTGTCCTGCGTCAGCAGTTGTGCCAAAGGCACGCCGAGCCCCGCGGCCAGCCTGCCAAGCAGCACGGCCGTAGGGCTGCTCTGGGCGCGCTCCACCTTCGAAATCATGGCCTTGCTCACACCCGAGCGTTCGGCGAGTTCGGCAAGGCTCAAGGCCTGCGACTGGCGCAGCGCCAGCAGGCGGGCGGCAATCAGCAGGTCGATGCTCTGGCCGGAAACGTCGGCGGAAGACTAAGCGGGCGGTGAATCAGCAGATTCAAGAGACGGATCGTTTCTCATATGAGATTATTATTCTCCTATATTGAACGATTTCCATGAAGGCCAGCCCATGCGTCTCATCTCCTGCACCGAAGAAGCCCATTCCGCGGCGATCCTGGCCATCCTGAACGAGGCCATCGTCGCCTCTACCGCGCTGTACGACTACAAGCCGCGCACGCCCGAGAACATGGTCGGCTGGTTCGCCACCAAGCGCGCCAACGGCTTCCCGGTGATCGGGGTAGTGGACGAGAGCGGCAAGCTGCTCGGCTTTGCGAGCTACGGCAGCTTCCGCGCCTTCCCGGCCTACAAGTACACGGTGGAGCACTCGGTCTACGTCGACAGCGCGCACCGGGGCCAGGGACTGGGCCGCACGCTGATGGAAGCCGTCATCGCCGAAGCGGCGAAGCGCGACGTGCACGTGATGGTCGGCGCCATCGACGCGGCGAACGCCGGCAGCATCGCGCTTCACCGGAGCCTGGGCTTCGAACACTCGGGCACCGTGCGCCAGGCGGGCTTCAAGTTCGGGCGCTGGCTGGACGTGGCGTTCTACCAGCGCATCCTTTCCACGCCGCTGAACCCGGTAGACGGCTAGTTCAGCGCGAAGAAGCGCATCACCACCTCTGCCGGATTGCGCACGCCGGCGCCGGTGAACATGCGCTCGTTGATCCACTTCAGCGAGGCCGACGCGGTCTCGAAGCGCGGGCTGCAGCGGAAGTACACCTGCGACGGGTCGACTGGTTCGTCGCGCAGCAGCTTGCCCATCACCTCCGGCGAGGCGCTGCGCACCGCGCTGTTGTGCACGTAGATCAGGTCGCCCGCGTCGGTCTCCAGGCCATAGCGCGCGTCGAGTTCCGAGAGCGTGTCGCTCACGATCAACTGGAAGTCGCTGCCGCCCGGCAGCACGCGCGCGCGCCAGCCGTGGCCGATGGCTTCGCCGCTGAGGATCGGCACCACCCGGCGCAGCCCGCGCGGACTGCTGCCCAGCAACTGCGGCACGCCCACCTGGATGCTCAGGTCGGCAAAGTGCTCCAGCGTGGGAGCGGCGATGGAGTCGAAGCTGCTCATGCCTTCGGGCCTCCTCAGGCTGCGGGCGTCTTGGTCTCGGCGCTGGCGCGGTCGAGCATCTCGATCGTGCCGGCGTCCAGCTTCAGCTGCGTCGCGACCACGAGCTCCTCGAGCTGCGCGATCGAAGTCGCGCTGGCGATGGGTGCCGTCACGCCCGGGCGCGCGATCTGCCACGCGATGGCCACCTGGCCCGGCTTGGCGTTGTACTGCTGGGCCACCTTGTCCAGCGCGTCGAGGATGCGCAGGCCGCGCTCGTTGAGGTACTTCTTCGTGGTGTTGGCGCCGCGCGCGCTCTTGGACGCATCGGCCTCGGTGCGGTACTTGCCGGTGAGGAAGCCGGCGGCCAGCGCGTAGAAGTTGATCACGCCCACTTCGCGCTTGATGCAAAGCGGCTCCAGCTCGTCTTCGAACACCGCGCGGTCGTAGAGGTTGTAAAGCGGCTGCAGGCTCTCGTAGCGGGCGATGCCCAGTCGCTCCGACACGTCGAGCGCCTCGGCCAGGCGCGGCGCGGTGTAGTTCGACGCGCCGATCGCGCGCACCTTGCCTTCCTTGATCAGCTTGTCGAAGGCGTCGAGCGATTCCTCCAGCGGCGTGCTGGCGTCGTCGTCGTGCGACTGGTAGAGGTCGATGTAGTCCGTCTGCAGGCGCTTGAGCGAGGCATTGACGGCTTCGCGGATGTAATTCGGCGAAAGGCCCACCTTGCCTTCGCCCATCGGCTTGCCGACCTTGGTGGCCAGCACCACGCGGTTGCGCTTGCCGCTCTGCTTGAGCCACTTGCCGATGATGGTCTCCGACTCGCCGCCGGTGTGGCCCGGCACCCAGGCCGAGTACACGTCGGCGGTGTCGACGAAGTTGAAGCCGGCGTCCAGCCACGCATCGAGCAGCTTGAACGAGGCGGCCTCGTCGACGGTCCAGCCGAACACGTTGCCGCCGAAGGCGAGCGGGGAAACCTGGAGGCCGGAGCGGCCGAGCGGACGAAGTTGCGACATGTCGGTGTGTTCCTGTTGAAGAGGATGGGAAGGATCAGACGAAGCCCACGGCCCCCAGCAATGCGCCGGCGCCGAGCAGCCAGAGCAGGTGGATGCGCGTGCGCCAGACGATAAGCGCGGCGACGCCGCTGAGCAGCCACAGGTGCCATGCGGGCGCATCGCCGGCATGGTTTCCTGCTGCCAGCACCCAGCCGGTGGCGATCAGCAGGCCCACCACCACGGGTGCCATGCCCTGCTTGAACGCGCGGACCTCGCGGCGCGTGCGGTTGCGGTGGCCCCAGCGGGTGGCGAAGTAGGTGAGGGTGGTGCTCGGCAGCATGATGCCGACCATGGTGACCATCAGTCCGAAGAGACCCAGCAGCCAGGCGTGGGGCCCGGCGCCGATGCCGCCGCCCGCGTTGAGCCCCACGTTCCAGCCCATCAGCGCCACGAACAGCACGTTGGGCCCGGGGGCGGCCTGGGCGATGGCCACCGAGGAGCTGAACTGCGCGTCGGTGAGCCAGCCGTGCTGCGTGACGAGGTAGCGGTGCATGTCGGGCACCGTGGTGATGGCGCCGCTGATCGACAGCAGCGACAGCAGCATGTATTGCCCTAGCAGCGCCAGCCAGTCGTGCCATTGCATGGCGATGGTCATGGGGCGATCCTCTTCCAGGTCCAGATGCAGGCCACGCCGCCGACCACCAGCAGCACCCAGCCCAGCGGAATCTTCAGCACCGTGATGGCCACGAAGACCAGCGCCATGAAGACCAGGCAGGTCGCGAAGCCCAGCGGATGCTTGCGCAGCTGCGGCACCAGCTTGATGCCCGTGGCGGCGATCAGGCCGCCGGACACCGCCCCCATGCCCCGCAGCGCGGCCGCCACCTGCGGGTTGCCGGCGTAGTGCGCGTACAGCACGGCCAGCGCGAGGATCACCACCAGCGGAATGGTCAGCATGCCGGCCACGGCCGCCAGCGCGCCGCGCAGGCCGAAGTAGCGGTCACCGATCATCAGCGCGAGGTTGATCACGTTGGGCCCCGGCATCACCTGCGCCACGGCCCAGTCCTCGAGGAACTGCTCGGGCGTGAGCCATTTCTTCTTCTCGACCATCTCGCGCTGGACGATGGCGAGGACTCCGCCGAAGCCCTGCAGCGCGAGCCAGGTGAACGAGACGAAAAGGTCGCGCGGCGACTGGGGATGGGCTGCAGGGGGAGACGGTTGCATGTCGAGCGATTATCGTAGGCGGGCATTCGACATGCCGGGCGCCGCCGCGAAACGGCGCTGCCCGGCCGCTTCAAGGGTTTCCAAGGAGGACATTCCAGCATGGTCACGCAACTGCGCGCGCTCTTCGATCTCTGCCGCCGCGCCTTCAACTCGTGGTCCAACGACTACGCTCCGAGCATGGGCGCGGCATTGGCCTACTACACGGTGTTTTCCATCGCGCCGCTGCTGCTGATCGTGATCGCGGTGGCGGGCCTGGTGTTCGGCCAGGAGGCCGCGCGCGGCGAGATATTCGCCCAGCTCTCGGGCCTGATGGGCGAGCAGGGCGCTGCAGCGGTGCAGGGAATGCTCAAGGCCGTGAACAAGCCGGCCGAGGGCATCGTTGCCACCGTGATCGGCATCGGGCTGCTGGTGGTGGGCGCCACCACGGTCTTCGGCGAGTTGCAGGACGCGCTCGACCGCATCTGGCGCGCGCCGGCGCGCTCCAAGAACAAGTGGCTGTTCAACATGCTGCGCGTGCGGCTGCTGTCGTTCAGCATGATCATGGGCATCGGCTTCCTGCTGATGGTGTCGCTCGTGGCGAGCGCGGCGCTTGCGGCGCTGGGCAAGTGGTGGTCGCCGATGTTCGGCGCCTGGGAGACGACGGCGCAGGTCGTCAACTTCGTCTTCAGCTTCGCGATGGTGACGGTGATCTTCGCGATGATCTACAAGATCATGCCGCGCGTGAAGGTGCAGTGGCGCGACGTGTGGGTGGGCGCGGCGGTGACGGCGCTGCTGTTCACCGTGGGCAAGCACCTCATCGGCCTGTACATCGGCAAGAGCAGCGTGGCATCGGGCTATGGCGCCGCGGGCTCGCTGGTGGTGGTGCTGCTGTGGGTGTACTACTCGGCGCAGATCTTCCTGCTCGGTGCGGAGTTCACCTGGGTCTACGCGCGCACCTACGGCTCGATGAAGGACATGAAGGACATCCCGGAGCTGAACCCTTCGCCCACGCGCGAGCTGCCGCTGCCGCACAACGACGACTGAGCGCCGCCGGCGCACTGCCGATGAGCCGCTCAGCCCGCGAAGCCGCCTTCGTCGAGGAACTTCTGCTCCTGTGCCGTGCTGGTGCGCCCGAGCATCCTGTTGCGGTGCGGAAAGCGGCCGAAGCGCACGACGATGTCCCGGTGAAGCACCGCGAAGCGCTGGGTGTTGTCGTCGAGCGCGGCGTTGAGTTGCACCGAGCGCTCCTGCTCGGCCAGCACTTCCGAATGCATGAAGGGCAGGTAGAAGAAGCGCCGCAGTGCAGGGTCGCATTGCAGGTCGAAGCCGGCCTCGATCGCCTGCTTGGCCGCGGCCAGGGCCTTACCGTCCGTGGCCAGCATGTGCGGATTGCCGCGCCATGCATTGCGCGGGAACTGGTCGAGCAGCACCATCAGCGCCAGAGCGCCCTGGCCGTCGGCCGCCCAGTGGTCGAGTTCGCCGCGGGCCGCGGCCTGATGGGCATCGGCAAAGCGGGAGATGAAGGCTGCGTCGAACGCGTCGTTCTTCGCGAACCAGCGCTCGGGGCCGGCTTCGCTCCAGAAATCGACGACGTCGCGCGGCATGGGAAGGGTTCCGGGGAGGGCGGGGGAGGTCATCGACGCATTCTCTTTCAGGTCGTGCGCGCGGGCTCAAGACGGGGCGATGGCCGACAGGAGCGGGCCTGCAGAGCTGCCTATGCTGTTATGGCCTTCACAACCAGGAGATAAAGCTCATGACCCCCTATGGCTCTCTTTTGCGTGCGGCTCTCGTCGCCGGTGTTGCCAGCGCGGCGCTGGCCGGCTGCGGAATGATGTCGAAGTCGAACGTCGCGAGCTTCAGCGGTGCGATGAACGCGGCCAGCGAAGTCCCGCCGAACATGACCCGCGGCAGCGGCATGGCCGAGGCATGGCTCGACCGCGACACCAACGTGCTCAAGTACAAGATCACCTACACGGGCCTGAGCGGTCCCGCCACCATGGCGCACTTCCACGGCCCGGCCGCCGCGGGCGCCAACGCGGGTGTGGTGCTGCCCTTCGCCAACCCGGCGAGCCCGATCGAAGGCCAGGCCACGCTCACGCCGGCCCAGGCCGCGGACCTGTCGGCGGGCAAGTGGTACGCCAACGTCCACACGGCCGCCAACCCCGGCGGCGAGATCCGCGGGCAGCTGCTGCCGAAGATGTGAGATCGTGCCCGGGGGTGGCGGCCCTCTGGTTAGGTTTGCGTCCAAGTCGTGGTGTCAAATGAACGCATGACGACGACGCCACCGAAGAAGAAGACCCGTGCCGCCTCCAAGCCCCTCGACCCCTTCGCCTCGCACCGCGAGGACATGCGCAACGCCCGCAAGGCTCTGGTGCTGCAGGGCGGCGGGGCGCTCGGGGCCTACCAGGCCGGCGTGTACGCGGCGCTCAGCGAAACGCAGCTGCAGCCGCAATGGATCGCAGGCGTCTCGATCGGCGCCATCAACGCCGCGCTGATCGCGGGCAACGCGCAGCACAACCGGGTCGACCGGCTGCGCGAGTTCTGGCACCTCGTGTCTTCCGGGCCTTCGCAGCGGCTGCCGTCGTGGCTGGGCGACCGTGCCATGCAGAACCAGTACAGCGCGACCATGGCCTCGCTGGTGGGCATTCCTGGTTTCTTCGAGCCGCGCTATTCGCCGGCCCTGATGCTCGGCGGCGCCGCGCCGCTGCTGAGCTACTACGACACCTCGCCGCTGAAGTCGACACTGGAGCGGCTCGTCGAC
>CAJYQC010000303.1 GCA_913776885.1 uncultured Variovorax sp.
GCTCGAAGGCGGCATCCTCAAGTACTTCGAGGAAGTCGGCGGCGCGCACTACAAGGGCGACTGCTTCGTCTTCGACGGCCGCGAGGCCCTCGCGCCCGACCTGAGCGCGCGCTCGGCACGCGCCAGCGCCCGCGCATCGGAAGACCCCGACCTCGCCATCAAGCAGTAGCGGCGACAACCAAGACGACGAGACGCGGCAGGCCCCATGCGCATCCTCCTGGTGGAAGACGAACTGGACATGGCCTCCTGGCTGGTCCGCGCGCTCACCCAAAGCGGCTTCGTGCCCGACCACGCGCCCGACGCGCGCACGGCCGAAGCCTTCATGGCCGGCACCGAGTACGACGCAGTGGTGCTCGACCTGCGCCTTCCCGACAAGCACGGCCTGAGCGTGCTGGCCGACATGCGCGACGCGGACGACCGCACGCCTGTGCTGATCCTCACCGCGCAGGGCGCGCTGCAGGACCGGGTGCGCGGCCTGAACCTGGGCGCCGACGACTTCCTCACCAAGCCCTTCGAGCTGGAGGAACTCGAAGCGCGGCTCTCGGCGCTGGTGCGTCGCAGCCGCGGCAAGCAGCACCCGCGCCTGCAGTGCGCCTCGCTCTCCTACGACAGCCAGAGCCGCGCCTTCACGCTGCGCGGCACGCTGCTGTCGCTCACGCCGCGCGAGCAGGCCGCGCTCACTGCCTTGCTGCTGCGCAGCGGCTCGCCGGTGGGCAAGTCGCAGCTGTTCGCCAAGGTTTTCACCAACGACAGCACCGCCGGCCCCGACGCCATCGAGGTGGTGCTGCACCGGCTGCGGCGCAAGCTGGCCGACAGCGACGTGCGCATCGTCACCGTGCGCGGCCTGGGCTACATGCTGGAGAGCATCGCCGATGGAACCTCAGCCCCAGTCCGCAGCGACTACCCCGGCGCCCACGACTGAGCCGCAGCAACAGCAGCGAACGCCCCAGCGCTTCGGCATCCGCGCGCGCCTGCTGGCACTGCTGCTTCCGGGCCTGGTCGGGCTGCTGGCGCTGGACAGCTGGAGCGACTACCGCGCACTGACCGACTCGCTCGTGGTCGCCTACGACCAGAGCCTGCTCGAGCCCGTGCAGGCGCTGGCCAACGGCATCGTGGTGGCCAGCGACGGCAGCGTGCGCGTGCAGGAACCCTTCTCGATACAGGCGATGTTCGAGTCGACGCGGCTGCGCTACAAGTACCTGCACGTCGGCGTGCAGCGCATTCCCAAGGGCGGGACGCTGGACGTGAGTTCGCCCGAAACCACCCTCATGGGTGTGCCCGGCCTGCCGCGGCCGGCTCAGCGCCCGCCCGACGGCACGCCGGTGTTCTACGACGCGGTCTACCAGCAGCACCCGGTGCGCGTGGCCGCGCTGCGCCAGACGGTGTATGACAACGTCCATCCCGGCGAGGCCTACAGCGTGCTCATACAGGCTGCCGAGAGCACCGGCCCGCGCACCGAGGCGCAGGCCGAGTCGCTGCGCCAGGAATTCCTGCGCGACACGCGCATGGTGGTGGTGATGGCGCTGCTGGTGTGGCTGGGCGTGGCCTGGACGCTGCGCCCGCTGGAGCGACTGCGCCGCTCCCTGCGCGAGCGCCCGCACGACGACCTCACGCCGCTGGACGCCGGCGGCGTCCCGCACGAGGTGGCGCCGCTGGTCGACGCGGTCAACCACCACATCGCCGGCCACCGGCGCATGGTGGCGCAGCAGTCGCAATTCCTGGCCGATGCCTCGCACCAGCTGCGCACGCCGCTGAGCATCCTGTCGATCCAGGCCGGGTACGCGGTGCGCGAGACCGACCCGGCGCGCATGCGCGAATCGCTGCAGGCCATCGTCGCGCAGCTCGCGCGCACGCGGCGCCTGAGCAAGCAGTTGCTGGCGCTGGCCCATGCCACCGCGGGCGACGAGGCCGCGCCGGCCGGCGCGGCGGTGGCCGACCTCAACGCCATCGCGCGCGGCGTGGTGCTGCACTACCTGCCGCTCGCGCGCGAGAACGACCAGGACCTGGGCTGGGTCGACGCGCGCGGCGACCTCGGCGCGCATGACACGGACAACGGTGACGAATCGCCCGACGGCGAAGGCGACGCCCCCGTGCTGCCCGTCGCCGCCAACGCGGCCGAACTGCACGAGGTGCTCTCCAACCTCGTGCACAACGCCGTCAAGTACACGCCGCGCGGCGGCAACATCACCGTGACCGTGCGGCGCGATGCCACGCACGCGCTGGCCGAAGTCTGCGATAGCGGACCGGGCATCGCGCCCGAGCGGCGCGAGAACGTATTCGAGCGCTTCCATCGCGACCATTCCAGCACCACGGGTCCGGCGCAGGGCGCGGGCCTGGGCCTGGCCATCGCGCGCGGCTATGCGCGGCGCAACGGCGGCGAGATCGAACTCTCCAATGCCGACACGCCCGAGCGCCCCAACGGCGGCGGATTGCGTGCAACGCTGAGGCTGCCGCTGCGCGCTTCCTGAGCGCTGCGGCGTAGTCCTGCCAGGACAAGACGCCAAGACCAAACAAACACGCGCGCACGAGCTATTTCTTGCAAGGGTTTCACCCGATATGGCGGTACGTGATTACACGTATTTTGCGGCCCGCAAGGCTGTAGCAGCCTCTCCCGAAAGGGGATTGAAAGCCCCGATTCCTAGACTGCCCTCCTTCCAGACGAAGGAGACTTATGCAGCACCAGCTCGGTGAAGATCCGGCCTCGCACGCGCCACGGCCCGCTTCGAAATTCAAGAAAGACTACTACGGCGGCGCGCTACTGATCGTCGTCGGGCTGGCCGCCGTGTATGCCGGCGTCGGCTACCGCGTCGGCGAGCTGGCGCACATGGGGCCGGGCTTCTTCCCGGTCGCGCTCGGCGCGCTGCTGGCGCTCACCGGGCTGCTCATCGCGGTCTCGGCGCGCGGCGAAAAACCCAGCAGCGGCGCGAGCGAAGAGGCAGCCTCGCACGGCCACCCGGGCGGCATGCCCGACCTGCGCGGCGGCATCTGCATCATCCTCGGCATCCTCGCCTTCCTGCTCTTCGGCGAATACGGCGGACTGCTGCCCGCGACTTTCGCGATCGTGTTCATCTCGGCGCTCGGCGACCGCGACAACACGCTGACCGAGGCGCTGCTGCTTTCGCTTGCGATGTGCTTCATCGCGGTGGTCGTGTTCTGGTGGGCGCTGAAGCTGCAGCTGCCCCTCTTCCAGTGGGGAGGCTGAAGCCATGATCGGTCAATCGCTCCACGACCTCTGGTACGGCTTCGGCGTGGCCTTCCAGGGCTCGAACCTGATGTGGTCGTTCTTCGGCGTGCTGGTGGGCAACCTGATCGGCGTGCTGCCGGGCATGGGCGCGCTGCAGGCCATCTCGATCCTGCTGCCGCTCACCTACGTGATGCACCCGGTGCCCGCCATCCTGATGCTGGCCGGCATCTTCTACGGCTCGCAGTACGGCGGCGCCATCGGCGCCATCCTGATGAACATGCCCTCCCACCCGCCGCACGCGGTGACCTGTCTCGACGGGTATCCGATGACCAGGCAGGGCAAGGGAGGCGTCGCGCTCGGGGTGACGATGATCGCCTCGTTCTTCGCGGCCTCGGTCGGCATCATCGTGATGATCTTCGCCTCGCCGCTGCTGGTGCAGATCGCGTTCAAGTTCGGCCCGACCGAGATCTTCTCGATCATGCTGCTGGGCCTGCTCGCCGGCTCCACCATGTCGCGCGGCTCGCCGCTCAAGGGCGTGGCGATGACGGTCTTCGGCCTGCTGTGCGGCGTGGTCGGCACCGACGTGAACAGCGGCAGCTTCCGCTTCGCCTTCGGCCTGCCGGAGCTGAGCGACGGCCTGGAACTGGTGGCCATTTCGATGGGCCTGTTCGGCGTGGCCGACTTCCTGCTCAACGTGAACCGCATGAAGGCCATCGGCGACACCGGCACGCTCAAGCTCAGCGACATGCGCCCGAGCAAGGAAGAGCTCAAGCGCGCCTTCCCCGCGATGATCCGCGGCACGCTGGTGGGCACGGTGTTCGGCGCGATGCCCGGCACCGGCCCGACCATCACCACCTTCATCGCCTACGCGCTGGAGCGCAAGGTGTCGAAGACGCCCAACAAGTTCGGCACCGGCATGATCGAGGGCGTGGCCGGCCCCGAGGCCTCGGCGCACTCGAAGACGCAGGTCGACTTCATCCCGACGATGAGCCTGGGCATTCCCGGCGACGCGGTGATGGCGCTGATCCTCGGTGCGCTGCTGATCCAGGGCATCCAGCCCGGCCCGCAACTCATCACCGAGCATCCTGACATCTTCTGGGGCCTTATCGCCTCGTTCTGGATCGGCAACGTGATCCTCGTGATCCTGAACGTCCCGATGATCGGCGTGTGGGTGAAGCTGCTGAAGGTGCCCTACAAGTACCTGTTCCCGGCCGCGATGTTCTTCATTGCGACCGGCGTCTACAGCACGCAGAACAGCCTGTTCCAGATCTGGGAAGTGCTGGTCTTCGGCATCGTCGGCGCGGTGCTGATGACGCTGGAGTTCTCGGTCGCGCCGATCCTGCTGGGCTTCGTGCTCGGGCCGATGGTGGAAGAGAACTTCCG
>CAJYQC010000304.1 GCA_913776885.1 uncultured Variovorax sp.
CGATTGCGTCCGCCGCGCCTTCACCCGCGGCCTGCGCCGCCGAGCGGCCCGCCAGCGTCAGCGCGTGCAGCGGCGAGTTCGGCTGGCCGAGGAAGGCGAGATTCGGGTCGGCGAGCGTCGCCTCGTCCTTCTTCGCGTCCTTGTCCGTGCCTGGCTTGCGTCCTGCCTTGCGGTCGGCGGCGGCCACGTCCGATGCCTCGCTCTTCGCTGGCGCATCCGCACGGCCTTGGCCGTCCGTGCGTGAGCGCTCGAGGGCGGCGCCGAAGCTGGAGGCCTGCGCGTCGGCCGCGCCGCGTCCGCGCGAGGCGGCCGGCGCGGCTGCCGGCTGTGCGGCGGCATTCGTCGTGACGGGGAGCATGGTCATGGAAGGCATGTCGGTTCCTGCGTGCGGGCTGTTTTTCTCAAAGGGTCGGGTGCGAGGCGCGATCGAAGAACTTGCGCGCCGCGCGCTCGTCGCTGTCGCGCTGCTCGCGCTTGGCCTCGGCCAGCATCTCCTGCATGCGCACGCGCTCGGCCAGCGTGTCGAAGGAGCTCAGGCGGCGGCGCTGCTGCTGCCAGTCGTTGCGTCCATGGTCGAGCCGGGTGCCGGTCTGCGCCGCGATGGCGCGCTGCTGCTCGATGGCGTTGTCCAGCGTGCCGAGGAAGTTGCGGTAGTTGCGCCACTGCGAGGACGGCAGGCCGTCGCGCATCAGCGCATCGAGCTGGTCGTGGTAGTCCTGCCGGTACTGCAGCAGCAGCTCGAGCTTCTGGCTGGCGTTGAGGTGTGCGTTCTGCAGCGCACCGAGGCGCCGCGCCGCTTCGTCGGTCTGCGTGTGGGCTAGGTCGATCAGCATGCCCAGGGGAAGCTTGCGTGTCATCTTGTGGTTCTCTGCGGAGTGGTTGTGCGCGGTTCGCCCTCGAAGAGGTTCTCCAGGCGGGCGATGGATTCGGCGTAGTCCGTGCGCTCGTCCATCGACTGCTGCAGGAAGCCTTCGATGCGCGGGTACATCGCGATCGCCTGGTCCAGCTGCAGGTCGTGGCCGGGTGCATAGGCGCCCACGCTGATGAGGTCGCGGTTGCGCTGGTAGCGCGAGAGCATCTGCTTGAAGCGGCGCACGGTGTCGAACTGCGAGGAGGGGATCAGCGCCGTCATCGCTCGGCTGATCGAGGCTTCGATGTCGATGGCGGGGTAGTGCCCGGCCTCTGCCAGCGTGCGCGAGAGCACCACGTGGCCGTCGAGGATCGCGCGCGCCGAGTCGGCGATCGGGTCCTGCTGGTCGTCGCCCTCCGACAGCACCG
Source organism: uncultured Variovorax sp. (assembly GCA_913776885.1). Classification (GTDB taxonomy): domain Bacteria; phylum Pseudomonadota; class Gammaproteobacteria; order Burkholderiales; family Burkholderiaceae_C; genus Variovorax. Next base: position 1,279 of record CAJYQC010000304.1, read on the forward strand.
TGTAGAAGGCGGTGATGGAGCCGCCGCGCCCGTTGGCGTCGCGCTCGCCGTTGCCTGCGCGCTCCACCAGCGCTGGCAGCTTGGCGAACACCGAGGGCGGATAGCCCTTGGTGGCGGGCGGCTCGCCCACGGCCAGCGCGATCTCGCGCTGCGCCATCGCATAGCGGGTGAGCGAGTCCATGATGAGCAGCACGTCCTTGCCGCGGTCGCGGAAGTACTCGGCCAGGCAGGTCGCGTAGGCCGCGCCCTGCAGGCGCAGCAGCGGCGAGTTGTCGGCCGGCGCCGCCACCACCACCGCGCGTGCCAGGCCCTCTTCGCCCAGCGTGTTCTCGATGAAGTCCTTCACCTCGCGGCCGCGCTCGCCGATCAGGCCGACCACGATGACCTCCGCGCTCGTGTAGCGCGCCATCATGCCCAGCAGCACGCTCTTGCCCACGCCGGAGCCGGCGAACAGGCCCATGCGCTGGCCGCGGCCGACGGTGAGCATGCCGTTGATGGCGCGCACGCCCACGTCGAGCACCGAGTCGATGGGCGCGCGCGTCAGCGGGTTCATGGGCGGCGAGCTCAGCGGCACCTTGCGCGCGATGTCGAGCGGGCCCAGGCCGTCGAGCGGGCGGCCGGCCGCGTCCACCACCCGGCCGAGCATGCCTTCGCCCACCGGCAGGCGCTTGGTGTGGGCGTTGCCGCCGCCGATGGTGCCGGCCGCATCGGGCTCGGGCGCGCCGGGCCGCGCATACACGCGTGCGCCGGGCAGCAGGCCCGCCACTTCGGTCTGCGACATCAGGAAGAGCCGGTCGCCCGCGAAGCCGACCACTTCAGCCTCGGCATGGCGCTGCGCATGGCCGGGCGGCAGTTCGATCAGGCAGTCGCTGCCCACAGGCAGTTGCAGGCCCACGGCCTCGAGCACCAGGCCCACGGCGCGCGTGAGTCGGCCCGAGGCGATGGTGGTCTCGCAGCCGGCGACGCTGGCGCGCGCTTTCCCGAGCGCGGCGAGCACCGACTGCAGATGGGGGTTGGGAGCGGTGGCCTGCATGGCGGCTGTCACCGGGCTTCGGGCCGGCCATCGGCCTCGCCGTTGAGGGCGCCGGCCACGCGCTTCCAGCGCGTTTCGAGCGTGCCGTCGAGTTCACCGGTGGCCGATTGCACGCGGCAGCCACCGCGGGTGATGGTGTCGTCGGCGCGCATCTGCCAGCCGGCGGCCTCGATCTCTTCGCCGAGGCTGCTTCTCACCAGCGCCACGTCGTCGGGGTGCAGCAGCAGGCGCGGCTCGCCGCGCAGGGCGGGTTCGGTGTTGAGGAGGTCGCGCACCACGGGCAGCACCCATTCGGGCTCGGCCTTCAGGGTGCGATGCACCACCTGGCGCGCCACGTCGAGCGCGAGCGCGAGCACGGCCTGCGAAAGCTCCTCTTCCGCGCGGCGCAATGCATCGGGCAGCGACTGGGCCAGCGCGCGCAGCCGTTCGGCATGCGCGGTGGCGGCAGCGAGGCCGGTGGCCAGGCCCTCGGTGTGGCCGACCTTGCGTCCTTCGGCAAGGCCGGCGGCGCGGCCCTCGGCCTCGCCGTCGATGCGGGCTTCCCTGCGGATGCGCGCGAGGTCGGCCAGGTCGACCTTGGGCGCGGGCGGCGGCGGTGGCGGTGCGGCGCTGCGGCGCTCGGCGTTCCTGCGGGCCGCGGGCGTCGACATCGAGGCGCGCGGGCTGCCGTCGATGGTGCCCATCTCCCAGCGTTCCCATGCAGAAAGGGCCGGCGCCGCCGGCGCAGTGCGCCCGGTGCGCGGGCCGCCGGCCGCATGCCGCGCGGCGGCGTGGATGGCGGCGAGCCGCTCGCGCGAGTCGTCGAACTCGCCGAAGCCGCCGAAACTGCCGGTGGAATCAGACGAACTCATCGGTGCCAGGCGTCGCGATCACGATTTCGCCGGCCTCCGCCAGGCGGCGGGCGACCTGCAGGATGGCCTTCTGCTCGGTCTCGACCTGCGACACGCGCACAGGTCCGCGCAGTTCCATGTCCTCGCGCAGCGTTTCGGCGGCGCGCTGCGACATGTTGTTGAGGAACTTGTCGCGCAGCTCCATCGGCGCGCCCTTGAGCGCGATGATGAGCGAGTCGCTCTCGATGTCCTTCAGCAGGCGCTGGATGCTGCGGTCTTCCAGGCCGAGCAGGTTCTCGAACACGAACATCTCGTCGACGATGCGCTGGGCCAGCGCCTCGTCCTGCTCGCGCACGTGGGCGATGGCTTCTTCCTCCACGCTGGTGCTCATGAGGTTGACGATCTCGGCGGCGGTGCGCACGCCGCCCAGGCGGCTGCGGCGCAGGCCCTGGCCCGCGAGCATCTCGGTGAGCACGTCGGTCAGCTCGTTCAGCGCCGAGGGCTGCACGCCGCCGAAGGTGGCCACGCGCATGATCACGTCGTGGCGCAGGCGCGCAGGCAGCTTCTCGAGCACTTCGGAAGCCTTCATGCGATCCAGGTGCACCAGCAGCGTGGCGAGGATCTGCGGATGCTCGTCGCGGATGAGTTCGGCCACCTCGCCCGCCTCGAGCTCGTTGAGGCGCTCGATGCCGCCGCGCGGCTCGTCGGGCTGCAGGATGTCCTCGAGCAGGTTGCTGGCGCGGTCTTCGCCCAGCGCCTTGCGCAGCACCGCGCGGATATAGCTGGTCGAGCCCAGGTGCAGGGCGGAGAGTTGCTCGGTCTCCTGGCGGAACTCGGCCAGCACCTCGGCCAGCTCCTCCTTTGAGACGGAGGTGAGCTTCGACATCGCGAGGCCGAGCGCCTGCACCTCGGAGGTGGGCAGCTGGTGCAGCGCGGCCGCGGCGCGGTCCTCGCCCAGCGCCATCAGCAGGATGGCGCTCTTGCGGATTCCCTGTTCGCTACTCATCGTTGTTCATCCAGTGCTGGATCAGCGCCGCGACCACCTTCGGGTCCTTGTCGGCGGTCTGGTGGGCGTATTCCATGTCGGCCTTGCGGCGGGCGGCCTCGCGTTCGCGCAGGCTCTCCTCGGCGGAGGCCGCACTCTCGGCCGGCTCGGACACGGCCGGCGGGGCGTCGGCCAGGGGCGCGACAGGGGCGGGCGCCGGCGGGGGCGCCAGGTGCTTGCGCATCAGCGGACGCAGCACGGCGAACCAGGCGAAGAGCGCGAGCAGCGCGTACAGCAGGTACTGGCCGGCGGTCTTGGCGAGCTCGATGTTCTCGCGGTCGCGCCACATCGGCACTTCGGGC
>CAJYQC010000305.1 GCA_913776885.1 uncultured Variovorax sp.
GCCCAGGCTGATGATGTAGTTGCCGTGGTTCTGGAAGCACTCAGGCAGCAGGAAGCCGGGGGTGCGCATGCCCGATTTCTCGCCGAGGAAGACCATCGCGTCGTCGGTGACCGGCTGGTTCAGCGGCGCGCCGAGCGCCTTCCAGTCGGGCAGCAGTTCGTTGAGCGCGCGCGGGTCCATGATGGCGCCCGAGAGGATGTGCGCGCCGGGCTCCGAGCCCTTCTCGAGCACCACGACCGAAATCTCTTTTTCCTGCTGCGCGGCCAGCTGCTTGAGCCGGATCGCGGTCGACAGGCCGGCGGGGCCGCCTCCGACCACGACCACGTCGTATTCCATGGCTTCGCGAGGGCCGAACTGGGCGAGGATTTCGTCGTGCGTCATGTGGGTTGGATTGATAATGATTTTTCGGGGCGCGGTGGCAGCCCGGGACTGCGAAGCATTTTATGCGGCGTCCAGGCATGCCCCTGTCGCCCGCGGGCGCGGCTCCCCCGCGTCACCTGCGCGACTCCACAGGACCCAGTTCATGGCATACAGCATCGATCTCTCCGGCCGCGTGGCCTTCGTCACCGGCGCCTCCAGCGGGCTCGGCGCCCAGTTCGCGAAAACGCTGGCGCGTGCCGGCGCGGCGGTGGTGCTCGCGAGCCGCCGCATCGAAAAGCTAAAGGAGCTGCGCGCGCGCATCGAAGGCGAGGGCCACGACGCCCACGTGGTCGAGCTCGACGTCACCGACATCGGCAGCATCAAGGCGGCGGTGGCGCGCGCCGAGACCGAGGTGGGCCCCATCGACATCCTGGTCAACAACTCGGGCGTGAGCACCACGCAGCGCCTGCAGGACGTGACGCCCGACGACTACGACTACATCTTCGACACCAACGTGAAGGGCTCCTTCTTCGTGGCGCAGGAGGTCGGCAAGCGCATGCTGGCGCGCGCCCGGGGCACTGCGCCTGGCACCTACATCGGCGGGCGCATCATCAACATCGCATCGGCGGCGGCGCTGAAGGTCATGCCGCAGATCGGCACCTACTGCATGAGCAAGGCGGCAGTGGTGCAGATGACCAAGGCCATGGCGCTCGAGTGGGGCCGCTTCGGCATCAACGTCAACGCGCTGTGCCCGGGCTACATCACGACCGAGCTCAACGAGGAGCACTGGAGCACCGAAGGCGGCGCGAAGCTGGTCAACATGCTGCCGCGCAAGCGCGTGGGCAAGCCCGAGGACCTCGACGGACTGATCGTGCTGCTGGCCAGCGGGCAGAGCCACTTCGTGAACGGCGCGGTCATCGCCGCCGACGACGGGTTCGCGCTCTGAGCCCGCGGGCCTGGATCGGCATTGCGGCCGGCCTGGGCGCGGGGGCGCTGTGGGGGCTGGTGTTCGTCGCGCCGCGCATGGTGGGCCACTTCGGCATGGTCGACATCACGGCCGCGCGCTTCCTTGTGTTCGGCGCCATATCGGGGCTCGCGGTGTTCGCCCGGCCGGCCGCGTCGCGCTGGCCGAACGGGCGGCAGGCGCTTGCGGCCCTCGGCCTGAGCGTGCTGGGCTTCAGCGGCTACTACCTGCTTCTTGCCTTCGGCATCCAGGCGGCGGGCACGGAGGTGCCCAGCCTCATCATCGGCACGATCCCTGTCTGGATGATGCTGCTGGGCCGTCCCGCGGGCCTGCGCATGAGTGCGCTGCTGCCTGGACTGCTGCTCACGGGCGCGGGCATCGCACTGATGATCTACGGCGCATGGTCGGCGCAGCACGGCGCGGGCTCGGAGACCGGCGCCCGCTTCGGCTGGGGCATCGCGCTGGCGCTGGCCGCGATGGCGAGCTGGACGGTGTACGGCCTGCTCAACGCCGCCTGGCTGCAGCGCCACACCGAACTCAATGCGACCGACTGGGCCAACTGGCTCGGCGTGGCCACGGGCCTTGGCGCCTTGCTGCTGTGGCTCGTCGCAGGCAGCGACGCGGCCACGCTCAAGGCTCGGCCCGACGGCATGCTCTTCGCATGGATCGCGCTGGCCAGCGGCTTCGGCTCCTCCTGGCTCGCGACCATTCTCTGGAACGTGGCGAGCCAGCGGCTGTCGGCCAGCCTCTGCGGGCAGCTGATCGTCAGCGAGACGCTGTTCGCGCTGCTCTATTCCTTCGTCTGGGACGGCCGCTGGCCGCAGGCCTCCGAGTGGGCCGCGGCGGCGCTGTTCGTGCTGGGCATCCTCGCATCCATCAAGGCGCACCGATGAGAATCGAAATCCCCGAAAAGAAGAAGCTGGTCTACGAAACCTCCATTCCCATCCGCTGGGGCGACATGGACGCCATGGGCCATCTCAACAACGGCACCTACTTCCGCTACCTCGAGACGGCGCGCATCGACTGGATGCGCTCCATCGGCTTCGAGCCGCAACCCGGCGGCGAGGGCATGGTGATCGTCAACGCCTTCTGCAACTTCTACCGGCAGATCGAGTACCCCGGCAACGTGCTGCTCAAGATGTACGTGAGCGACCCGGGCCGCACCACCTTCGAAAGCTGGGGCACCATGGCCCGCGAGGAAGAGCCCGACGTGATCTGCGCCGCTGGTGGCGCGACCACGATCTGGGTCGACTTCCCGAAGCAGAAGGCGCTGGCCTTGCCCGACTGGCTGCGTACGCTGGTGAGTGCCGAATGAGGGGCCAGGTTCTGGCCGCGGCCGTGCGCACGGCAGGAACGACCGCGCCGCCCGTGCTCGAGCCCTGAACGCCGAGGCGCGTCGATTCGACTTCGACAGTTCCTGGAGCTTCGTGCGTGCAAGGACGGCGCTGGGCGCTGAAGCCGCACCGGCCGTTCGGCCGGTCAGGCCTGCCGCAGCACGATCCGGGCCTCGAAGCCCTGCGCCGCGCCCGGCGGCGGCGAATAGAGCTCCAGCCTTCCGCCGTGCTTCTCGACGATGGTGCCCACGATCGAGATGCCCAGCCCGTAGCCCGCCCGGTCGGAGCTGTGGCGCACATGGCGTTCGCGCAGCGTGGCGAGTTGCTCGGGGGTGACCCCCTTGCCTGAATCGCGCACGGCCAGCGTGCACGGCGCCATCACCTCGACGACGACGCGGCTGCCTCCGTAGCGCAGCGCGTTCTCCACCAGGTTGCGCAGCGCGATGGCGAGCGCGTCCACGTCGCCCAGCACCACCGGCGCAGCCGTGTCGGGCACCTTGAGCACCAAACGGTCGGTGTTCTGCGCCTCTTGCCAGAAATCCTGTGCCACGGCGCCTGCGAGTTGCACCAGGTCGACCTCGTTGCGCGTGAACGAGGCGCCCGATTCGGCGCGCGAGAGCTGCAGCAGCTTCTCGGTACGGTGGCTCAGCGTGCGCAGCGCATCGAGCGCTGCCTGCACGTCGTTGCGCCTGAGGTCGTGCTCGAGCGCGGTCTGCAGCCGCAGGCGGGCGGCGGCCAGCGGGGTGCGCAGCTCATGCGCCGCATTGGCCGCGAGGGCGCGTTCCACGTCCAGCGAATGCGACAGCCGTTCGAGCAGCCGGTTGAGGTGGTCGCCCACGGTGCGCAGCTCCCTGGGCAGTTCACCGGGCAGCGCGATCGGCCTCAGGTCGGCGCCGCTGCGCTTTTCGATCTCGGCAGCCAGCTCCTGCAGCACCCGCAGTTCCGTGCGCGCCACGTTGCGCAGTACCAGCGCCAGCAGCGGCAGCACCGCACCGAGCGGAATGATCAGGCCGAACAGCGTGCGGTTGAGTGCGTGGCGCCGCTCGTCGAGGGGGTCGGCCACCTGGAAGAAGAGGCCCAGCGTGGGATGCCGCACGGTGTAGATCCGCCAGCTCGGATTGTTCGCGAAG
>CAJYQC010000306.1 GCA_913776885.1 uncultured Variovorax sp.
GCGCAAGGCGCGCTGGCGCCTCGACGTGTGCGAGGCCCATGCCGCCAAGGCGGGCGATGGCTGGTCGCTGACCGGCGCCAAGAGCGTGGTGCCCGTGGGCGATCTTGCCGTCGACCTTGGCCGGCACCAGGAAGGCATCGGCTTCATCGCCCACGGGCACCACGCTCTTGGCGCCGGTCAGCGACCAGCCATCGCCCGCCTTGGCGGCATGGGCCTCGCACACGTCGAGGCGCCAGCGCGCCTTGCGCTCCTGGTAGGCCAGCACCACGATGGCCTGGCCGCCCGCGATGCGCGGCAGCCAGCTTTCCTTGGCGTCGGCACCCGCGTAGCCGCTGAGCACCGCCCCCGCGATCAGCGTCTGCGCGAAGGGCTCCAGCACGATGCCGCGGCCCAGCTCTTCCATGACGACCATGCCGGCCACCGGGCCCATGCCCAGGCCGCCGTCGTCCTCGCTGATGTAGAGGCCGCCCAGGCCGAGCTCGGCCAGTTCGTCCCAGGCCTCGCGCGAGAAGCCGCCCTTGGCCTCGATGCCGCGGCGGCGCTCGAAGTCGTAGCCCTTGTCGACCCACTTGCGGACCGCGTCGCGCAGCTGTTCCTGGTCGTCGGTGAAATTGAAGTCCATGCTCGTTGTCTCCTCAGCCCAGAACCGTCTGCGCGACGATGTTGCGTTGCACTTCGTTCGAGCCACCGTAGATGGTGGTCTTGCGCATGTTGAAGAAGGTCGACGCCAGCGGCGCGAGCGCCGGGTTGCCCCCGGGGAAGTCGCCCTGCCAGCCGGCTTCCATCGCCTCGCGGATCAGCGGCAGCGAGTAGGCGCCGCCGGCCAGCATCATCAGTTCGCTGTAGCGCTGCTGGATCTCGCTGCCGCGGATCTTGAGCAGGCCCGCCACGTCCAGCGAGTTCTTGCCCGAGGTGGCAGCCGAGAGCACGCGCAGCACCATCATCTCGAGGGCGACGATGTCGACTTCGAGCTTGGCGATCTCGTCGCGGAAGCGCTGGTCTTCATACACGCCTTCGGCCTTGGCGATGCGCTTCAGGCGCTCGAGCTCGCGCTTGGCGCGGTTCACGTCGGCGATGTTGGTGCGCTCGTGCGAGAGCAGGTGCTTGGCGTAGGTCCAGCCCTTGTTCTCCTCGCCGATCAGGTTCTCGGCGGGCACCTCGACGTTGTCGAAGAACACCTCGTTGACCTCATGGCTGCCGTCGAGCAGCTTGATCGGGCGCACGGTGACGCCGGGCGACTTCATGTCGAGCAGCAGGAAGCTGATGCCGGTCTGGGGCTTGCCCTCGCTGCTGGTGCGCACGAGGTTGAACATCCAGTCGCCGTACTGGCCGAGGGTGGTCCAGGTCTTCTGGCCGTTGACGATGTATTTGTCGCCCTTGCGCTCGGCCTTGGTCTTCAGCGAGGCCAGGTCGGAGCCCGAGCCCGGTTCGCTGTAGCCCTGGCTCCACCAGACTTCGCCGCTGGCGATGCCGGGCAGGAAGCGCTTCTGCTGCTCCGCGTTGCCGAAGGCCATGATCACCGGCGCGACCATGACCGGGCCGAACGGCACGATCCGCGGGGCGCCGGCCAATGCGGTTTCTTCCTCGAACAGGTGGCGCTGTACGGCGGTCCAGCCGGGGCCGCCGAATTCCTTCGGCCAGCCATAGCCCAGCCAGCCCTTCTTGCCGAGGATCTTGGCCCAGCCTTGCAGATCGTCGCGCGTCAGTTCGAGCGCGTTGTGTACCTTGTGCGAAATCTCCTTGGGGAGGTTGTCCTTGACCCAGGCGCGAACTTCTTCGCGGAACTTCTGTTCTTCGGGTGTGAAGCTCAAATCCATGCGTGCCTCGCTGTGTTGATCGGTCCACCGCAGACGCGGTCGGTGTGTCTCCGGAATCGCGAGTTTTAGCACGGTCGTGCTGTGATGCGGTGTCCGCGCCGCGACAAGTGGCGCGCCACGGATAATCCCGCCTCCCATGAAGAACATCGTGATCCTGATCTCCGGCGGCGGCTCCAACATGGAGGCGATCGTGCGCGCCGCCGGGCGCGAGCGCTGGGCCGAGCGCTACGGCGCGCGCATCGCCGCCGTCGTGAGCAACAAGGCCGAGGCCGGCGGGCTCGCGATCGCCCAGGGCCAGGGCATAGACACCGCGGTGGTGCCGCACAAGGATTTCGCCACCCGCGAGGACTTCGACGAGGCGCTGGCGAAGGTGGTCGACGGCTACGAACCGGCGCTGGTGGTGCTGGCGGGGTTCATGCGCATCCTGACACCGGGCTTCGTCGACCGCTATGCCGGCCGGCTGGTCAACATCCATCCCTCGCTGCTGCCGGCATTTCCGGGGCTGAACACGCACCAGCGCGCCATCGAGGCGGGCTGCAAGGTGGCGGGCGTGACGGTGCACCAGGTAACAACTGAGCTCGACCACGGACCGATCCTCGCGCAGGCGGTGGTGCCCGTGCTGCCTGGTGACACGGCGGCCGCGCTGGCTGCCCGGGTGCTCTCGCAGGAGCATCTGTTGTATCCGCGAGCCATCGCCGGCTGGCTCGCGGATACATCGAGTCACAATGAGTAAAGTTGTTTATATTGGCGGGTTTTCGGGAGTCAGAAAAGTGAAGAACCAATCGTTGCTGCTGGCGCTTGCAGGCGCTGCCCTGATGGCGGGCTGCGCCGCTCCGGCACCTGCGCCCGCCACCGCCGCACCCCCTGCGCCTGCGCCGGAGCCGGTGTATCAGTGCAATGCGGACGGCGCCCGCTTCGCCGTCGGCCAGCCCCTGTCGCCTCAGCTCGAGGCCGCCGCCCGTGTGCGGGCCGGCGCCGGCACGGTGCGCGTGCTCAAGCCGGGCGAAGCGACAACCATGGAACTCAATGGCGGGCGGCTCAACCTCGACGTCGACGCCCGCAACCGCGTGACGGACGTCCGCTGCGGCTGACCGTCATTCGGTCTGCTGCCAAAAAGATAGCAAGCCAGTCAGAGACGGCAGCGCCGGCAGCATGTCTTGTCAGATCGGTGTGAATCTTCTGCGGGCGACGCCGTCCATCTCCACGGTTTCGCCGAACATGGCGGCCGGCCGGACCCAC
>CAJYQC010000307.1 GCA_913776885.1 uncultured Variovorax sp.
AGTACCCCGACGGCGCCGTCGTGGAGTACGACCACGCCGCCCACAAGCTCAAGGTCACGCTGCCTGCAGCCGGCACCGCGGACATCGAGGTTCCCGACGCGATCACCGTGAAATGCAAGACGGCCGACGTGACGGCCAGCGAGAGCGCGAAGGTGCATTCGCAGGAAATCACGCTCGACGCGCCGAAGACCATCGCCACCGGCCAGTTGCTGGTGCAAGGTCTGTTCACCTTTACCGCGGGCATGGCTGGCTCTGGTGCCGGCCCAGGCGGCAAGACTGCCGAGATCGACGGCGACATGACCTTCATCAACGGCCATGGCATCACGACCGATGGCGGCGACATCGTCGCCGGCGATATCAGCGTGCAGGGCCATGGCCACATCGAGCAGGACGCAGGCGGGCGTACTGCAGGCGGTGCAGTGGCATGAGCGGGATCTCAAAGGCCACAGGCAAGGTGCTCACGCGCCGAGAGCACATCGCGCAGTCCATCAATGACATCTTGACGACGCCCATCCGCACGCGCCTGATGCGCCGCAACTACGGCAGCTACCTGCCGCAGATGGTCGACCACCCGGCCACCGCGGCGAATCGCCTGCGCCTCATCGCGGCGACCGCCCAGGCCATCATGAAGTGGGAGCCACGCACCCGCCTGCTGAGCGTGCGCGTCGCCTTCACCGCACAGGGCAAGTGCCAGCTGCACATCGTGCGTCGCGACACCAACAGCGTCGACAGCACTACCTTCACCGTCACCGTCGCGGGAGGCGCATGAGCCTGGACATGTCCCTCCTGCCCGCGCCGGCGGTCATTGAAACGCTGGACTACGAAGCAATCCTCGCCAAGCGCATTGCGCTCTTTCAGGATGAGTGCAGAAGGGTCGGCTTCGACTACACGCTGCTGCTCGAATCCGATCCGGCGATGAAGCTGCTGCAGGTGCAGGCCTACCAAGAGCTGGAAATGCGGCAACGCATCAACGATGCCGCCAAAGCCTGCATGCTGGCCTACGCCACTAAGTCGGATCTCGACAACCTGGCGGCGAACTATCGGGTTGCCCGGCTGCTGGTCACGCCCGCTGACCCGGACGCGGTGCCGCCAGTCGAGGCCGTCTACGAAGACGACGCACGCTTCCGCGAGCGCATCCAGCTCGCGCCCGAAGGCATCACGACGGCAGGCCCGACGGAAAGCTACCGCTATCACGCCCTCACGGCCAGTGCTGAGGTGGCGGACGCGCAGGTCGACAGCCCGCTCCCCGGAACCGTGCGCGTCACGGTACTTTCCACGTCCGCGAGCGGCGTTCCTTCCGAAGCGCTGCTCAACACCGTGAGCGCTGCGCTCAACGCCGAGAAGATCCGCCCGCTTTGCGACAGCGTGCCTGTGCAGGGTGCGGAGATCCTCGAGACCGCCATCACGGCGAAGGTGTATCGCTACGAAGGGCCTGCGGGCGAGGTGGCCGTCGAGAACGGCGAGGCGGCGCTGGCGAAGTGGCTCAAGCAGATCCGCAAGCTCGGCAAGGGGTTGCCTCATTCCGGCATCGACGCCGCGCTCCATCAGCCGGGTGTCGACCGTGTCGAGATCATGCAGCCGCCGACGGACATCCTGTGCACGAAAACCCAGTGGGTTCGCGTGACGGGCATCAACGTCCTCGAAGAGGTAGTCCGTGTCTAGCCTCGCCCCGTCGCAGCGCTTGCTGCCGCCCAACCGCACGCCGCTGGAGCTGGCGCTCGCGGGCGCGTCACCGCTGGATCTGGACACCGATGGCCTGCGGCACCTGTGGACGGCCATGCTTTGCCTCGCGCCGCTGCTGCCATGGCTCTCGTGGACGCTCTCCGTGGAGGCATGGCAGGACGCCCGCTCCGACGACGCCAAACGTGCGCTGATCTTGAACTCGATCGAGATCCATCGGCACAAAGGCACGCCCTGGGCGATCCGCCTGCTGATCCGCTCGCTGGGCTTCGGCGAGGTGGACATCATCGAGCGCATTGGCGGTCGCACCCACGACGGCACGTTCCGCCGCAACGGCGTCTATCCGCACGCCTCGCTCGCCAGCTCCTGGGCGACCTACATGGTCGCGCTGCAGCGCCCCATCACCAATGCCCAGGCCGAGCGCCTGCGCAAGCTCCTGCCGTCCGTCGCGCCGGCGCGCTGCCATCTGGTCGCGCTGCGCTACGCCTCGGTCGCCAACAGCCACAACGGCGCCACCCGACGTGACGGCGCCTACAACCACGGAAGCGCCTGATGGCCAACCTCAACGAAACCGATCAGTGGGAAACCGGCATCTACCAAATCGAAGAAGATGATCCGGTCCTCGGTGGCCCCTCGGGCATCGACAACCGCCCGCCGCGCGAGCTGGCGAATCGCACTCGCTACCTGCGTGTGCGCAACGTCACGCCGTGGGACCCCGCCTTGAGCTATCCCGCCAATGTGGCCTACGTCAGCTACGCCGGCACCACGTGGCGCAGTGTTGGCGACAGCCTCAATGTCTCGCCTGGCAGTGATGCGACGAAATGGACGCGCTGGGGCCACACCGCGGCCGAGCTGAATGCAGCGCTCAGCGACTCGACCGCTGCGCACGAAGCCAAGGTCAATCCTCACCCGCAATACGCGACCGACGCGGATCTCGCCGCCCACTTCGCGGACCCGGACCCGCATCCGATGTATGCGTTCCGCGGCCCCATCGTCGCCATCCCCGCGGTGAACATCGGCCCCGTCATCACGGTGCAGACCCCGCATATCCGGCAAATGGTCTGGAACGGCACCGCCTACGTGCGCGCACCCTGGCATCAGCCCGGCATGGTGCTGTACAGCTACGACAACCCGTCAAGCATTCCCGGCTACCTGCCGATCCGTGCCGACTTGTCCTATGAGCAGGCCAACTATCCCGATCTGGTCGCGCGCCTAGGGTTGTCCGGAGCCGGCACGTTCGCGCTTGTCGAGCTGCGCGGCGAGTTCATTCGATGCCTGGACAACGGCCGCGGCGTCAATGCGTCGCGCGTGCTGCGGTCCGCCGAGGCCGGCGGAAACGCCGCTCACACCCACGGCGTCACGGACCCCGGACACGGTCACTATGTCAACGACCCCGGCCACTTGCACGGCGGTTGGACCGACTCTGCGGGATCGCACAACCACGGCATGAACGTGCCAGCACAGGTTGCCGACTCGGACCGCGGGACATCGAACTACTCGGACTTCAGCATCGACTCGCCCAGATCCATCAACTGGGACGGCGCACACGCCCACAACATCGGCATCGATACGAGAAAGACCGGTATCTGGCTCAACAACAGCGCCATGGGCATCTCGATCAATTCGGATGGCTCCGAGGCCCGCCCCCGCAACGTGGCCTTCCCGGCGTGGATCAGCTACTGACCCGAACGCACGTCATGACCAAGACCATCTATCTGATCGATCCTGAGAGCGGATTCCTCGTGGGCGAATCCGTTCATCCCCTCGACCCTGTTGCAACCGAGCGCTCCGGCAAGCCGGTCTATGCGCTGCTCAATCCCGCCTTGGCGACGGAAACCGTGCCGCCGCATATCCCCACCGGCATGCGGGCTCGGATGGTGCGCGGCAAGTGGGCCTTGGAAGCCCTCCCGCCCGCACCGCAACCGGAGGTGCTCGTCGTATCGCCGCCGCCCCCCGCTCCAGCGCCTACCACCATCGACGACCGCATCGCGTCTCTGCGCGCCTACGTGCAGGAATACATGGACGCGATGGCGCGCTCTCTCGGCTATGACGACATCAAGACCGCCGTCACCTACGCCGAGGAACCCGCTGTGCCCAAGTTCCAGAACGAAGGCCGCGCTCTGCGCGCCTGGCGCTCCGCGGTCTGGGCCGCCTGCTACGAGCTGCTCGACCGCGTGAAGTCCGGCGCCATGCCCGAGCCTTCGGAGCGGACCCTGACCGGCTTGCTGCCGAGCCTTTCCGTCCCTCCGCTCGAAACGCCGCCCGCAGCGTCTGCGCAAGAGCTCGCCGAAGCGCAAGCCGCCTCGACCGCTGAACCGCCCGCGGCCGAGTAGCCGCCAGCAACCCGATTCACCACAGGAGCACTCCCCATGTCCACCGAATACCACCACGGCGTACGCGTTTTCGAAGTCGACGAAGGCGGCGCGACCATCCGCGTCGTCAGCACGGCCATCATCGGCATCGTGGCCACCGCGCCGCAGGCCGACCCGGCGGCCTTCCCGCTCAACACCCCGGTGCTGCTCACCAACCCCGGCGGTAGCGTCGGCAAGGCGGGCGCGACCGGCACGCTGGCGAAGGCGCTGAAGGCGATCAGCCAGCAGGCGCAGGCCGTCACCATCGTGGTTCGCGTCGAGCCCGGCGCCGACGACGCGGCTACCACCAGCAACGTCATCGGCACCACCACGGCGACGGGTCAGAAGACCGGCCTGCAGGCGCTGCTGGCCGCACAAGGCCAGCTCGGCTACAAGCCGCGCATCATCGGCGCGCCGGGCCTGGATACCGAGGCCGTCGCCGTCGAGATCGGCGTCGTCGCCGAGGCGCTGCGTGGCTTCGGCTACATCGCGGCGCGCAAGGCCGACGGTATGGCCTACGCCACCACGAAGGAAGAGGCCACCACGTATCGCGCCAAGTTCGGCAAGCGCGAGCTGATGGTCATCTGGCCCAGCTTCCTCGCGTGGGACACCGTCGCCAACGATGTCGAGACGGTGCCGGCCATCGGCTACGCCCTGGGCCTGCGCGCCAAGCTCGACCAGCAGATCGGCTGGCACAAGACGCTTTCCAACATCGTGGTCAACGGCCCCCAGGGCATCAGCGCCGACGTGTTCTTCGACCTGCAGAGCCAGAGCAGCGACACGACCTACCTCAACGCGCTCGAAGTCACGACCATCATCAACCGCAGCGGCTACCGCTTCTGGGGCAACCGCACCACCGAAGCCCAGGGCGGCAAGTTCTTCTTCGAGAACTACACCCGCACCGCCCAGGTGCTGGCGGACACGATGGCCGAGGCGCATTTCACGTTCGTGGACAAGCCCATGCATCCCACGCTCGTGAAGGACATGCTCGAAAACATCAACGCCAAGGGCAAAGACCTCGTCACGGGCGGCTACCTGATCGGCTTCGAGGCCTTCATCAATCCCGACCTCAACCCGAAAGAAGAACTCTTCGTCGGCCGCCTGCGCATCAGCTACCGCTACACGCCGGTGCCGCCGCTCGAAGACCTGGGCTTCCGCCAGACCATCACCGACGACTTTCTCGCCAACTTCGCCGCGGCCGTGCAGGCCGCCTGAGCGGCGTCAACCCAACACGCATAGGAGCGCACCACCATGGCACTGCC
>CAJYQC010000308.1 GCA_913776885.1 uncultured Variovorax sp.
GTTGCCGGTGGGCTCGTCGGCGAGCACGCAGGCCGGCTGCGTGACCAGCGCGCGTGCGATCGCCACGCGCTGGCGCTCGCCGCCCGAAAGTTCGGCCGGGCGGTGGTGCAGGCGCTGGCCAAGGCCCACGCTCTCGAGGATCTTCGCGGCCGACTGCGCGGCGGCCTGCTTTTCGGCGCGGCGGATCTTCAGCGGCATCGCCACGTTGTCGAGCGCGCTGAACTCGGGCAGCAGGTGGTGGAACTGGTAGACGAAGCCGAGGTGCTGGTTGCGCAGGCGCCCCTGTTCGGCCGGATCGGCATGCGCGATGTCCTTGCCCAGCAGTTCGACCTTGCCCGTGGTGGGTTCGTCAAGCCCGCCCATCAGGTGCAGCAGCGTGCTCTTGCCGGAGCCGGAGGCGCCGACGATGGCCAGCGTCTCGCCGGCGTGCACGTCGAGGTCGACGCCGTGCAGCACGGTCAGGTCGAGCCTGCCCTCGTGGAACCGCTTGGTCAGTCCACGGGCTTTCAGAACAACACCATTGGCGCCGGGCCGCCCAGAGCCAATGGCAGCCTCTTCGGGGGACAGCGAGGACACGACAGTGCCGAGCGTGGGGGTCGTTTCACTCATAGCGCAGGGCTTCGGCAGGATTCACGCGGCTGGCGCGCCAGCTCGGATACAGCGTGGCGACGAAGGCCAGCACCAGGGAAATGATCGCGATGGGCACGATGTCGCTTTGCTGCGGATCGCTGGGCATCTTGCTGATCAGGTAGATGTCCTTCGGCAGGAAGCTCGCGTGGAAGAGCCGCTCCAGGAACGGGACGATCACGTCGATGTTGTAGGCGATGCCCAGGCCCAGCAGCAGGCCGGCCACGGTGCCGATCACGCCCACCATCGCGCCCTGCACCACGAAGATGCCCATGATGCTGCGCGGCGAGCTGCCCAGCGTGCGCAGGATGGCGATGTCGGCGCGCTTGTCGGTCACGGTCATCACCAGGGTGGAGACCAGGTTGAAGGCCGCGACAGCCACGATCAGCGTGAGGATGATGAACATCATGCGTTTCTCGACCTGCACCGCCGCGAACCAGGTCTTGTTCTGGCGCGTCCAGTCGCGGATGAGGAACTCGCCCGGCAGGCTCACCGCCAGCTGGTCGGCCACTTCGCGCGCCTCGTTGAGGTTCTTGAGCTTCAGGCGGATGCCGGTGGGGCCTTCGAGGCGGAACACCTTGGCGGCGTCCTGCTCGTGCACCATGGCCAGCGCGGAGTCGTATTCGTAGTGGCCCGAGTCGAAGGTGCCGACCACGGTGAACTGCTTGAGCCTGGGCACCACGCCAGCCGGCGTGACCTGCCCGCCCGGCGCCACCAGCGTGACCTGGTCGCCCGGCTGCACGAAGAGCGAACGCGCGAGCTCGGCGCCGAGCACGATGCCGAACTGGCCCGGCACGAGCTTGTCGAACGTGCCCTTGGAGGCGATGCCGTTGATGTCGGTGACCTCGGGTTCGAGCTTGGGGTCGATGCCGCGCACCAGCGTGCCCTTCATGTCCTCGCCGCGCGCGATGAGCGCCTGGGTGTTGATGAAGGGCGCCGCGCCGACCACCTCGGGGTGCTTGCGCGCCGCCGCCATGATCTCGTCGAGCTGCTGCAGCGCCTGCCCGTCGCGCGAGAAGATCTCGATGTGCGACACCACGCCGAGCATGCGGTCGCGCACTTCCTTCTGGAAGCCGTTCATCACACTGAGCACAATGATCAGCGCCGCCACGCCCAGCGCGATGCCGAGCATCGACACGCCGGAGATGAAGGAGATGAAGCCGTTGCGCCGCGTCGCCCGACCTGCGCGCGTGTAGCGCCAGCCGAGCTGCAGTTCATAAGGAAGTCGCATAGGGGCGGGATTGTGGCATTCCGGGCAAACCTGGGGCTTCCCGGACAATAGGGGAATGGCCGAAACCTCCCCACGCCAAATCCTGATCCCTTTCGCCGGCCGCGGTTCCCCGTCATGCCGCGCCGCCCTCTCCACGCTCAAGCTCCCCAATCTCGAGAACCTGCTCTCAAGGCTCACCCTCGCGGACACCGACACCCAGGACGAAAGCACGCGCTCGCCTCCGCATGAACGCGCGCTGGCGCAGGCACTGGGCATCTCCGCGCCCGACGGCTGCATTCCCTGGGCCGCGCTCGAGGCGCGCCGGCTGGGCATCGCTGCGCCGGGCGACACCGAGGGCTGGGGCGCGGTCACGCTGTGCAACTGGCAGGTCGGCATCGACGACGTGGTGCTGGGCGACCCGGCCTCCATCGAGATCGACGCCGCCGAATCGGCCGCACTGCTGGAAGCCGCCCGCCCCTTCTTCGAGGAAGACGGCATCGCGCTGCACGCCTCGCCCGTGCCCGGCCGCTGGCTGGCGCGCGCCGGCATCTTCGACGGGCTGGCCACCGCCTCCATAGACCGCGCCGTGGGCTACCCGGTGTCGCAGTGGTCGCCGCTGGCCGATGCCGCGCGGCCGCTGCGCCGGCTGCAGAACGAGATGCAGATGCTGCTGTACACCCAGCGCGTGAACGACGACCGCACCGCGCGCGGCGTGCCGCCCATCAACTCCTTCTGGCTCGCGGGCACCGGCGCGCTGAAGAAGGAAGAAGCCACAATCGCGGTCGCGCCGACGGTGGTCGACACCCTGCGCACCCCCGCGGTGCGCGACGACGGCATCGGCTGGGCTGCCGCCTGGCAGGCGCTCGACGCCGGCCCGCTCGCCGCGCTGCTGGCCGAATACACGCGCGGTGCGAACGACGTGTCGCTCACGCTGTGCGGCGACCGCGCCGCGCAGCGCTACACCGTGCAGCCGCGCGGCCTGGCGCGCTGGGCGAAGAGCCTCTTCGAGCGCACACGCGCGGCCAGCGTGCTGGAGGCGCTATGAAAATCGTAGCAAGGGACATCCCCCCGCGTACCGTCTGGTCGCTGGAGCAGGCCGGCGTGCATCCGCTGCTGGCGCGGCTCTTCGCGGCGCGCGGCGTGCGCGCCAAGGAAGAGCTGGACGACGGCCTCGCGCTGCT
>CAJYQC010000309.1 GCA_913776885.1 uncultured Variovorax sp.
CTCGACGAGCCCACCAACCACCTGGACCTGGACGCGCTGGTGTGGCTCGAAGCCTGGCTGCAGAAGTACCAGGGCACCATGATCGTCATCAGCCACGACCGCGAGTTCCTCGACGCCGTGACCGACGTCACCCTGCACATCGCCAACGCCCAGCTCACGCGCTACGGCGGCAACTACAGCAAGTTCGAGTACATGCGCGCACTGCAGATGGAGCAGCAGCAGCAGTCCTTCGCCAAGCAGCAGGAAAAGATCGCCCACATGCAGAAGTTCATCGACCGCTTCAAGGCCAAGGCCAGCAAGGCCAAGCAGGCGCAAAGCCGCGTCAAGGCGCTGGAGCGCATGGAACGCGTGGCGCCGCTACTGGCCGAGGCCGAGTTCAGCTTCGAGTTCAAGGAGCCGGGCAACATCCCCAACCCGATGCTGTCGATCAGCAACGCGAGCTTCGGCTACGTTGTCGAGGACGCCGAGCCCAAGACCATCCTGCGCGGCGTCAACCGCTCGGTGCTGGCGGGCCAGCGCATCGGCATCCTGGGCGCCAACGGCCAGGGCAAGTCGACGCTGGTGAAGACCATCGCGCGCGAGATGGGCGCGCTGGCGGGCCAGGTCACCGAGGGCAAGGGGCTGAACATCGGCTACTTCGCACAGCAGGAGCTCGACGTGCTGCACCCCGAGAGCAACCCGCTGGAGCACATGGTGCGGCTGGCGCGCGAGCTCGGCAGCAACGCCAAGGAGCCCACCGGCGAACAGGCGCTGCGCGGCTACCTGGGCAGCTTCAACTTCAGCGGCGACATGGTCAAGCAGCCCGTGGGCACCATGAGCGGCGGCGAAAAAGCCCGGCTCGTGCTCGCCATGATGGTGTGGCAGCGCCCCAACCTGCTGCTGCTCGACGAGCCGACCAACCACCTCGACCTCGCCACCCGCGAAGCCCTGGCCGTGGCGCTCAACGAGTTCGAAGGCACGCTGATGCTGGTGAGCCACGACCGCGCGCTGCTGCGATCGGTGTGCGACGAGTTCTGGCTGGTCGGCCGCGGTGTCGTGGGCGACTTCGACGGCGACCTCGACGACTACCAGCGATACCTGCTCGATGAATCCAAGCGCCTGCGCGAGGAGGCCAAGGTGGCGGTGCGCGAGGCCGAGGCCGCTGCCGCGGCGCCGGCGGCTGCGGCTGCGCCTGCCGCTCCCCAGCAGCGCAAGCAGGACGCGCAGGAGCGCCAGCAGCGCAGCGACCAGGCCAAGCCGATCAAGCGCGAGATCGCCCAGATCGACGAGCGCCTGGCCAAGGCCGGTACGGAGCGCGCCGAACTCGAGGCGCGGCTGGCCCAGCCGCTGCCGCCCGCCGAGATCGCCGAGGCCGGCAAGCGGCTGAAGGCGGTCAACGACGAAATCGGCCGCCTCGAGGAACGCTGGCTGGCCCTCTCGGACCAGCTGGAAGCCCTGGCGGCCTGACCGCAACGCCGCTCAGGCAGCAAGAAAAAGGGAGTCGCCGGATGCCGTCAGCCATCGAACTGGCCAAGGGCGATGAAGCGCTCATCGCCGCGATCCAACGCAGCCGCCGCCTCATCAGCCGCAAGGCGCTGATGGCAGCAGCGGCCAGCACGGTCCCCCTGCCCGGCCTGGACTGGATGGCCGATGCCGCGCTGCTCTCGCGGCTGGTGCCGCAGATCAGCGCGGAATTCGGCCTCTCGGCCACGCAGGTCGAGAAGCTCGCGCCGCACCAGCGCGAGCGCATCCAGAAGGCGGCGACGACCGTGGGCGCACTGCTGGTCGGCCGGCTCGTCACGCGCGACCTGCTGCTGCGGCTCGCCAAGCACGCCGGCGTGCGCCTCACTGCCAAGCAGGCGACCAAGTACGTGCCCATCGCCGGGCAGATGGTGTCGGCCGCGCTCGGCTATGCGGCGCTGCGCGCGCTGGGCGAGCAGCACATCAAGGACTGCGTGCGCGTGCGCACGACTCTCGCTCTCGCGCCGCCCGAACCGCACGCGAGCGCCTGAGCGCTTCGCCGTCGAACAGCACCTGGGCCGCCCACGCGGCGCATGCCAGCCCGAAGCAGCCGAAGCCGGCAACGGCCGGATGCTCCGCGATCAGTCCGAAGCCGAGCCCCGCGAGCGACAGCAACGCCAGCAGCGTGCATAGAACGCGGTCGAGCCACAGGCCCGACGTGCATCGCCGGTGCACGGCCCGCTCATGGGTTCTTGGGTGGCTGGCGGAAGGCCTCGGGTCCGGGCTTCAGTGCCTCCTCCTTCACCCGCTGCTCATAGGCGGCAACCAGCGCGATGTAGTGCCGCGACATCACGTCGGACACCCGGCCCAGGCCGATCTTGCTGACCGTCGGCTGCGGAATGCCGGTCCGCTGTTCGATCTGCTTCTGCGTGAGGCCCATGGCTCTGAGCGCCAGAACCAATTCCCTTGGTTTCATTCTTCATTCCCTTTTATAACTATTCTAGAGTTTGGGAAGAATATTCGTTTGGGCTTAAATCCCCATCCGATGGACAGCATTGCCAAACGCGCCCTGGCCGCGCGCAAATTCGCCAAGATGACGCAGAAGCAGGCCGAAGCGGCCTCGGGCGTCAAGCAGTCGAGCATTTCCAAGATCGAGCGCGGGGACGTCACCCGCTCCATGAGCGTGCTGGCGCTGGCTCGCGCCTATAGAGCCGACCCGAACTGGCTCGACACCGGCGACGGCCCCGCCCCCTGGGACGAAGACCAGATGCGCCAGGCCCGCGACCGGGCCAACGAACCGCTCGGGCCGTACCGGGTGACCCACATCCCCCCGACGATTCCGAGCTTCAATCCGCGCACGCCCGGCACCGTGCCGCTCATCTCCTGGACGGACGCAGCCAACTGGGACAGCCACGAGATCTCGCAGCAGCCTCGGGCCGAACGCTGGATTCCCTGCATCGCGCACCACAGCCTGCAAAGCTACGCACTGCGCGTTCGCGGCGACAGCATGACCTCGCCCAGCGGCCAGCTCAAGAGCTACCCGTCAGGCTCCATCGTCTTCGTCGACACCTCGCTGAGGACGCCGGACGACGGCGAACGCATCATCGCCAAGCTCGAGGACAGCGACGAGGTC
>CAJYQC010000310.1 GCA_913776885.1 uncultured Variovorax sp.
GTCGTTGGCACCGTCGCCGACCATCGCGACCACGTGTCCGTTGCTTCGAAGAGCGCTGACCTGCGCGGCCTTGTTGGCCGGCAATACGTCGGCGCGAACATCCTGCGCCGCGATGCCGAGCCTTGCCGCCATCGCCTGCGCCGAACGCAGGTTGTCGCCGGAGATCATCACCACGCGCAACCCACGCGCACGCAGCGTGCGGATGGCTTCAGCCGCCTGCGGCTTCGGCTCGTCGGCGAAGGCGAGCAGGGCTTGCGCATACGCGGCACCGGCTTCGTCGAAGCGCAGCAGCGCGGAGACGGTCGCGCCTTGAGCTTGAAGCCGATAGACTTCCTCGGCATCGGGCATGGCGTCGAGCTCGCGGCACCAGCGCAGGCTGGCGATCGCCCACTGGACACCCGCGACCTCGCCGCGCACCCCGCGGCCCGGCGACGCCTGCATCGCACCCAGCGCGGGCACCTGCAGGTTGCGCTGCGCTGCTGCTGAAAGCACGGCCTTCGCCAGCGGATGCTCGCTGCCGCCTTGCAGGCTCGCGGCGGTAGCCAGCAGTCTGTCTTGCGAGGCCGCAGCGCCGGCCACGGGAACCAGCGCGGTGAGCACGGGGCGGCCGACGGTCAGCGTGCCGGTCTTGTCGAAGGCTACCGTGTCGACGCGGTGCGCGATCTCGAGTGCGCGCGCATCCTTGATGAGCACGCCATGCCGCGCCGCGACACCGGTACCTGCCATCACCGCCACCGGCGTTGCGAGGCCCAGCGCACAGGGGCAGGCGATGACGAGCACCGCCACCGCATGGATCAGCGCGGTCTCGATGCCGGCGCCCGACACCATCCAGCCCGCGAACGTGGCCAGCGCGATCAGCAGCACCGCCGGCACGAACACGGCGGCGACCTTGTCCACCAGCCGCTGGATCGGCGCCTTCGCGGCCTGCGCGTCTTCCACCAGGCGGATGATGCGCGCCAGCACGCTTTCGGCGCCGACCGCGCGCACCTCGACGACCACGCGGCCGTCGCCGTTCACCGCGCCGCCGGTCAGCGCATCGCCCGGGCCCTTGGCCACCGGCAGCGGTTCGCCTGTGAGCATCGATTCGTCGACTTCGGAATGCCCCTCGACCACCTTCGCATCGGCAGGTACGCGCTCGCCGGGCCGCACCGCGAGGCGGTCGCCCACCATCACCTCGGCCAGCGGCACGTCGCTCTCCTTGCCGCGGGCGTCAAGCAGATGCGCCACCTCGGGCCGCAGCTGCTGCAGCGCACGGATGGCCGAAGTGGCCTGGCGCTTGGCGCGGGCCTCCAGCCACTTGCCCAGCAGCACCAGCGTGATCACCACCGCCGAGGCCTCGAAGTACAGGTGCGGCACCATGGCGTGGCCCGCATGCTCGCCGGTGGACGCGCGCCACCAGAGCCACAGCGAGAGCCCGAAGGCCGCGCTGGTGCCGAGCGCCACCAGCAGATCCATGTTGCCGGTGCGCGCCTTCAGCGCATGCCAGCCCGCGCGGTAGAAACGCGCACCCAGCCAGAACTGCACCGGCGCCGCGAGCAGCAGCTGCAGCCACGGCGGCAGTATCCAGTCGAGCCCGAAGAAATCACCCAGCATCGGGGCCATGAGCGGGATCGACAGCGCGAGGCCGATCGCGACCGGCGCGAAGCCGGCCCAGGGCGAAAGCGCCGCTTCTTCGGCCGCGCTGTCCGCTGTGCGCGGTTCATAACCGGCGGCACGCACCGCGCGGCGCAACCGAACCTCCATGTCATCGCCGCCGGACGCGACCACGCGGGCGGATTCGGTCGCCAGATTCACGCTCACGTCCTGCACGCCGGGCACGTTCTTCAGTGCACGCTCGACGCGCATCACGCACGAGGCGCAGGTCATGCCGCCGACCGAAAGGTCGAGCGTGGCGGCGGGGATCTGCGGGAGTTGCTGAACTTTTTCCATGCACAGAGGCTAAGGCCTCACACCATGTCAAGGTCAAGCGCGAAGTTTCAGAAGCCATGCGCTGGACATTGACATCGTGGGAAGGTTCAAACTGCGGTTATGCGGTCGGCCGGTCGGTTGGTCGGCCGCTTCGTCATCATCATCAATCACCCTCGAGGAGCAACACGATGAGCCAGAAATTCCAGGTCACGGGCATGAGCTGCGGCCACTGCGTGAACGCAGTGCAGAACGCGGTACAGACGGTGGATCCCGAAGCGCAGGTCACGGTCGATCTGGAAACGGGCCACGTCGACGTGCTGAGCGAACAGCCGCGCAAGGACATCGTGGCCGCCATCGAGAACGCGGGGTACGCGGTTCAATGACGGTGGGCCCTGTCAGCATCGGCGAGGCCGCGCAGCGATCGGGCGTGTCGGCCCGCATGGTGCGCCACTACGAGAGCCTGGGCCTGCTGCCGGCGGTGGCGCGCACCGAGAGCGGCTACCGCCAGTACGGCGAGACCGACATCCACACGCTGCGCTTCATCAAGCGCTCGCGCGACCTGGGTTTCTCGATGGAAGAGATCGCCGAGCTGGTCGGCCTTTGGAACAACCGGCGCCGCGCCAGCGCGAGCGTGAAGCGCATCGCCGAGAAGCACCTGGGCGAACTGGAGCAGCGCATCGCCGACATGCAGTCCATGCGCAGCACGCTGGCGCACCTGGTGCACTGCTGCCACGGCGACTCGCGGCCCGAATGCCCGATCCTGGACGACCTGGCGAACTAGGGCCTGCTCACACTGTTTCCGGGGTCGCGAAGGGCAGCCAGGGCAGACCAATCAAGGCGCGCGACGACGCGTGTGCATGCGCACACGCCAGGAGTGCAACGCCGAGTGGCGCGACCTGGCTGCCGTTCCCGCAGGGTTGGTGCCCCAGGGGCACCAACCCTGCGGAGATCGGAAGAGCGTCGTGTAGGGAAAGAGTGTGCAGCATAGTG
>CAJYQC010000311.1 GCA_913776885.1 uncultured Variovorax sp.
CCGACCGGATTGAGCTCGGTGCAGGTCGCCCGGATCGACGCGCAGGGCCATGCCGTGCCCTCCACGCTGCGCCGCCTCGAAGCCGACACCCTCTGCCTCGGCTACGGCTTCATCCCCTCCACCGAACTCGCGCGCATGCTCGGCTGCGAGCACCGCCTCGCGCCCCGGCATCTCGGCTACCTCGCGACCGTCACGCAGGAAGACGGCGCCACCAGCCTGCCCGGCGTGTATGTCGTGGGCGACGGCGCCGATCTGGGCGGCTCCCGCGTCGCGCTCGCGCGCGGCACGCTGGCGGGTGCCGCGGTCGCGCGCAACCTCGGCCTGAAGGCCCCCGAGCCGGACGAGGCCGTTGAAAAGCTGCATCGCGCCGAATGCTTCCAGCAGGCGCTGTGGTCGATCTACGCGCCGCCGCCCGTCACCCTCGCGGCGGTGCCCGACGAAACCCTGCTGTGCCGCTGCGAGGAAATCACCTTCGGCTCGGTACGCGAGCAGATCCGCGCCGGCAGCGACACGCTGGCCGCGCTCAAGCGCAACACCCGTCTGGGCATGGGCCGCTGCCAGGCGCGCTACTGCGGCGTCACCGCCGGCCGTCTGCTCACCGAGATGACGGGTCGGGCGCCGCAGGTCGAGCAGTACTTCGCACCGCGTCCGCCCGCCAAGCCGGTGCCGGCCGGCGCACTCGGCTTCGAGAAGCCCGAGTGGGGCGGCCACAAGCCCGCCATCACGCCCAACCTCGCGCGGCCGGTGGCGCAGCCATCCTTCGAGGGCACGCTGCGCACCGACGTGCTGGTGATCGGTGCCGGCGTGCTCGGCTCCTGCCTGGGCTACTACCTCTCGAAGGCCGGCCAGGACGTGACAGTGGTCGACCGCGACGACATCAACCTGCAGGCCTCGGGCGCCAACGCCGGCAGCCTGCACGTGCAACTGCTGTCCTTCGACTTCGGCGCCAAGGCGCAGGAAGGCGGTGGCCCGGCCGCAGCCACGCTGCCGCTGGGGCCGATGTCGGTGCGCCTGTGGCAGGAGATCGAGGCCGACTGCGGCGACGACCTCGAGATCAAGATCACCGGCGGCCTCATGGTGGCCGACAGCGAAGCCGGCATGCGCTTCCTCGAGGCCAAGGCCGCGCTGGAGCGCAGCCACGGCATCGACGCGCAGGTGATCGACGGCGCCGAACTGCGCCGCCTTTCGCCTGCCCTGTCCGACGAGCTGCTGGGCGCCGAGCTCTGCCCCATGGAAGGCAAGATCAACCCGCTGCGCGCCACCTACGCCGTCGCGCGGCGCGCGCAGCAGCAGGGTGCGCGCATGCTGCGCGGCTGCGACGTGCAGTCCATCGAGGCGCTGCCGGGCGAAGGCGCCGGCTTCATCGTGCACACCTCGCGCGGCAGCATCCACGCAGGGCGCGTCGTGAACGCGAGCGGCGCCTGGTCGAGCGCGGTCGGCCGCATGCTGGGCATCGACATCCCGGTCAAGGGCGCGCCGCTGCAGATGATCGTGACCGAGCCCGCGCCGCCGCTGGTCAACCACCTGGTCGCACATGCCGACCGGCACCTGAGCCTGAAGCAGGCCGCCAGCGGCGGCCTCATCGTCGGCGGCGGCTGGACGGCCGCCTTCAATGAAGGCATGCGCCTGAACCGCGCCGAGCGCGAGAGCATCGAAGGCAACCTCTGGGTGGCGGGCCATGTGCTGCCGGCCGTGCGCGGGCTGCACATGGTGCGCTGCTGGGCCGGCATGAACGTGAACATCGACGGCGCACCCATCCTCGGCGAAGTGCCGGGCCGCCCAGGCTTCTACAACGCCGTGACCTCCAACGGCTACACGCTCGCGCCCGTCACCGCGCGGCTGGTCACCGACCTCATCGTGCGCGGACGCACAGACATCGACATCAGCCCCTTCCTCATCGACCGCTTCCTCTGACCGCCATGACCGAAAACGCTTCTGCGCGCGACACGCTGCGCGACCACATCGACGCGCACTTCGACGAGCAGGTCCGCACGCTCACCGAACTCGTGCGCTGCCCCTCCGACAACCCGCCGGGCGACTGCGCCCCGCACGCCGAACTCACCGCCCGGCTGCTCGAAGCCATGGGCTTCACGGTCGAGCGCCATGAGGTGCCGGCCGAGTTCGCGGCCGCGCACGGCATGCGCAGCGCAACCAACCTGATCGTGCGCGAACGCTTCGGCGACGGCCCTGTGGTGGCGCTCAACGCGCACGGCGACGTGGTGCCGCCCGGCGCGGGCTGGAGCGTCGACCCCTACGGCGGCGAGGTGCGCGACGGCTGGCTCTACGGGCGCGGCGCCGCCGTGTCCAAGTCGGACTTCACCACCTACGCCTTCGCGATGCGCGCGCTCAAGCACCTTGCGGCCTCGGGCACGCCGCTGGCCGGCAGCGTCGAGCTGCACTTGACCTACGACGAGGAAACCGGCGGCATGACTGGCCCTGCATGGATCCTCTCCAAGGGCCTGAGCAAGCCCGACTTCGTGCTCTCCGCCGCGTTCTCGCACCACGTCGTGGTAGCGCACAACGGCTGCCTGCATCTGGAGGTCGTCGTGCGCGGCACCTCGGCGCATGCCGCACGGCCCGACACCGGCCACGACGCGATCGAGGCCGCGGCCACCCTGCTGCCCACGCTCTACCGCTACCGCGACAGCCTCGCCGACCGCCCGTCGCTCACGCCGGGCATCACCCACCCCACGATGGTCGTGGGCCTGATCGACGGCGGCATCAACACCAACGTGGTGTCCGACGTGCTGACCCTGCGCATCGACAGGCGCATCGTTCCCGAGGAATCGCCCGAGGCCGTCGAGGCCGAAATGCGCGAGGTGATCGAGTCGGCCTGCCGTCCGCTGCCCGGCATCTCGGTCGAGATCCGGCAGATCCTGCTGGCGCGCCCCTTCGCACCCGCGCCCGGTGCGGACGAGTTCGCCGCGCTCGTGTGCCGCGAGGCCAGCGAAGTCATGGGCAAACCGGTCACGCCGATCGGCGTGCCGCTGTACACCGACGCGCGCCTCTACAGCGAGGCCGGCATTCCCACCGTGATGTACGGCGCCGGCCCCGAGTCGCTGCTCGAAGCCAACGGCCACCGCGCCGACGAGCGCGTGCCGCTGGACGAACTGCGCAAGGCCACGCGCGTGGTCGCCAACACGCTGCACCGGCTGCTGTCGCGCTGAACTTCATCTCACCGGGACACGACATGATCGAAATCAGCCACGTCGACAAGAGCTACGGCGCCTTCCAGGTGCTGACCGACTGCACCACCCAGATCCGCAAGGGCGAGGTCGTGGTGGTCTGCGGGCCCTCGGGCTCGGGCAAGTCCACGCTCATCAAGTGCGTCAACGCGCTCGAGCCCTTCCAGCGCGGCAGCATCAAGGTCGACGGCGTGTCGGTGGGCGACCCGAAGACCGATCTCAACAAGCTGCGCGCCCGCGTGGGCATGGTGTTCCAGCACGTCGAGCTGTTCCCGCACCTCTCGATCGAGGACAACCTGTCGATCGCGCAGGTCAAGGTGCTCAAGCGCCCGGCTTCGGAGGCACGCGCCGCGTCGATGGCTCTGCTGCAGCGCGTGGGCATGCGCGCCCACGCGCACAAGTTTCCGAGCCAGCTCTCCGGCGGCCAGCAGCAGCGCGTGGCCATCGCCCGCGCGCTGGCGATGAACCCCGTCGCCATGCTCTTCGACGAACCCACCTCCGCGCTCGACCCCGAGATGGTCAACGAGGTGCTCGACGTGATGGTCGAGCTCGCCCGCGAAGGCATGACCATGATGTGCGTCACGCACGAGATGGGCTTCGCCCGCAAGGTCGCGAACCGCGTGATCTTCATGGACCGCGGCCGCATCGTCGAAGACTGCGCGAAGGAGGAGTTCTTCGGCAACCCCGCGGGGCGGTCGGATCGGGCTCGGCAGTTTCTTTCGAAGATCCTGCAGCACTGACTTTCGGCACTCGAGCAGAACGGGCCAGGGGGCTCGATGCCGGCACGTGGCGCCGGTCAGGCGCTTCTTGTTTCAGACGAATCCTTCCGACCGTACATTTCTCTCGCCGTTCCTCATCCGGTGCGGGGCACGACGCTTGCAGACACCGCCGACCACAGCGCTGCATCCGCCATCAGAAGCGCGGCGCTCACGCGGGTTGTTCGAACTTGTCGGGCCGTGCCAGCACGTCGAGCCGCAAGCGCAGTTCCTCATCCTGCATCGGCGTGCAAATGAAGGCGGTGCCGGGCTGCGCCAGGAATGCTCTGAGCGACAGCTTGAGGAATTCCAGTTCGGTCGCATGCGCCATGAAGATCACGGGACGCCCCGCGTCCGTTGCCATCCAGCGGCAGATGTCCAGCACTTCCGAATGTTCGTTCGGCGCGCGGGGATGCAGGGCGATCCCCGCCGCCTCGAAGCTGGCTCCGTGCTCGAGCGCGCGAGCCAGGTCGCGCGCCGTCTTGAAATGCACGCAGTGGTAGCCGACTGCCTGGATCGCATCGGCCGAGCACAGCCGCTGCAGTTCATCCGAATCCACAAGGGCAAAGGTCGAGATCGACAAGACGCCCTCTCTCAGTTGCCGCCGACCACTTCGATTTCCACCCGGCGATTCGGCTGCAGGCACTTGACCATCTCGGGCGTTGCGCGCGTGCCTTCGCAGTCCGTCACCACCGGCTGGCGCTTGCCCATCCCGACAGCGCGCACCTTGGCCCGCTCCAGGCCGGAATCCACCAGCAGTCCGCGAACGGTGTCGGCGCGCGCCTGCGAGAGCGTCTGGTTGTAGGCGTCGGTGCCCAGGCGGTCGGTGTGGCCGGTCACGGTGATGTAGTGCACCACCTTGAATTGGGTCCGAATCTCCGATGCCAGCCGAGCGATGCGTTCACGCCCTTCAGGCAGCAGGTCCTCCGGCCTCGAGCCATCGAATCGGAACAGTCCGTCGGCGCTGAGCGAGACCTTCTGCGGTGGCATGAGCGTCGGAATCGCCGGGATCGGCATGACGGCCGGCGGATTGGCCAGCGCGGCGCACTCCACCGTCTTCCACCATGCGCCGACCACCAGCGGGGTGTCGTCGTAGCGGACCATGTACTGACAGGTCTTGAAGTCGCTGCCGCCGGTGCGCAGGTGGAAGAGGTAGTTCCACTCCTTCGCCCCCCATAGTCCTTCGCTGAAGTGCGGCCAGCCCAGCAGTTCGCGCACCTGGTCCTTGCCCATGCCCGGCGCCATCTTGCGCACGTTGTCGAGGTGCGCGAAGGTGCCCTGCTTCCACTTGGCGGAGCCGGGATCGGGCCATTCCTCGGCCCCGGGCGCCGGCGGTCGTGCGGCTACGGCGCGCGACCGGGCCTGCGGCGTGATGGACTGGCCCGGCGATGCGCAGCCGGCAAGGACGGCGAGCGCGGCGACGGCGATGCCCGCCTGCGCGCATCGTTCGAGATGCATGTTCATGTGATGCTCCCTGAGGAATCAGTTGAATACCCATTCGGCGCCCACCATGGCCGCCACGCCGCCACGGCTGGCGGATGCGCCGCCGGTCACGCTCCAGGCGTTGTTCTCCGAGGTACGGCGGAAGCTCACGCCCACGGCCGATTCGCCCTGGTAGTAGCCGTAGCCGATGCGCATCGTCGTCTTGCCTGGCACCGACGCCGCCGGTGCCTGAACCGCCATGGCCGAGGCCACGCCTGCATAGGCTTTGGTGCCCACGCTGTTGATCTTGTCGTTCAGCGCGTTCAGGCGCGCGTTGTTCGCTGCGGCCACGCCGTTGAGCTGGTTCACATTGACCGCATCGGTGCCGTTGACGCCCGGCGCGACGCTGGTGATCGTCCTGTCCCCGGCGTTGATGCCTGTGGCGGTCATGCTCGGCCCATTCGCGATGCTCACTCCGTTGTTGTTGATGACGGTGGTGCCGCCCACCGTCACGCTATTGAAGTTCGGGTTGTCGTTGACCGCGAAGGTCGTGTTCGAGCCGTTCTGCGTCAGCACCATGTTGTTGCCCGCCGTGTACGTGGCCGTGCCGCCCGGGCCCACGTTCGCCACGCTGGTGCCGACGGCGATGCCAGTGCCCGTCTGCGCGGTCGTCACGTTGATGCCCGCGCCCGCCTGGATGGCCAGGTTGTTGATGGCGGTGTTGGTGGCGTACAGCTGGCTGCCGTTCACCGCATCCGTGCTGGTGGCGCTGAGCTGGCCGGCCGCGACGTTCGTGACCTGGCGCTCGCCGCCTACCGAGCCCACGCTCACCACTCCGGTCGACGTGCCCCCGGCGAAGGTGTAGTCCGTGCCCCGGATATTGGTGCCCGAGGTGGAAGTCGTTGCACCGGTGGTGCTGTTGGCGCCCAGCGCCACGCTGTTGCCGGTGGTGGCCGAGGCGTTGGTGCCCATCGCCACCGAGTTGGTCGCGGTGGCCGAGGCGCCGATGCCCGAGGCGATGGAGCCCTTGGCCGTGGCGCCGTTGTTGGCGTAGTTGCCGTCCGCGCTCGCGCCGCCGTTAACGCTGTAGAAGTGCGTATTGGCGTTGTTGACGATGGTGGTGATGTTGCCGTTCAACGCCGTCACCGTGTTGGCCAGCGAGTACAGCTGGCTGCCGTTCACGGCATCGGTGCTGGTGACACTGATTTCGCCGGGAGCGACATTGATGATCTGACGGGTGGCACTGGGCGAGCCGACGCTGACCACGCCCACGGCCTGGGCGGCGCCGGCGAAGTTGCCGTAGGTGAGTACCGGGCCGGCTGTGTAGGTCACCGTACCGTCCGGATTGAGGGTGGCGACTGTGGTCGGCACCGTGGCGCTGCTGACCTTGGCAACCGCGCGGTCCACGCTGGCGTTGCCCAGCACCACGCTGTTGGCCTGCGTGGTCGTCACGCCGTTGCCCAGCACGAAGGTGTTGTCCTGGGCGACCGTGTTGTTGTTGCCGATCGACACCGCGCCGGCGCCGGAGCTCTTGGACAGTCGCCCGATCACGGTCGACGTGTGACCTGACGCCTCGTTGATCGAACCCACCGAGATGCTGTAGTCGCCGGTGGCGTTGTTGAACGCACCCATGGCCGTGCTCTGAAGCCCCGATGCCGTGTTGATGGTGCCTACGGCAACTGTCTGGACCCCGGTTGCGTGATTCTGCGCGCCGACCGCGACTGTGGTGCTTCGGGTGGCCTCGTTACCGTAGCCGATCGCGGTGGCCTGCAGGTCGGACGCGACATTGCCGAAGCCGATGGCGGTCGTGCCGTCTGTGGCGGCATTGGCGTTCATGCCGACGGCGGTGGATTGAGAGCCTGCGGCGCTGGCGCCGATGCCCGCCGCCAGCGCATTGAATCCTGTGGCGCCGCTGTTGTTGTAATTGGCTCCCTGGATGCCGCCATCATTGACGCTGTAGTAGTGCACTGCTCCGGTTGCGGCCGCGTTTGCCACGGCACGCAATTGCGACACGTTCACCGCGTCCGTGTTCGCAAGACCCGCCGCTACGTTGGTGATCTGGCGGGTGTTGCCGGTTGAGCCTACAGAGACGGCCGCCAGGCTGCTCTTCGTGTTGGTGATGTTGGTGCTGTCCGAGGCCGAACTGCCCGGCGGTACGTAGACACCGACGCCTGCTGCCCGGTTGGCGATCGAGCCCTGGCCCAGAGCAACGCCGCCCGGCTGTGTCACGCTGCTGTTGCTGCCCAGCGCCACCGCGCCGCTGACGGCCGAGGTGTCTGCTCCGGCGGCGGTGGCGCCAAGATAGATGTTGTTGCCCAGCGCGAAGGCGTCGCCAGTGGTCGAGCCGATGGTGTTGTTGTTGCCCACGCTGTAGCTGTTGGCGCCGTTGATGATGGACGGGTCGCCGATGGCGCCGGAGCGGTTGCCGCTGACCACGTTGCCCGTACCGATGCTGATGCTGCTGATACCTGTTGCTTGCGCGCCTGGGCCGATGGCCAAGGAAGAATTCCCCTGCGCATTGGCTTGTTGGCCTATCGCGATGCCGGCCACACCAGCTGTGTTCGCGCTTGTGCCGATGGCGACCGAGTCGGTGCTGCGAGCAGTTGCCGCGTTGCCGAGGGAAATCGTGTTGTTCGTCTTCACCGAACTGCCGGCGCTCAGCCCGATGGCGATGTTGTTGCTGCCGGTCACGCTCATGCCCGCTAGGCCGCCCATGGCCACATTGAAACTGCCATTGCTGCCCTGGCCTGCCGAACTGCCGACGCCCACGTTGGAGAAGCCGGTTGTGCCAAGGCCGCCGTTCACGCCGATGCCGATATTGGAGTTCCCGTTGACCTGGGAGCCCGCACTGAGTCCGATGGCAGTGTTGTTGCTGCCCACGGAGTTCACCGCGGCACTGGCACCAAGGGCGGTGTTGCTGTCGCCCCTGAGCTGAAGCCCCGCGTCGTATCCGACGAAGGTGTTGTGGGAATTGCCGACGGCCGTGCTCCCCTTGCCTGCGTCGAGCCCGATGGCGACGGTACCTGTCCCGAACGCGACGGCTCCCTGGCCGCATGCGACCTGGTCGTTCGTGGCGCTCGCCAAAGTTCCGACTGGCGTGCCGGTGGCAGGGTTGACGCAGACGGCATCGGCCGCCCACGCGGGCGCTGCGAGCGCCGAAACGGCCAGTGCGATCGCTGTGGCGCGGCCACTCGGGCGCCACGAACGGAGGCGGTTCGATTGGCCGGTGGCTTGAAGGGGCCTCGGCCTGGCGATCCGCGTGCCACGCGGCCGGCCCCATTGCGAGCTGGAGATCCTGTTCATGGGTACCTCTTCGAGGATTGGGAAGAGGGCGCATGGTGGTCGTGGAGGTCTTTTGTTGCACTCTCGATGTCAGATTTCGCGAAATTTTGGAAACCTTTCATCATCACTTCGTGACATTTGTCTAATACTTTCACCTTCTTGACATCGCGAAAATTCGTCAGATTTGACGGAGCGCATTGACTCCAGAATCTCGCCTTTTCTTCGTGTCTCACCATGCGTATTGCCATCCTCGAAGGCGACCCGGTCCAGCAGGAGTTGCTGGTGCGCACACTTGTCCAGCACCTGGGGTGTGCAGATACGGTGCGTTGCCAGGTCTTCGACGATGGCGCGCAACTCCAGCGCCTGCTGCGCCGGGAGTCGTTCGACCTGCTGATCCTGGACTGGTCCGTTTCTTCCCTCGACGGCATGAAGTTGCTGCGCTGGCTGCGCACCTGGAAATCCAGCCGCGTGCCGGTGCTGATGTTGAGTTCGCGAGGGACAGAGCAGGACGTTGCCGACGCGCTTCTCGCAGGCGCTGACGACTACGTGACCAAGCCGTTCCGGCCCCTGGAACTGCGCGCGCGTGTGCAGCGGCTCGTTCACAGCGGCCGCGGAGCCCCGGTGCGCGCTCCCCTGTCGATCGGGCGGTGGACACTGGATGCGGGCGCACGGTCGATCAGCTACCTGGCCGCGCCGGGCGCGGAGGCCGAGACCCATGTCCTGACGTCTCGCGAGTTCGAGTTCGTGCAACTGCTGTTCAATCGACTGGGGCAGACCGTGTCACGGGCGCATCTGCTCGAGGCGGCAGGCTACGAAACCGAGGAGGAGCCGTCCCGAACGTTAGACAGCCAGATGTACCGCTTGCGCAGGAAGCTTCAGCTCGATGCCAGGCGTGGCGTGAGCCTGCGAGCCGTCTATGGGCAGGGATATTGCCTCGACTTGGCAGAGGAGGTCGCCGAATGACTTCCGCTCGTGATCTGCGGCTCTGGGCGCGGAAGCGCGGATCCGGGGTGTCCGAATCTCACTGTGGACCTTCGCGTCGCGCCTGATCGAAAGGAGTTTTTCGCTGCTGCGCTGTCAACCAGGCTATTTCCCTGACGGAAGTCTCATGGCTTTTCGGCTGGCCTGGACGGTCTTGCGTTTGCTTTTGAGGAATGTGCCGACCTTCGCGGCATTCAGCGACGCCCAATTTTCAGTGCGCCGACCCCGGTGTCGAACCTCGAGTTCGCGGTTCAAGACCTTGTCAGGCGGTATGAAGCGCACATCGCGGTCCTGGACTTTGACCCATGGCTCGGAGTCGTTGTCGAACGCGCCGCGGTTGGGATCACGTGCTTGTAGAAGATTTACGTAACGCGTTTGTCCGGTTGTCGAGCACCAGATCGAAGCGCTTCATGAGGGCGCGGCGCCAATGGAACAGAAGCTGATCCAGATGCGACTCCTGCTTCTTCAATAAAAAAAAGGCGCTCCAGACGAGCGCCCTTTCGCACTTCCTCCGTCATTCGACGACGACAAGAATCAAACGTCGATATTCGCCGCCCGCAGCGCGTTCTGCTCGATGAACTCCCGGCGCGGCTCAACTTCGTCGCCCATCAGCATCGTGAACACGCGGTCGGCCTCGATCGCGTCGTCGATC
>CAJYQC010000312.1 GCA_913776885.1 uncultured Variovorax sp.
CTGCCGCGCTGCATGGCTTCCCACACGCGCGCCGGGGTGGCAGGCATGTCGAAGTCCTTCACGCCCAGCGGCGCCAGCGCATCGAGCACGGCATTGATGACGGCCGGCGGCGAGCCGATGGCGCCGGCCTCGCCGCAGCCCTTGGTGCCCAGCGGGTTGTGCGTGCACGGGGTGCACACCGTGTCGAGCTTGAACTGCGGAAAGTCGCCCGCGCGCGGCATCGCGTAGTCCATGAAGCTGCCGGTGAGCAGCTGGCCGGTCTCGTTGTCGTAGACGCAGTTCTCCAGCAGCGCCTGGCCGATGCCCTGCACCAGGCCGCCGTGCACCTGGCCCTCGACGATCATCGGATTGATGATGGTGCCGAAGTCGTCCACCGCGGTGAAGCGGTCCACGCGCACCTCGCCGGTCTGCTTGTCGACCTCGACCTCGCAGATGTAGGTGCCGCCCGGGAAGGTGAAGTTGGTCGGGTCGTAGAAGGCGGTCTCGTTCAGGCCGGGCTCGAGCTTGTCGAGCGGGTAGTTGTGCGGCACGTAGGCCGTGAGCGCAATTTGGCCGAACGGGATCTTCTTGTCGGTGCCCTTGACCGTGAACTCGCCGTTGGCGAACTCGACGTCGGCGTCGCTGGCCTCCATCAGGTGCGCGGCGATCTTCTTGGCCTTGGTCTCGATCTTGTCGAGCGCCTTCATGATGGCCGCGCCGCCCACCGAGATTGAGCGCGACCCGTAGGTGCCCATGCCGAAGGGCACGCGGCCGGTATCGCCGTGTACCACGTCGACGTTCTCGACCGGAATGCCCAGCCGTGCCGCCACGACCTGTGCGAAGGTGGTCTCATGGCCCTGCCCGTGGCTGTGCGAGCCGGTGAACACCGTGACGCTGCCGGTCGGGTGCACGCGGATCTCGCCGCATTCGAACAGGCCCGCACGTGCGCCGAGGGCGCCTGCGATGTTCGACGGCGCGATGCCGCAGGCCTCGATGTAGCTCGAGTAGCCGATGCCGCGCAGCTTGCCGCCGGCTTCGCTCGCGGCCTTGCGCGCCGCGTAGCCGTCGACCTCCGCGAGCACGCGGGCCTTGTCCATGCAGGCATGGAAGTCGCCGGTGTCGTACTGCAGCGCCACAGGCGTCTGGTATGGGAACGCGGTGATGAAGTTGCGCTTGCGGATTTCGTCCTGCCCCAGGTTCATTTCCCAGGCGCAACGCGAGACCAGGCGCTCCAGCAGGTAGGTGGCCTCGGGCCGCCCTGCCCCGCGGTAGGCGTCGACCGGCGCGGTGTTGGTGAACCAGGCATCGACCTCGACGTAGATCTGCGGCGTGGTGTACTGGCCCGCCAGCAGCGTGGCGTAGAGGATGGTCGGCACCGCCGTCGAGAAGGTCGACAGGTAGGCGCCCAGGTTGGCGTCGGTGTGCACGCGCATCGCCAGGAACTTGCCGTCCTTGTCCATCGCCATCTCGGCATGGCTCACGTGGTCACGCCCGTGCGCATCCGACAGGAAGCACTCCGAACGCTCGGCCGTCCACTTGATGTTGCGGTTGAGCTGCCTGGCGGCCCAGGTCAGGCACACGTCTTCGGCATACAGGAAGATCTTGGAGCCGAAGCCGCCACCCACGTCGGGCGCGATCACCCGCACCTTGTGCTCCGGCAGGCCCAGCACGAAGGCCGTCATCAGCAGGCGCTCGACGTGCGGGTTCTGGTTGGAGACGTACAGCGTGTAGTCGTCGCCGGCGCGGTTGTAGCTGCCGATGGCCACGCGCGGCTCGATGGGGTTGGGCACCAGCCGGTTGTTGACCAGGTCGAGCCTGGTCACGTGCGCGGCGTTCGCGAACACCGCATCGACCGCCGCCTTGTCTCCCAGCGCCCACTTGTAGCACTGGTTGTCAGGGGCTTCGTCGTGCAGCGTGACGCCGCCGGCCTTCTTCGCGGCGTCGGCCACGCTCACCAGCGCGGGCAGCACCTCGTAGTCGACGACCACCGCCTCGGCGGCATTCCTGGCCTGCTCGACCGTCTCGGCCACCACCATGGCCACGTGGTCGCCCACGTAGCGCACCTTCTTGATGGCCAGGATCGGGTGCATCGGCTCCTTCATCGGGGTGCCGTCGGGGTTGTTGATGAGCCAGCCGCAGGGCAGCCCGCCCATCTTGCCCTCGATGTCCTTGCCGCTGAAGATGCCGATGACGCCGGGCATCTTCAGCGCCTCGGCGGTGTCGACCGACTTGATCTCGGCGTGGGCGTGCGGCGAGCGCACGAAGACCGCGTGGCTCTGGTTGGCCAGCGTGATGTCGTCGGTGTAGTTGCCGGAGCCGGTGAGGAAGCGGTAATCCTCCTTGCGGCGGACTGCCTCGCCGATGTGCGGCAGGTTCGAGAAATCGGAAGCGCCCATGTCGCCCTCCTCAGGCCGCGGCCGTTGCCTTGACGGAAGCGCCGGAGGCCATGGCCTCGCCGCCCATCTTCACTGCCTTGACGATGTTCTGGTAGCCCGTGCAGCGGCACAGGTTGCCATCGAGCAGCTCGCGGATCTCGGTCTCGCTCGACTTGGGATGGTGGGTGCACAGGTCGATGGCGCTCATGACCATGCCCGGGGTGCAGAAGCCGCATTGCAGGCCATGGCACTCCTTGAAGGCCGCCTGCATCGGATGCATGGTGCCGTCGGCTTCGGCGATGCCCTCGATGGTGGTGACTTCGGTGCCGGCCGCCTGGGCCACCAGGATGTTGCAAGACTTGACGGCCCTGCCGTTCACGTGGACGGTGCAGGCGCCGCACTGGGCGGTATCGCAGCCGACGTGCGTGCCGGTGAGATGCAGATGCTCGCGCAGAGCGTGGACGAGGAAGGTGTTGGGGGGAGCGTCGACCGTGACCTGTCGGCCGTTGACCTTGAAAGCGACCTGCATTTGGCTGTCTCCGTAAAAGGTGATGGCTGTTTGAGCGAGAGCATCTTGGATGCCGGCCTTTCGCACTATCCTAGGCAAAACCCTTGACACTTGCACAGAGCGCGCGAAATTCTCAAAATGAAACAGCCTGCCGTCCGGCGGGCCGGGAAAAGCCTGCTCGCATGGGCGAAAAACCACGATGTCCTTATCAATCGTTTCGCAGCTTCCTGAGCGTTCCCTGGCCATCGCCCAAGCCCGCCGTGAATTGATAGAAGGCGAGTCGCCCCGGCGCACGCACGGCGCGCGCGGGGTTGCCGGCATCGATCCCTGGATCACCCGTTCCTGGCAGCGCTGCATCGACGCCGGCCGCCGGCCGCAACAGCGCGTCCAGTTCGACCCCGTGAGCCGTTCGGCGGGCAACGACGTCGTCGAGCGCAACCGGGCGCTGGTGGCCGCGGCCCGCCCAGTGATCGAGCAGCTCTCCCGCGCCATCGCCGACACCCGCTATTTCGCCGTTCTGACCGACGCCGAGGGCATCGTGTGCGACGTGGGCAACCTGCCCGACGGAACAGATGCAGCCAGCCGCTACGCAAGGGACATCGGCCGCATCGGCATCGACCTGTCGGAGCGCGCCATCGGCACCAGCGCCATCGGTACCGCGCTGGCCGAGCAGGAATCGGTGTGGCTGCACCGCGGCGAGCATTTCTTCGACGACACCAGCGTCTACAGCTGCGCCGGCGCCCCGCTCTTCGGGCCGCAGGGCGACTGCATCGGCATGCTCGACCTGACCGGCGTCCAGGTGGTGGAGCGCCCCGAACTGCGCCACCTGGCGACCCTGTCGGCGCGCAACATCGAGAACATGCTCCTGATGCGCGAGCCCTGCGAACTGCTGCTGCGCCTGGCCTGGCCCGGCAGTTCGGGCGGCGAGGCCAGCGAGGGACTGCTGTGCATCGACGCCGTGGGCAGCGTGACCGGTGCCAATGCGGCAGCCCGGCAGATGCTGCACCAGCCGCTGCCCCTCGGCGGGCAGCCATTGAACTTCAACGACCTGTTCGCGCTTCCCCTGCACATGATGTTCGACGCGGCCCGCCGAGGCGACGCTGTGCTCGAGGTGCCGCTGTGGTCGGGCCTGCGGGTACAGGTGCGGCCCCGCTACGGCGGCGGCGTGGCGGCCTCCGCGAGCCCGTCGGCCGGTAACCGGCCGAGGCTGCGCGACGTGGAAGCCGCACTGATCCGCAAGGCAGTGGCCGACGCTCGCGGCAACGTCGCAGAGGCTGCGCGGACCCTGGGCATCAGCCGCGCGACCGTCTACCGCAAGCTGTGGCGCGGGCGGCCTGCGGGTACGACGGACTAGGAACCGTCTCCGGCGTTCATCCTGCGTTCAGGCGCCGACCGGCACCTTGTCGAGGAA
The DNA here is from genome assembly GCA_913776885.1 of uncultured Variovorax sp. Classification (GTDB taxonomy): domain Bacteria; phylum Pseudomonadota; class Gammaproteobacteria; order Burkholderiales; family Burkholderiaceae_C; genus Variovorax. The sequence continues at coordinate 4,274 of CAJYQC010000312.1, forward strand.
GCCGGTCACCGAACGCAGCTTGCCCGCATCGACCTGCGCGAAGTCGGTGCCCTGGATCAGGTCCTCCGCGCCGCTCGGTCCCAGCGTCCACGAAAATCGCAGCTGGTCGCCG
>CAJYQC010000313.1 GCA_913776885.1 uncultured Variovorax sp.
CGCACGGCTCCCTCTCCCCTCGGGGAGAGGGTTGGGGTGAGGGCATCGGCCTCAACGCCAAGGCCGCGCCTCATCGATGGCACAGAGCCCTCACCCTAGCCCTCTCCCAGAGGGAGAGGGGAAAAGACCTTCAAGCCTCCTCGTACCAGCGGTCCTTCGCCAGCTTCACTGATGCATGAGCGGCCTCCTCTCCCTCTCCCCTCGGGGAGAGGGTCGGGGTGAGTGCATCGGCCTCAACGCCACGGCCGCACCTCATCGATCGCACAGCGCCCTCACCCTAGCCCTCTCCCAGAGGGAGAGGGGAAAAGACCCTCAAGCCTCCTCGTACCAGCGGTCCTTCGCCAGCATCACCCGGTGGTGGCCGTGGCCCGACGGCATCATCGGAAAGCAGTTCTCCTGCGCTTCGACCTGGACGTCGAGGAAGAACGGTCCCTCGCTCGCGAGGCATTCCGCCAGTGCATCCTCGAGTTCCGCCGGATCGCACACCCGCCGCGCACCCCAGCCGAAGGCCTTGGCCAGCGCCACGAAGTCGGGCAGCGCCTCGTTCCAGCTGTGGCTCAGGCGGTTGCCGTGGTTCAGTTCCTGCCACTGGCGCACCATACCCATGTAGCCGTTGTTGCTCAGCACCAGCTTCACCGGCACGCGGTGCTGCACTGCCGTGGAGAGCTCCTGGATGTTCATCAGCACCGAGGCATCGCCGCTCACGCAAACGGTGAGCGCGCCGGGGTGGCCGATCTGCGCGCCGATGGCGGCGGGCAGCCCATAGCCCATGGTGCCGGCGCCGCCGGAGGTGAGCCAGCGGCGCGGGCTGTCGAAGCGAAGGTACTGCGCGGCCCACATCTGGTGCTGGCCCACGTCGGTCGACACGATGGCGTTGCGCCCGGCAACGGCGCGCTGCAGCGACGACATCAGCTGCTGCGGCAGGATCGAACCGGCCTTCGGCTCGAAGGCCAGGCAGTCGACGGCGCGCCAGCGTTCGATGCGCTCCCACCACGGTGCCAGCCGCTCGGGCGCGAAGCCCTCGGCGGGCAGCAGCGCGAGCAGGCTCTCGAGGATCGCGGCGCAGTCGCCCACCATGGGCACGTCCACGCGCACCACCTTGTTGATGCTGCCGGGGTCGATGTCGATGTGGATCTTGCGGGCGTGCGGGCAGAACTCGTCGAGCTTGCCGGTCACGCGGTCGTCGAAGCGCGCGCCGATGCAGACCACCAGGTCGGCCTCGTGCATCGCCAGGTTGGCCTCGAGCGTGCCGTGCATGCCCAGCATGCCGATAAATTTCGGGTCGGACGCCGGGAAGGCGCCCAGCCCCATCAGCGTGAGCGTGCACGGCGCGTGCATCAGGTTGACCAGCCTTGTGAAGGCTTCGCAGGCCGCCGGCCCGGAGTTGACCAGTCCGCCGCCGCCGTAGATGACGGGCCTTCGCGCGGTGGAAAGCAGATCGGCGGCGCGCTGCACCATCGCCTTGGGCGGCAGCGCGGTGCGGCTGGTGCGCAGAGGGCGCAGCGGTTCGGGCGCGGGGGCATGGTCCAGGCGCTGCAGCTGGATGTCCTTCGGCACGTCGAGCAGCACCGGTCCGGGGCGGCCGGTCGACGCGATCTCCAGCGCGCGGCGCACCAGCGCGGGCACGTCGTCGGCGGCACGAACCTGGCGGTTCCACTTCGTCACCGGGCGCGACATGCCCAGCGCGTCGCTTTCCTGGAACGCCTGCGTACCGATGACGGCGGTGGCGACCTGCCCGCTGATGCACAGCACCGGCACCGAATCGCTCATCGCGTCCAGCAGACCGGTGATGGTGTTGCCCACGCCCGGCCCTGAAGTGACCAGCACCACGCCCACGCGACCGGTGCTGCGCGCGTAGCCCTCGGCCGCGTGCACGGCCGCCTGCTCGTGGCGCACCAGCACGTGGCGCAGCCGGGGTTCGCCGTGCAGCGCGTCGTACAGCGGCAGCGCCGCCCCGCCGGGGTAGCCGAAGATGGTGTCCACGCCGCACTCGACGAGGGTGTCGAGCAGCGCCTGGGCGCCGTTGCGGATGCGTACCGGCTTCGTGTCAGGGTGGAGGGACGGGGAGGACGTGGGGGGTAGGTCGAGCAGTCGCATGCCGTCGATTCTTCCGTTTCGGGCGCAGAATATGCATCTTTCTTTTGGCTCTTTAAGCTCGATTCATGAAAACCAATCGGCAAACACCGGGCGACGGCGAAGGATCTTTCGACAAGACCGACCTGGCGATCCTGCGGGTGCTCCTGCTCGACTCGCGCAAGACCCTGCAGGAGATCGGCAACGAGGTCGGCCTCTCGCCCACCAGCTGCTGGACGCGCATCAAGAAGCTGGAGGCCACGGGGGTCATCAAGCGCTACACGGTGGACGTCGACCCGGCCAAGCTCGGCTATCACGACTCGGTGATCGTCCAGGTCACGCTCGAGAGCCATACCGACGAAACGCTCTACGACTTCGGCCGCACGCTCGCCACCATCCCCGAGATCCAGGAGGCCTACCTGGTTTCCGGCGACTACGACTACTACATCCGCATCGCCGTGCGCGACACGCGCGACTACGAGCGGCTGCTGCGGGAGAAGCTCTACAAGATCCCGGGCATCCGCCACAGCAAGTCGCACTTCGTGCTGCGGGTGCTGAAGGAAGCGAGCGTGCCCGTCATCTGAGGCACGCCGCCATGGCCCGGCTCAGAGCCGGATCAGCTCCACCCGGCGGTTCTTCGCGCGCCCCGCCTCGCTGTCGTTGGGCGCCACAGGCTCCGAGGCGCCGGCACCGCGCGTGGTGAA
>CAJYQC010000314.1 GCA_913776885.1 uncultured Variovorax sp.
GCAAAGCCGAGCGCCAGCGCAAAGAAAATAACCAGCGCAACCGCAGGGGGCTGCAGAACGTGGCGCGCTACTTCACGCACACCAGGTCCTCGGACAAGAAGTCCATCCAGTACCACTACGACGTCTCCAACGAGTTCTACCAGCTGTGGCTCGACCCGAACATGGTGTATTCGTGCGCCTACTTCGAGAACGGCGATGAAGACCTCGCCACCGCGCAGCTCAAGAAGATCGACCACATCCTCACCAAGATCGAGCTGAAGCCGGGCCAGACCCTGCTGGACATCGGCTGCGGCTGGGGTGCGCTGGTGATCCGCGCGGCGCAGAAGTTCGGCGCGCGCTGCGTGGGCGTGACGCTCTCGCAGAACCAGTTCGACCTCGCGACCGAGCGGGTGAAGGCCGCGGGCCTTCAGGACCGCATCGAGATCCGCCTGCAGGACTACCGCGACGTGACCGGCCAGTTCGACCGCATCACCAGCGTCGGCATGTTCGAGCACGTGGGCCGCAAGAACCTGCCCGACTACTTCAGGCGCGTGCAGCAGCTGCTGGCCGACGACGGCGTGGTGATGAACCACGGCATCACTTCGTCCGACCCGGAAGGCGGCGGCGTGTCTTACGGCGGCGGCGACTTCATCGACCGCTACGTGTTCCCCAACGGAGAGCTGCCGCACATCAGCCTCGCGCTGCAGGCCATGCAGCAGGGCGGGCTGGAGGCCTTCGACGTGGAGAACCTGCGCCGCCACTACGCGCAGACGCTGCGCTTCTGGAGCGACGCCTACGAGGCCAACAGCGACAAGTCGCGCGCGCTGGTCGACGAAGAGAAGTTCCGCATCTGGCGCGTGTACCTCGCCGGCTGCGCCTATGCCTTCGAGAACGACGACGTGGCGATCTACCAGGTCGTCGGGCGCAAGGCGGGCCGGCCGGCGAAGACGCTGCCCTGGTCGCGCCGCTACATCTACGACGGCACCTCGGCGCTCAACGCCGGTTGAGCTCGCACGGCTCGGGCGCCCGAGAGCCCGAGCCAGCGACAGGGGCTCGTGCCGTCTATAGCATGCACCGCTCATGACCTCCACGACCCCCAGAACAACAAGCCGCCCACTGGTCATCGCCTCGATCATGGCCTCCATGGCGATGGTGGCCATAGAAGCCACCATCGTCTCCACCGTGATGCCGCAGATCGCCTCCGAGCTGGGCGGGCTGCATCTGTACAGCTGGGTGTTCGCCTCCTTCCTGCTGGCGCAGACCGCGATGACGGTCGTCTTCGGCAAACTGTCCGACCTCTACGGCCGAAAGCCGATCATGTTCGTGGGCATCGCGGTCTTCGTCGTCGGCTCGGTGCTCGCGGGCTTCTCGTGGTCGATGCCGGCCATGATCTGCTTCCGGCTCATACAGGGCATCGGCGCGGGCGCGATACAGCCGGTGGCGCTCACCATCGTGGGCGACCTCTACCCGGTGCGCGAGCGCGGCAAGGTGCAGGGCTGGCTCGCGAGCGTGTGGGCGGTGTCGGCGGTACTGGGGCCGATGATCGGCGCTCTCATCGTGCAGAAGCTCTCGTGGGCGTGGATTTTCTGGGTCAACGTGCCGATCGGCCTGGCCGCTGCGGCCGGCTTCTGGTTCTTCCTGCACGAGGCACCCACGGTGCGGCGCTCGTCCATCGACTTGGTGGGCGCGGTGCTCTTCACCATCGGCATCGCGGCGCTGATGATCGCGCTCACCGAATTCGGCGTGGGCAACTCGGGCGTGGCGCTGGCGTGGGCCGGGTTGTTCGCCGTCACGCTGGTGCTCTTCATCGCGCAGGAGCTCCGCGCGGCCGACCCGATGGTGTCGCTGCGCCTGTGGGGCGCGCGGATGATCGCCATCGTCAACGGCGCGGCCATGCTCGCCGGCATGGTGCTGATCGGCATCACCACCTTCCTGCCGATGTACGTGCAGGTGGTGCTGGAGCGCTCCTCGGTCACGGCCGGCCTCACGCTCACGATGGTCATGCTGGGCTGGCCCATCGGCGCGACGCTGACCTCGCGCACCTTCCACCGCATCGGCCTGTGGCGCATGGTGGTGACCGGCGCAGCGCTGATTCCGGTGGGCGCCTCGACCTTCGTGCTGCTGGGCTCGGGCAGCTCTCCCGTGCTTCCTGCGATCGGCTCCTTCATCATCGGACTGGGCATGGGCGTGATGAGCCTGAGCTCGCTCATCCTGATCCAGGAGGGCGTCGACCTCGCGCAGCGCGGCATCGCCACCGCATCGAACGTGTTCTCGCGCAACCTCGGCAGCGCGCTGGGCGCTGCCTTCTTCGGGGCGGTCTTCAACTTCGGGCTCACGCACGGCGACGGCCGGCCGATGTTCTCCGACGAGCAACTGCGCATGCTGCTGCAGGGCGTGCACGGCTCCGTCGCGGACGATTCGGCCATCCGCCTCGCGCTGGGCGGATCGCTGCACCTCACCTTCGTGGCGATGCTGGTCGTGAGCCTCGGCGTGATTGCGCTGGCACTGCTGCTGCCGAGGGAGGGGCTGGTGGAGAGCAGGGCGGTGGCAGGCGGGGAGGCTGCGCCGAAATAGCGAGCTTCTAGGCATTTGCAGCGCCGTCTTCATGTGTGCGAGACAGGAAGCGGGCGCGTAGTCGTCGATGTGGGCGTAGACGTCATAGCTGCCGCCTGCGCGGCCTTTGCCAACACGTGATCCGCAGCCGTGGGCCTGCTTGCATGCAGGCACCGGCAACCTGTTCAACCGCTGGATCGAGAAAGACCTGCCGGACGCAACCAACGTGAACCTCTGGGAGAAGCCGTCGACCGATTTCGCCTGAGGCTGGCGCGTGTTGAATCGAGGACCGCATCAGGAAACTTGAAATCCGTCTTTGGCAGAAGCCGGTGCGCTTTGCAGAATCGAGCCCAGGCTCTCATTCGATTCCTTTCCCATGCAACTGCGCACCCATTACCTGTCTCCGGCCGCCCAGGCGCGGCGTGTTCTCGACCTCACGACCAAGGCCTGGTGCATTCCCGAGACTTCGCCGCGCGCCTTGGCCCGGCGCGCTCCGCACGGCTACCAGCCTGTGCGCGCGATACGCCGGCTGCAGGCGGCCGCGGTACTGGCACTGCTGCCGCATTCCTGGTGAGCCGCAAGCGCCCGCAAGCGTGGAACTTCGCCGGCCGAATGCGTCGGTGCTCAGCTGAAGTGCCTCAGCTCCGCTCGGACGCTTCGTAGATCAACACTGCAGCGGCCAGGTCTTCCAGCGCGGTGCCGACCGCCTTGAAGACTGTGCGGCCATCGCTCTCGACGCGCCCCTGGACCCTTCCCGCGGCAAGATCAGCCAATTCCCCCGCCACGTCTACGGCGGTGAACACGCCGCGCGACATCGGCCCGAGCAGTTCCCCACTCTTCTGCAACGCTTCCTGGGTATCGACGAACAGCCGTGCACCTGCGAAACAGGCATCGTCGGCTTCGCGCATCTGCGGCGTGAAGCTGCCGATCAGGTCGAGGTGGCTGCGCGGCCTCAGCCAGGCGCCTTGCACGACAGGCTGCGTCGCCAGAGTGGCACAGCTCACGATGTCGGCGTCGTTCACCGCCTGGGCGAGGTCCGGCGCCACGGCCGTATCGATGTCCTGTGCGCACAGCCGCGCGGCGAGTGCCGTCGCCGCGTTCTCATCGCGGTCCCAGACCACCACCCGCTCGACGGGACGCACGGCCCGGTACGCCTCGGGAATGAGACTGCCGACCCGCCCGCAGCCCACGACCAGCAGGCTGCGCGCGTCGGCGGGCGCGAGATAGGAAGCGGCCAGCGCCGATGCGGCAGCGGTGCGCCGCGAAGTGATCTCGTTGCCGTCGATCTGCGCCAGCGGCTGGCCGGTGCTTGCGTCGTACAGCACATAGGTCGAGAACAGTCCGGGCAGGCCGCGCCGGGCATTGTCGGGAAAGATGGTCACGGTCTTGATGCCCAGGTAGCGGTCGTGCTGCCACGCCGGCATGACCAGCACGGTGCGCGGCGGGCCGTCTGCTGCGGCCTGCAGCGAATGCGTGTGCCGCAGCGGCACCTCGCAGCCGGCGACGAACATCTCCCGAAGTGCCGGGATCAGCCGGTCGAAGGGCAGTGCGCGGCGGGTGCTTTCCGTATCGATGATTTTCATGGGATTGCGGATGGATTCGAGTGAATGGAAGTGCCGGCGGTCATGCATCGAGCACCACGTCTTCGAGGGGAACGGCCTGGCAAGTCAGGCACGTGGCAGGGTCCTCAGGCTCGCTCCCGTGCAGGTGGCGGACCTTGCCGGCCAGCAGGCGCACGGAGCAGCTCTCGCACTGGCCCACGCGGCAGCCGCTGGCCATCTGCAGGCCGAGCGATTCGCCGAAGGTCAGCAGCGTGCCTCGGGCGGGCGTCCAGGTCGCTGGGGCGTGGCCCGAACGCGCGAAGCTGACGCTGAAGCGCTGGTCGCCATCGGTCGGCGGCGCGGCAGGCGAGCGGAACACCTCGCTGAAGATGTCGAAGCGCGGAACGCCTCGCGCCACCAGTCCCGCGGTCACGGCGTCCATCATGGCGGGCGGTCCGCACATGTAGAAGCGGGCGCGCTGCGCGATCAGCGCATCGTCGACCACGCTTGCGTCGATGTAGCGGTCCGACTGGTAGTCCATGCCGATGCGCTCCTGCGGCCGCGCTGCGTTGTAGTGATCGACGACCCGCAAGTGCGGCAGCCGCGCGCGGTGCTGCGCGATGCGTTCGCGAAAGGCGTGGGTGCCGCTGTTCAGGTTGGCGTAGTAGAGCCAGATGGCCGGCCCCTGCGCCCCGTCTGGCAGCGATTCGAGCAGGCTGATGAAGGGCGTGATGCCGATGCCGCCCGCGAAGAACACCAGCGGCTGCGGCGAATGGCGCGGCAGCACGAAGCTGCCTGACGGCGCGCGCAGTGCGAGGGTGTCGCCGACCTTCAACGCACGGTGCAGATGGCTCGATACGCGCCCTTCGTGCGGCGTGCCATCGGCCGACTGGCCGCGCTGGTGGCGCACCGCCACGCTGTAGCTGCGCCGGCCCGGCACCTCGGCCGCTCCCGTGAGCGAGTAGGCCCGCGTGACTGGCGCGCCATCGTCCAGATGCAACTGCATCTCGACATGCTGCCCGGGGCGGTAGTCGGGCAGCTCGCCGCCATCGGCCGGCTCGAAATGGATGCCCAGCACGCCATCGGCCTCGCGCCGGAGTTCGCTGATGCGAAAAGGGCGGTAGCCGGTCCACTTGCGCTGCCGCGTTTCGGTCGCCGGGTCGCGTTCGATGTCGCAGAGAAAGGATCGATGCGGCACCGAGCCGCTCACTGGGTCGCAGCTGTCGGCGGATATCAGCGCGTTGAAGTTGCTGCCCAGCGCGCCTTCGACCGGCAGGCCCTCGCGGTCGAGTTCGGGGCAGCCCTGCCACCAGCCGAATTCGGCCACGATGACGTCGTCCGCCAGCTGCGGCGTGACGCGCGCGACGAAGCGCGCCTCGCCCACGCGCGTTCGGATGCGCATCCAGTCGCCGTCCACGATGTCCTTGGCGGCTGCCAGCGCGGGGCTCAGCTCGGCCACCGGATCGGGCGCACGCTTGCGCAGCGAAGGCAGGCTGCGATGCTGGCTGTGGCAGTAGAAGCCGTTCTTGGCCGAACTCAGGACATACGGGAAGCGGCCCTGGCGCGTGGCCTTCGCATCGCGCGGCGTGTCGGACGGCTCGACGAAGGCGGCGACCGGCGGCTGGCCGTGGCGCAGCAGCGTTTCGGAATAGAGCTCGACGCGGCGAGTAGGGGTGTCGAAGCCGCGCACGCCGGTGGGTGTGGCCCGGCTGTACTTCTGCTCGCCTGCGTCGATGGGGCATGCGATGCCTTCGGGCCTGGCGCGCAACTGGTCGACCGTGAGGCCGAGCGGCTCGAGCATGTGGTTCCAGCCCGCGTCGAGGCTGCCGCCGAAGAAGCCGTCGCCCATGCCGAGGCGGGTCGCCAGTTCGAACAGCACGTCGTTGTCCGAGCGCGATTGGCCGCGCGGCGCAACCATGCGCTGGCGCAACTGCACCCAGCCGGCCGCGCGGTCGTCGATCTCGAAGCCGACGCGCAGGCCTTCGCGCTCCCATGGCGTGTTGACCGGCAGCAGGATGTCGGCGTACCTGGCGGCGGGTGTTTCGAACATGTCGCAGTGCACGTGGAACTCGAGCTGCGACAGCGCCCGGTGCGCGAGCGCGGTGTCGGCCTGCGACACCGGCAGGTTGGTGCCGAAGGCCATCATCGCGCGCACCTTGTAGGGCTCGCCTTCTAGGATCGCGCGGTAGGTGTCGCGCGCCGTGACCCAGCCGTGCGCTGGCGGGCCGATCGGGCGTTCGGCCAGGCCGAGCGCCTTGGCGCGCTGCGCCTGTGGCAGCAGCGAGAGGGAGTTGACGGCGTTGACGCGCGGACCTGTGCGAACGCGATTCGCGCCGATGCGGTCGAAGCTGCCGCACAGTGCATACAGCGTGGCGACTGCGCGTTCGGCTTGCGTGGCGTTGGTGTGCTGGCCGATGCCAGTCCAGGCGTGATAGGCCACGCGGCGGCGGGTGCCGAAGAGCTCTGCAACCGCGCGCAGCGGGGCTTCGGCAACGCCGGTGATGCGTTCGACCTCCTGCGGCGTGTAGGCGGCGCAGCCCTGGGCCAGCAGTTCGAAGGCAGGAGCACACGACAGGCGGTGCGCGCCGGCATCGATCTCGACCGCGCCGCGCAGGCGGAAGTGGACAGCGTCCTGGGCTTGTGCTGCCTGCGCCGTGTCGTAAGGCACCGCGCGGGCGAGCGCCTCGTTCCACACCATGAAGCGGTTGTCCTGGGCATCGGGCCACAGGTCCCGCTCGCGCAGGAAGTGTCCGTTGTCGCCGCGCACCAGCAAGGGGGCGTTGGTCCAGGCGCGCACGAAGTCTTCGTCGAAGCGCGCGTCCGCGATCAGCAGGTGGATCAGCCCCAGCGCCAGTGCCGCATCGGTGCCGGGCCGCACGGGCAGCGAGGCGTCGGCCTGCCGTGCGAGCGCTGTGGGGCGGGGATCGATCACCACCATCTTCGCCCCGTTCGCGCGGCCCCGGCCGATGGCATTGGCCTGTGCCAGCCAGGTGTTCGCGGGGTTGTGGCCCCACAGCACGATCAGCTCGGCCTGCGCGTAGTCGGCCGCGGGCATGCCGCAGCCGAAGGTGAAGGCGTGCGCGAAGTCCTTGTGCCAGTTGCAGATCTCGGTCGCGTAGCAGATGTTGGGGCTGCCGAACAGGCGCACGAAGCGCTCGATCCAGTCGATGCTGTCCGCGAGCGGCGTGCCGCTGGGCGTGGTCACGGCGAACACCACCGACTCCGCGCCGCTCTCGGCCTTGATGGCGCCCAGGCGCTGCGCGGTCTCTGCCAGCGCCTCGTCCCAGCCGATGCGCACCCAGCCCGGGTCCGCTTCGGTCTTGGGCCTGGTGCGGCGCATCGGGTAGAGCAGGCGGTGCGGGCTGTGCACGAGCTCGGGCGCGGCCTTGCCCTTCATGCACATCGCCTGGCCGGTAGGGTGCGAGGGGTCGGGCCGCACCGACACCAGCGTGTCGCCGCGCACCTCGTTGAGGGTGCCGCAGCGGGAGCGGCAGAGCGTGCAGTAACCCTGCCTGGTTTGGGCTGCCGGTGTGGTCGTCGTCACTTGCATCCAGACCCTGTTCGGCTCAGGGCATCACCGGCGCGACATAGCTCAGCGTGCGGCCGAAGAACCAGAGCATGAAGAGCACCAGTGGCGTGTGAATCAGCAACTGCAGGAAGGTGAAGCCCACGATGTCGCGCGCCTTCAGCGAGAGCACGCCCAGCAGCGGCAGCATCC
>CAJYQC010000315.1 GCA_913776885.1 uncultured Variovorax sp.
CAATGGACCGCCGCAGGAAGCTGCGCCGGCCAGGATTGGACCCGTCTTTCATCGCGTTATGTGCGGCGCTTGCCGCGTGTTGTTGTGCGAGCCTCGATCATCGCGGCCGCTCGCGCCACGCCCTGTAGGAAAGCTGCTTGCCTATGATGGAAGCGGCGCGGCAGCTTTCAGAACGCTTTCAAGAAGGCGCCGCGACCACGACAACCACGGAGACGAAATGACGACGACCAACCGCTATCCCCTCGCCGACCTGAAAGACCTGCCCGCGGACATCCGCACCGCGATCCTCGCCGAGCAGGAAAAGGCCGGCTTCGTGCCCAACGTGTTCCTCGGCCTCGCGCGCCGTCCGGCCGAGTGGCGCGCCTTCTTCGCCTATCACGACGCACTGATGCTCAAGGAGGAAGGCTCGCTCACCAAGGGCGACCGCGAGATGATCGTCACCACCACCAGCGCGGCCAACAAGTGCCTCTACTGCGTGGTGGCGCATGGCGCCCTGCTGCGCATCTACGAGAAGAAGCCGCTGGTGGCCGACCAGGTGGCGGTCAACTATCTCAAGGCCGACATCACACCGCGCCAGCGCGCGATGCTCGACTTCGCGATGAAGGTCTGCGAGCGTTCGCACGAGATCGACGAGAGCGACTTTCCGCCGCTGCACGCCCACGGCTTCGACGACGAGGACATCTGGGACATCGCCGCCATCACCGCCTTCTTCGGACTGAGCAACCGGCTCGCCAGCTTCAGCGGCATGCAGCCGAACAACGAGTTCTTCCTGATGGGGCGGGTGCCGCGCGAGAAGAAATAGGCCGGGAAATGTGAAGGGACCGGCGGGACGCGGAGGACGCGAAGATCGCGCGAAGGGCGCGCGAAGGGCGCAAAAGAGTCCGACAAAAATCCGGTTTTCTTTTTCGCGTCCTCTGCGAAACCTTCGCGTCCTCTGCGTCCGGTAATCCGTTCCCGATCCTTCAGCCCTTGCCGCGGCAGGAAGCCAGCGCGTCCAGCGCAGGCTTGTATGTCGGCGTGGTCACGTCCATCACGCCCAGCACCGTGTGATACAGGTTGTCGTGCGTGAGCGGTGCGTCGAGCCCCGCTTCCATGCACGAGCGAGAGAGCTTGCGCCGTTGGCTCATGCCCTCGCTGAACCAGGTGATCATGGGCACGTGCTTCTGTGCATCGGGCGCGAAGCTGTAGGGCACGCCGTGCAGGAACAGGCCGAACTCGCCGAGCGATTCGCCGTGGTCGCTGATGTAGAGCATCGCCGGGTCGTACTGCTTCGACTGCGCCTTGAGCCAGTCGATGGTCTGGGCGAGGAAGCGGTCGGTCTGCACGATGGAGTTGTCGTACACGTTCATCAGCTCGGCATGGGCGCAGTCGGCCAGCGCGTTGGTCTTGCACTCGGGCAGGAAACGCTTCACGTCGGGCGCCGATCGCTTGTAGTAGGCAGGCCCGTGGCTGCCCATCTGGTGCATCACCAGCACCACGCCCTTGGCACGGCGCTCGGCAGGCAGGGCTGCGATGCGCTCGTCCAGGCCCTTGAGCATCACGTCGTCGAGGCACTCGTCGCCGTCGCACAGTGCCTTCTTGGTGGCAGGGTCGAGCCCGGCGAAGGCCGACGCGTTGGGAATGCGCTCGCACACGCCCTTGCAGCCGGCCTGGTTGTCGAGCCAGAACACGGCCAGGCCGGCGGCCTGCAGCACGTCGACCAGGGTTTCGTAGTCGTCCTTGCGCGATTCGTAGCCTTCCTTGCCCAGCGGCGAGAACATGCAGGGCACCGAAGCCAGGGTGTTGGTGCCGCAGGAGCGCACCTCGCGGTAGCTCAGCACGCCGCGCTTGGCCAGCTCGGGCGTGGTGTCGCGCGCGTAGCCATTGAGCGCGAAGTGGTCGGCGCGCGCCGTCTCGCCCACCACCACCACGAACAGCGGCGGCCTGGCCTGCGCGGCATAGCTCGCGCCCAGCTCGGTTCCGGCGGTGATGGAGACCAGCTTGCCGCTGCGCTTGAAAAGAGGCTTGATGAAGAGCGAGCCGGTCGAATAGATCGTCGCGATCGGGTTCATCATGTAGCGCAGGTGCACGTTGTTGCGCATGAGCGGCGCCAGTTCGCGGTTCATGGCGACCGCGGTGCCCACCGCCACGAGGATGGACAGCAGCAGCAGCCCGACGTTGCGCGCAAGCTTGGGCAGCAGCCGCATGGGCACGATGCGCACCCGCCAGATCAGCCATGCGGCGGGCACCACCACCGCCGCCACGTTGAAGGCCATGCGCCAGCTCAGCAGGTCGCGCGCCTCGTTGGGGTCGGTCTGCAGCGCGTTGGCGATCATGCTGGGGTCCATCACCACGCGGTACTGGAGCATGTAGTGCTGCACCACCGCGGCCAGCACCACCACCAGCAGCCACAGCGGCTTCATCCAGCGCGACCAGGCTGTGAACGACAGGATCGCCGCCGAGCCGCACAGCGTGAGCAGGCTCATCGACACGACCGTCGACATGTAACTGCTGGGCCCGCCGCCGATGCGGGCCAGCTCGTTCCAGAGCGGCCAGTTGGTCGTCAGTACGAGATAGAGGCTGAGCCAGAGGACGACCAGGGCCGCGGAGCGCGGACGCTGCAACCAGCGGTCGAACCGTGTCCACGGGGCGCCGGAAGGAGGCAACTGTGGTGTTTTGGACTCAGGAGTACCCGACTGTTCCAGGGGAACAGGCGAAATTCGCGAAACAGACATGCCGCGAATGTAACGAGCCCGCCTGAAGCGAGTCTGAATTGCCCCTTCAGTCCGCGCTCAGACCAGCCGCCCGGCGCAGCCGCAACCTCGCCCAGCGCCGCCGCGCCACCAGGGCGCCCGATGCAGCCTGGCCCAGCGGCCGGCTGATGCCGCGCTCCACCAGGATCGCCACCAGCGCACCGAGCATGGTCGCCGCGACGATGTCGGACGGGAAATGCAGGCCCAGGTACACGCGGCTCCACGCCACGAGCACCGCCACGCCCAGCGCCGCCAGCATGGGCAGGCGCGACGGCAGGCACCACAGCGCGAAGGCCGCGGCGAAGGTGCCGGCCGCATGCATGCTCGGGAA
>CAJYQC010000316.1 GCA_913776885.1 uncultured Variovorax sp.
TGCTCGTGCCGCAGGTGCTGCGAGCGGCCGCGGGCGTGCCCCACGGATGGGCCTGGGCGTGGTGGGCGCTGGCGGTGGCAAGCGCGGCGGCCACCTGCCTGCTGGCATGGGCGGGGCGTGCGATGCCGCAGCAGACGGCCGCGCCGGCGGCACCTGTCGCAGCACCGGGTTCGGCACCGCCGGTCGCGCTGCACCGCTTCGGCTGGGCGCTCGCAGGCTATGCCCTGTTCGGCATGGGCTACATCGGCTACATGACCTTCGTGATCGCGCTGCTGCGCGAGCAGGGCGCCAGTGCCGGCTTCGTCACGCTGTTCTATTCATTGCTCGGCATCGCCTGCGTGGCGTCTTCGCGGCTGTGGGCCGGGCTGCTCGACCGGTACCGTGGCGGGCAGCCGCAGGCGCTGCTCAACGGACTGCTGGGCGTGGCAACGCTGCTGCCGGTGCTGAGTTCGTCGGCGCCGGTGGCGCTGATATCGGGCGTGCTCTTCGGCGCGGTGTTCCTGTCGGTGGTGGCGTCGACCACCGCGCTGGTGCGCCACAACCTGCCGCCATCGCGCTGGGCGCAAGGCATCAGCGCCTTCACCATCATCTTCGCGCTGGGGCAGATCGTCGGGCCCACCGTCACTGGCTGGATCTCCGACGGCCCGGGCGGATTGGCGCGCGGGCTCGTGGCCTCGGCGACCGCCCTGTGGCTCGGCGCGGTGCTCGCATCGCGCCAGCATTCGCTGCAACGGGAGACATCGAAATGAGCGGCTTTGCCTTGTTCGAAACCTCCATCGGCATGTGCGCGCTGGCATGGGGCCCACGAGGGCTGGTCGGCGGGCAGTTGCCTGCCGACACCGGCGAGGCCGCCACGCGAGCGCGCATGCGCCAACGTTTTCCTGACCTGCAGGAAGGCCCGCCGAACGAGATGGCGCAGCGCGCCATCGAGGCCATCCAGGGCCTGCTGCGCGGCGTGCACGACGACCTGAGCCACATCGAGCTCGACATGAGCGGCGTGTCCGAATTCCACCAGCGCATCTACGCGATCGCGCGACGCATTCCGCCGGGCCAGACCCGCACCTACGGCGAGATCGCCGAGGAACTGGGCGACAAGGCGCTGTCGCGCGCCGTAGGGCAGGCCATGGGCCACAACCCGTTCGCGCCGGTGGTGCCGTGCCATCGTGTGCTCGCCGCGGGCAACAAGCCGGGTGGTTTTTCGGCTGGCGGCGGTGCGCTGACAAAGTTGCGCATGCTCGACATCGAGGACGCGCGGCCGAACGGAATGGCCTCGCTGTTCTAGGTTCCAGGCAGCGAACCTCGCCGGTTCAGGTCTCCCGGGCCTGCATCTCCTCAAACCACTCGACCACATGGGCCGCCGCCGGTGCGGCACCGGGCGCCAGCCCGTAGTAGTAGCGCTCCAGCGTCATTCGCAGCGCAGGCAGCGGCGACTGCAGGCGGCCCGAGGCGAGGTCGTGCGACACCAGCGAGGTCGGCGCGAGCGCGATGCCCAGCCCGTCGACCGCGGCCTGCAGCACGAAATGCAGGTGGTCGAACTGCAGCCGGCCTGCCGGCCTCGCGCGCGGCGCGCCGACCTGCTTCTTCCCGGCGTCCCAGTCGTCCTTGCGGGTGCGGGCCGACAGCAGCACGTGCGACGCGAGCGCGCGCAGGTCGGGCAGGGGGTGGGTCTTGAAGAGCGCGGGCGCGCCGACCACCAGCACCTCGTCTTCGAGAAAGGGCCGCACCTCCATCGATGAAGGCCAGCCTTCGGTGCCGCGGCGCACCGCGATGTCGAAGCTGCCGACGGCTTCTTCGGGCATGACGGTGCTGGTGTCCACCTGCGGCTCGATCTCCGGAAAGCGTTCGACGAAGGAGGGCAGGCGCGGAATGAGCCAGCGCACCGCGAAGGAAGGCCGAACGTTGATGCGCACCGCGCGCGTCGGCCCCTGCGACTGCAGTAACCTTGCTGCGGCGTTGATCTGCGCGAGCGCGGGCTGCACCTCGGCGAAGAACTGCCGGCCCTCGGCGGTGAGTGCGACCTGGCGGATGCGCCGCTCGAACAGCGCGACGCCGAGGACCTCCTCCAGGCCCTTGATCTGCCGGCTCACGGCGCTGTGCGTGACGTGCAGCTCGAGCGCCGCGCGCGTGAAGCTGAGGTGGCGCGCCGCGGCGGCGAAGGCGCGCACGGCGTTCAAGGGAGGCTCACGAAGCGGCATGCGTGCGATTTTCTCACGCATGAAGGGCGTTAATGTCGTTTGTCGCCAGGGCATGCGGCGGCGCACCATCGAGGCTCGATGTCACGCACCGCACCCGCTTCTCCAACATCCCCCACCGACCTGAACTCCCGCCACGCGGCGATGGCCCTGGGCCTCTCGCTGCCGGCCGACGTGGTGCTCTACCTGCTGCTGCCGATGTACGCGAGCCAGTTCGGCGTGACGCTCGCAGAGGCCGGCATGCTGCTCGCGGCCAACCGGCTGGTGCGGATCGCCGGCTACGGCTTCGTGGCCCGCTTCTATGCCCGCAACGGCGACCGGCTGACCTGCACCATCGCCGTGGTGGCGGCGGCCGCATGCGGGCTGGGCTACGCCACGCTCTCGGGCTTCTGGGCGCTGCTGCCGCTGCGGCTGATGTGGGGGCTGTGCTTCGCGGCGCTGAACCTGTCGACGCAGGCGCTCGCCACGGCCGACCCCGTGGGCGCGGCGCGACGCAACGGGCGTTCGCGCGCCTTCATCGCGATGGGGCCGGTGCTCGCGCTGCCGCTGGGCGCACTGCTGGCGCACTGGACGGGGCCGCGGACGATCTTCGCCATCCTCGCGGTGTTCTCGCTGCTGGCGTGCATGGTCACGCGGCGGCTGCCCGCGGTGCCCCATCCGGTGACCAGG
>CAJYQC010000317.1 GCA_913776885.1 uncultured Variovorax sp.
GAAGACCACCACGCGGCCATCGAGATCACGCTGGAAGACGCGCTCAACGGCGCCGAGCGCGAGATCACGCTGCGCGCCCAGACCATCGACGCGCAGGGGCATCCGCAATGGACCAACCGCACGCTCAGCGTGAAGATCCCGCCTGGCGTGCATCCGGGTCAGTTCATCCGCCTTGCAGGCCAGGGCATGCCTGGACATGGCGGTGAGCCGCCGGGCGATCTGTACCTCGAAGTGCGAATCGCCCCGCACAAGCTCTACCGCGTGGAGGAGCGCGACCTGTACATGACGCTGCCCGTCACGCCCACCGAGGCCGCGCTGGGCGCGCAGGTTCAGGTGCCGACGCCGACCGGCGGCGTGGTCGAGGTGACCGTGCCGCGCAACGCGCGCAGCGGCCTGAAGCTGCGCCTGAAGGGCCGCGGGCTTGCAGGCAAGACGCCGGGAGACCTGTACCTGCTGATCGAAGTCGCGGTGCCGCCCGCCGACAGCGACGACGCCCGCAAGGCCTACGAGCAACTGGCCCAGGCCACCGCATCCTTCAATCCACGCCAGCATCTGGGAGTCTGAGCATGGTGAATTTCACCCTCACGAGCACCACCGCCATCAGCGCCTCGCAACCGCTCGCGGCGAGCGACCTCGCGCACGCCGTCGGCGCGGACACCGCCTGGGTCGTGCAGCTGGTCGAAGTCGGCATCCTGCGCATCGAAACCACGGAGGCTCCGCCCGAGCGCTGGGAGTTCTCAAGCACCGACCTGCAGTGCGCTCTCGAGGCACGCAGGCTGGAGCGCGACTTCGGCGTGAACCTCGATGCCGCCGCGCTGATCATCGACCTGCAGCACGAGGTCCGCAGGCTCAAGGCGGCGCTGCACGCGCACGGCCTCCGGTAGGAAGCCGAGGCGCCCATCGTCTCCTAGCCCTCTCGCCTCCAAGAAAAGGTGGAGAGCCAGTTCGGCTCAGGCACCATGCGGGAGCGGCATCGCCCGGCTGCTCGCACCAAGGCAGGACGCGCGCTGCATGAGCGCCGACAATGCGGTCCCGAGTTTCTCAACCCGAGCGCGACCGTTTGGACAGCCGCGCCAGAACGAACGATGAACGACGAGAGCACCGCCAAGATCCGCTGCGCCTGGGCCCAGACCGACCCGCTGCTGATGGCCTATCACGACGCCGAGTGGGGCGTGCCCGAACGAGACAGCCGCGCGTTGTGGGAGAAGCTCATGCTCGACGGCTTCCAGGCCGGGCTCTCATGGCTCACCATCCTGCGCAAGCGCGATGCCTTCCGAAAGGCCTTCAAAGGCTTCGTGCCCGAGAAGATCGCCAGATTCACCGACGCCGACGTCGAGCGGCTGATGCAGGACGCGGGCATCGTGCGCTCGCGCTCGAAGATCGAGGCCACCATCGGCAATGCACGCGCCTACCTCGCGATGCAGGCCAGGGGCGAAGACTTCTCCGAATTCATCTGGGGCATGGCGGGCGGCAAGCCCATCGTGAACCGCACCGGCAGCGTGCCGGTGAAGACGCCGCTGTCCGAAGACATTTCGGCGGCGCTGAAGGAGCGGGGCTTCAAGTTCGTGGGGCCGGTGATCGTCTATGCGTGGATGCAGGCCACCGGCATCGTGGACGACCATGCGCACGACTGCCACCGGCACGGGGCGAAGCACAAAGCCAAACCCCAATGAAAAAACCGGACGCTGCTCTCGCAGGTCCGGTTTCCTCTATGTGTGACTCGTGATTCGAAGAAGCGGCTTTCACCGCCTTCGAATTACAGGCCGGCTTGACGCGTGAAGGCCAGGCCCTTGGCTTGCGCGGGGATCACGCTGCCGGCGAAGGTTTCGGGACGCAGGTTCTGGCCCGGAGCGTGTGCAGCGGCAACGGCCTGGTCACGGACGATGGCGCGGTCGACCGAGGCGGCCAGAGCGGGCGTTGCCGTCGAAGCAGCGCCTTCGCTGTCGTTGTAGGCGTTGCCGGCACGGGCGGCCGCCACGGCCTGGGGCGCCACGTCGGCGCGGCTGTAGCCGGAAGTCAGGGGCTGGACGCCTTCATAGGTTTCTGCGTGGGCGCCAGCAGCGGCGAGCAGCGACAGAGCGGCGGCGGCGAGGATGTTCGAGGTCTTCATTTCAATTCCTTCTTCATTGGGCTTTTCGATGCCGCAAGTTTGCCCCAGGATGATTAGGGCAAACCCTATGAAGAATGAACCGCGGTGTTCACGAAATTGAAACAATGACCAGGAACTTTCTGACAACGCTAATCCAAGTCGTCATGGTGCTTTCAAGAAGCAGCCCGGTACGCATACATGCTTTGGACTGAACCTTCGGGGCTGCCCGAAGGTCGGCCCGGAATCGCATCTCTCGTTCCGTTCAGGGCTCGAGCAGATTGCGTGCCAACCGATCTGCACCGCTGCGGGGCACAGTACGCCGATCAGTCTTCCTTCATGCCGGTCGCCTTGACCACGCTGCCGAGCCGCGCACGCTCCTCGTCGACGAACTTCGCGAAGCTCGCGCGCGTGCCGCCGATGGGCTCGATGCCCATGTCCTTCAGGCGTTTCGCTGTCTCGGGCGACTTCATCGCCGCATCCACTGCCGCGGCCATCTTGTCCATGATCGCGTCAGGCGTGCCGCGCGGCGCATGCACGCCGGCCCAGTGCGCGAT
The DNA here is from genome assembly GCA_913776885.1 of uncultured Variovorax sp. Lineage (GTDB taxonomy): Bacteria > Pseudomonadota > Gammaproteobacteria > Burkholderiales > Burkholderiaceae_C > Variovorax. The sequence continues at coordinate 2,644 of CAJYQC010000317.1, forward strand.
GCGGATCTCCGGGAAGCCCTCTTCCGCCGCCGTCGGCAGCTCGGGGTAGGCCGAGATCCGCTGCGTCCACGTGCCGGCCAGCGCCTTGAGCTTGCCGCTCTTCGCATAGGGCAGCACCACGATGCTGGCCTCCGACGTCGCCTCGACCTGGTTGCCCAGCACTGCGGTGATCGACTCCGAGCCGCTCTTGTAAGGCACCACGTCGAGCTTGCTGCCGTACTTCGTCTGCAGGATGCCCTCCACGAAATGCGGCGTGCTGCCCGTGCCGGCGGTGGCCCAGTGGAAGCCGTTGGCCGACTTCTTGGAGGCGGCGACGAATTCCTTCAGGTCCTTGTAGGGCGCGTTGGCGGGCACCACGATCACCGAGGGCGCCAGCCCGATCATGGCCACGGGCACGAGCGCCTCGTCCTTGTACGGCATGGTCTTCTTGATCATGCTGTTCGACACCACGCCGGCCGCGCTCACGAGGAAGGTGTAGCCGTCGGGCGCGCTCTTGGCGACAACGTCGGCGCCGAGCACCGCGCCCGCGCCGGGCTTGTTGTCGACGATCACCGGCTGCCCGAGCTGTTTCGACGCGCCTTCGGCCGCAGCGCGCGCCATCAGGTCGTTGGCGCCGCCCGCAGAGAACGGAACGACCAGCCTGATCGGCTTGGTGGGCCAGGCCTGGGCGGCGGCACCCTGGGCGAGGACGGACACGGCCAGCCCGATGGCGAGCGAAGCGATTCGTTTGGAACGCATGGAAAGTTCTCCTGTGTGTTGTGAGTCGTTGTCAGGTCCATTGCACATTGCACGCCCCGGGCAGCGGTTGGGGCCTCGGGATTTCTCCCAACGCCCTGTCGATCAGGAACGCGGCCAGGCACGGATCAGGGTGCGCAGCGCGACACCGCCGCTGCCCTTGACCTCTGCGCGGTAGGTGCCAACCAGCGCCTCGCGCTCGGCGGCGGCCTGCGGATCGTTGCGCCATGCCAGCAACGCGGCCACGTCGGCGTCGGGCAGCGCGGCAAGCTGCGCCTGCGTCACCTGTCGCTCGAATTCGCGCGCCACCAGCAACAGGTTGCGCGGGCGGGTCGAGGTCACGCCGCGCGACCAGAGCGTGTCGAGCGCCATGTCGAGCGTGCGGTCCGGCAGCGAACTGAACTGGCCGCCGTTACCGCGCGCCAGCTGCTTGACGACCGCGCTCATCAGCAGCTGGCTCGAGAAGTCGATCTCGCGCACGTCGGCCACCGCCATGCGCTCCAGCAGCTCGGCGCGTGCGGGGTCCACGGGCTTGGCGCGTTCGCGGTTGAAGAACTCCGCCTTGCCGGCTTCGCTCAGCGCTGCGTAGTCGGTGCGCAGCTTCGCGAAGCGCGCCACGGCCGCGAGCAACTGCGGGCTGGGCGCCGCACCGCCGTTGCCGGCCGATGCAACTTCCTGCTGGATGGCGGCCACCGATGCTTTCGTGTTGAATGCGCGGGCCGCCGCCGTATCCAGCGCCTTGAGCGCCTTGTCGGCGATGGCCTGGTCGTCGGGGTCGAGCAGTTCCCTGGCACCCCGCGAGACGGCACCAGGCCCGTAGGAGGCCTGGTAGCGCTGCTGCACGCCTTCGAACTGCAGCAGCGCCTCCGCACGGCTTTGCGCCCAGCCCAGCAAGGGAGCCGGGAGCAGGAGAAGCAACAGGGAGAAGCGGAAGGCGAGGAGACGGTTCGGGGAAAGCATGGCGCCATTATTGGCACGCCGGTCTATCGCTCACGCTGCCCCTGTCAGCGCCGGTCTCTTGCGCGTGTCAGGCCTGCGCCAGTTCCTCGCGCAGCAGCTTCGCCGCCGCCACCATGTTCGACAGCGCCGCCTCGGTCTCGGGCCAGCCGCGGGTCTTGAGGCCGCAGTCGGGGTTGATCCACAGGTTGGCCGGTGGCACCACGCCGGCGGCCTTGCGCATGAGGCGCACGATCTCCTCGACCGAGGGCACGCGCGGCGAGTGGATGTCGTACACGCCCGGGCCGATCTCGTTCGGGTAGCGGAAGCCGCCCGAGCCACCGTCGCCGCCGAAGCCGCGCAGCAGTTCCATGTCGGAGCGGCTGGTCTCGATGGTGATCACGTCGGCGTCCATGGCCGCGATCTCCGGCAGGATGTCGTTGAACTCCGAATAGCACATGTGCGTGTGGATCTGCGTCTCGTCGCGCACGCCCGATGCGCTGATGCGGAAGGCGCGTGTGGCCGACTTCAGGTAGGCGGGCCAGCCGGCCCGTCGCAGCGGCAGCCCTTCGCGGATGGCCGGTTCGTCGATCTGGATGATGCCGATGCCCGCACTTTCGAGGTCGACCACCTCGTCGCGTATCGCCCATGCGATCTGCTCGCAGGTGGTGGCGCGCGGCTGGTCGTCGCGCACGAAGGACCATTGCAGGATGGTGACCGGGCCAGTCAGCATGCCCTTCATCGGCAGCTTCGTGAGGCTCTGCGCGTAGGCGGTCCACTCGACCGTCATCGGCGCGGGGCGCGCCACGTCGCCGAAGATCACCGGCGGCTTCACGCAGCGCGACCCGTACGACTGAACCCAGCCGTTGGCGGTGAAGGCGAAGCCGTCGAGCTGCTCGCCGAAGTACTCGACCATGTCGTTGCGCTCGGCCTCGCCATGCACCAGCACGTCGATGCCCAGTTCCTCCTGCTTGCGCACGGCCAGCGCGATCTCGGCGCGCATCTTCTCGCGGTAGCCGGCGGCATCGAGCTCGCCGCGCTTGAAGGCGGCGCGCGCGGCGCGGATGTCGGCAGTCTGCGGGAACGATCCGATGGTGGTGGTCGGCAGCGCGGGCAGCGCGAAGCGCGTGCGCTGCACCAGCTGGCGCATTCCGAAGGACGAGACGCGGCTGTCGTCGCCGGCCACGCTGCGCGCGAGGCGCAGGGCCACGTCGGCGCGGTGCACGCGCGGGCTGCTGCGGCGCGCCGCCACCGCGGCGCGGGCCGTCGCGAGTTCGGCCGCGACCGAGGCTTCATCGCCTTCGAGCGCTGCGCGCAGCACCCGCAGCTCGTCGAGCTTCTCGACGGCGAAGGCGAGCCAAGACTTCAGCTCCGCATCGAGCTTCGTCTCCGCCTGCAGGCTGAAGGGCACGTGCAGCAGCGAGCAGGACGGCGCGATCCACAGCTCGCCCTGATGCTTGCCGGCCACCTGCCTGAGCTTGGCCAGGGCCGCGTCGACATCGGTGCGCCAGATGTTGCGGCCGTCCACCACGCCGACCGACAGCACCTTGTGTGCCGGCAGCCAGTCGGCCACGCCGGTGAGCTCCTGCGGCGAACGCACCGCGTCGACGTGCAGGCCGGCCACCGGCAGCTGGCAGGCCAGGCGCAGGTTGTCCGACAGCGGCGAGAAATACGTGGCCAGCAGCAGCTTGGGCGCGCTGCGAGCGAGCTGCCAGTAGGCGCGCTCGAACGCGTTGCGCCATGCATCGGGCAGGTCGAGGCCCAGGATGGGCTCATCGATCTGCACCCACTCCACGCCCTGCTGCTTCAGCCGCGCGAGCACCTGTTCGTACACGGGCAGCAGCGCATCGAGCAGCGAGACGCGGTCGAAGCCGGCTTCCTTCTCCTTGCCCAGGTAGAGAAAGCTCAGTGGCCCCAGCAGCACGGCCTTGACCGCATGGCCGGCCTGCTGAGCCTGGGCGACTTCATCGAAAAGGCGCGTCGACGCGAGCCTGAACTGCGTGGCTGCCTTGAACTCGGGCACGAGGTAGTGGTAGTTGGTGTCGAACCACTTTGTCATCTCCAGCGCGAAGGTGCCTTCGGTGCCGTGGCTGCAGCCTTCGCTAAGGACGTGGCCGGCTTCGCTCTCCACGCCGCGCGCCATCTTGAAGTAGCGCGAGAGCTCGGGCTCGTCGCCATGGAAGCCGAAGCGCGCCGGCTCGCAGCCGAGCAGCTGGATGTGGTTGGCCACGTGGTCGTAGCAGGCGAAGTCGCCCACCGTCACGAAGTCGAGCCCCGCATCGCGCTGGGCCTGCCAGTGGCGCGCGCGCAGCTCCTCGCCGACGGCTTCGAGCGCAGCGCGGTCGATCTCGCCGCGCCAGTGCTTTTCGAGGGCGAACTTGAGTTCCCGGTGTGCGCCCATGCGCGGGAAGCCGAGGGTGTGGGTACGGGTGGTCATGTGCAGTGGGTCCGGTCGCTGATCTTGGAAATCTTGTGAGCCAGCGATGTTCGGCGTTTGAGGCATATGATTCAAACGAAACCTTTTGCCATTTCGATTGAATATTTTTCATGCAGCAATCGATACTTGAAATCCGCCACCTGCGCACGCTCGTCGCGCTGCGCGACACCGGCAGCCTCGTGCGTGCGGCACAGCTGCTCAACCTCACCCAGTCGGCCCTGTCGCACCAGGTCAAGCTGCTCGAAGACCGCTACGGCGCGCAGCTATTCGAGCGCAAATCGGTGCCGCCGCAGTTCAGCACCACCGGCCTGCGGCTGCTGCAGCTGGCCGACGCCGCGCTGCCCCTCATCGAAGAGGCCGAACGCGACGTGGCCCGCCTCGCGCTGGGGCGAAGCGGCCAGCTGCGCATCGTGGTCGAGTGCCATACCTGCTTCGACTGGCTGATGCCGGCCATTGACGCCTTCCGCCAGCGCTGGCCCGAGATCGAGCTCGACATCGTCTCGGGCTTCCACCCCGACCCGATCGCGCTGGTGATGCAGAACCGCGCCGAGGTCGCCATCGTGTCCGAGGAAGACCCAGGCGAAACCGTGGACTACCACGCCCTCTTCCGCTTCGAGATCATGGCGCTGCTCGCCAACGACCACCCGCTGACGGCCAGGCCGCACCTCACCGCCCGGCACTTCGCCGACCAGACGCTCATCACCTACCCGGTTCCCGACGAGATGCTCGACATCGTTCGCCAGGTGCTGGCCCCGGCTGGCGTCGAGCCTGCCCACAGGCGCACCACAGAGCTCACGGTGGCGATGCTGCAGCTGGTGGCCAGCGGGCGCGGCGTGGCGACGCTGCCGCTGTGGGCGGTGCAGAACTACCTCGACCGAGGCTACGTCACGGCGCGGCGCGTGGGCAGCAAGGGGCTGACCGGCCGCCTCTACATGGCGTGCACGCAGGCCACGTCCGCACGCCCCTGGCTGGCCGACTTCGTACGCATCACCCGCGAGAGCTGCTTCAAGAGCCTGCCGGGCATCGAGCTGCTCTGAGCGCCCCGGTTGCTCCTGCCGGCCGGTGCCGCCGTGGCGACGAGGCGGCGGCCAGCCAGCGATGGCGCGGCCACCCGCTCAGAACATGCTCGCGCCGATGTTGATGAGCAACGCGAGCACCGTCGTGTTGAAGAGGTACGCCAGGATGCAATGCACCGAGCCGATGCGCCGCATCGGCTTGGACACGAAGGACACGTCCGCCGTCTGCCCCGAGGTGCCGATGACCGCGGAGAAGTAGAAGAAATCGCCGTAGGTGGGCTGGTCGTCGTCCGGGAACTGGAGGCCGGGCTTGCGTCCCCGCGCTCCGCCGGCGTAGTAGTCGTGCGCGTAGTGCAGGGTGAACATGACCTGCGTGAACGCCCACGACGACATCACGGTGAGGCCGGCCAGCGCGATGTGCGCGATCTTCTCGATGCCGTGCATGTCTTTCACCACCGCGAGTTCGCCGCCGATGGCCGCCAGGCTGGCAATGGCAGAGACCACCACCAGCACGAGGATGACGAAGCGCCCGTCGTCCTGCAGCTGGGCTCGGTATCGCATGTGCTGCTGCGAAGAACGGGTCATCATGATCGCGGCGAGCAGCACATACAGGCATGCCCCGGTGTTCCAGGCGATCAGCAGCCGCGTGACGAGGTGCGCCTCGATGGATGGAGGCCACAGCATGCCGGTCGCGATGGCGATGGCCGTGGCAATGAACAAGCGCGGCCGGGCGGCCATCGGGCGGAAGAATCTGTGTCGCGGGAGCTTCATGAAGAACGAGCCGTGGCGCGCCGCCGACGTGGCAGCGCAAGGGCGGCCCCGAGACTGTCGTCGAAGCTCTCTTGCGGCTACCTGACGACGGGTCTGTTTCGCACACGGCTCCGGCCCGCACGCCACCATGCGCCCGGTGCCGCGGACGGATGCGCGTGCAAAGCTGGCCACGGCGGCCGGGCAGCGCAGTACAGTGGGCCGATGACACAACCGCCACCCCACGCAACCGCCAGCGCGCCCCCGGCTGCGGCCGTGCAGCCCGAACTCACCGAGGCAGAGGCTTTCACGCGTGCCTGGGTGCTGTTCGCCGTGCTGCTCGTCCTCGTGCTCGGCCTGCTGTGGCTGCTGCAGGCCCGCTACGGCTGAGCGGGGCCGATCGGCGCAGCGGGCGGGCTCAGGAAGCCTTCTGCACCAGCTTCAGCACGCTCGAGAAATCGAGCGCGCCATGGCCTGAGAGGCT
>CAJYQC010000318.1 GCA_913776885.1 uncultured Variovorax sp.
CGCCCTTGGCGCCCACTGCGCCCTTTACGCGGCCACGATCCTCGCGCCGCTGGGCGCCCTCGCCGCCGACCTGAGCCTGAGCGTCGCCGACGGCCCGGCCGCGGACGCCACCGTCTACGTCGCGGTATACGGCGACGCTGCCAGCTACACCGACGGCAAACCCGTGGCCTCGCAGACAGCCCCCATGCGCGCGGGCAAGGCCCGCCTGCTGTTCGCAGGCCTGGCGCCGGGGCGCTACGCGCTGCGCGTGTTCGCCGACGAGAATGGCAACGGCAAGCTCGACACCAACCTCATGGGCATGCCCACCGAGCGCTACGGCTTCTCGAATGACGCCAAGGGCAATCGCGCCGCACCCGACTTCGAGGCGGCGGCCATCAGCCTCGACGCCGACATGCAGACCGTCATCCACCTGCGCTGAGGAGCATCACGCCATGGAACGACGCGAACTCCTGCGCCTGCTGGCCTCGGCCGGCGCCCTGCCGCTGCTGGCGCCGCTGGCATCTCCGGCCCAGGCCACTGAAACGGCCGACGACTGGCAGGCCCAATTCGAGACTTCGAGCGCCCCCTGGAAGATCGGCTTCGCCACGCCGCCGGGCGACTTCCCGCTGACCCGCGCCGCGGTGCGCGGGCGCTTTCCCGATGCGGTGTCCGGCACGCTGTTTCGCATCGGCCCGGCCGGCCACGACTTGGGGCGCGAGCGCTACCACCACTGGTTCGACGGCGACGGCATGGTGCACCGCTTCGTGATCGAAGGCGCCGACGTGCGGCACCAGGGCCGCTACGTGGCCACGTCGAAGCGCGCGGCCGAGGTCAAGGCCGGCCGCCGCCTGTTCGAGACCTTCGCGACCACGCCGCCGGGCGCCGAGCCGCCGACCTCGGCCGACAGCATCAACGTCGCCAACACCAGCGTGCTGCCGCTGCAGGGCGAGGTGCTGGCGCTGTGGGAAGGCGGCTCGGCCACGCGCATCGACGCGGGAACGCTGGACGCGCTGGGCCTGAAGACCTGGCGCGCCGACCTCGCGGGCATGCCCTTCTCGGCGCACCCCAAGGTGGACCCGGACGGCACGGTGTGGAACTTCGGCGTGGGCTCCACCCAGGGGCTGCTAGCGCTGTACGAGATCGCGCCCGAAGGCACGCTGCGCCGCGCGGGCGTGGTGCCGGTGGAAGACATGCCGATGGTCCACGACTTCGCCGTGACCGAGCGGCACCTGGTGTTCCTGCTGCCGCCGCTGGTCTACGACGGCAGGCGCAAGGGCGACGGCGGGAGCTTCCTCGATGCGCACGTCTGGCGGCCGGAACTGGGCATGCGCGCGCTGGTCATCGACAAGCAGAACTGGGAGCGGCGCCAGATGCTCGCGCTGCCCGCCGGCTTCCTGTTCCACGTCGGCAACGCCTGGGAGGAAGACACGCCGCGCGGCACGCAAATCCACATCGACTACGTGCGCTCGGAGAACGCCGATTCGGTGTTCATCAGCAACCGCGAAGTGATGCGCGCCCGCCGCGTGAAGACCACTGAGCCGCACCTGACGGTCGCCACGCTGAACCTCGCTTCCGGCCAGGCTACGCAGACGGCATTGGCGCAGGAGGCGGAGTTTCCGCGCATCGACCCGCGCCGCGTAGGCCTGCGGCATCGGCAGGTGGTGCACGCCACGCAGATCCGGCGCGACCTGCCGGGCTTCGGCGCGGTCGCGCGCACGGATGTCGAAACCGGCCGCAGCCAGCGCTTCGTCTACGGCCACCAGACGATGGTGGAGGAACACGTCTTCGTGCCCGATGGCGCGAAGCCCGGCTGGGTGCTGGGCACGGTGCTGGACTTCGGGCGGCGAAAGACGGTGCTCTCCTGCTTCGCGGCCGACAACCTCGCGGCGGGGCCGGTCGCAGAGGCCACGCTGCCCTATGCGCTGCCGCTGGGGCTGCACGGGGCCTTCGTGGCGGCCTGATTCGAGCGATCAGGCGGCCAGGCGATCGGGCTCCCACCAGCCTTCGTCGAAGCGTCCCTGCAGGAAGGCCACGAAGCCCGACACCTTGCCCGGCACCAGCTTGGGCGACGGGAAGACGGCGTGGATCTCCTGCTCCGGCAGCGCATGGTCGCCGAGCACCTCGCGCACCTTGCCTGTGGCCAGCGAATCGCTGGCCACGTAGCGCGGCATGAGCGCAACGCCCAGGCCGTCGCGCGCCGCGGCCAGCACGGCCGAGAGGTTGTTCGAACGGAAGCGGCCCGACACCGGCACGGTGACCGGCTCGCCGCGCGGCGTATGCATGCGCCAGAACTCGTCGCCCACCACGCTGCTGTAGATCAGCGCCACGTGCGCGCTGAGGTCCTGCGCGCGCTTCGGCGTGCCGTGCTTCTTCAGGTAGGCGGGAGACGCCACCATCACCCACGGATTGGCGCCCAGGTAGCGTGCGCCCAGTGAAGAGTCGGCCAGCTTGCCCATGCGGATGGCCACGTCGATGCCCTGCGCGATGAGATCGACATAACGGTCCTCGAAGCTCAGGTCGAGCTGCACCTGCGGGTGCCTGCGCATGTATTCGAGCGCCAGCGGCACCACCACGCGCCGCCCGAAGGCCACGGAGGTGCCCACGCGCAGCAGGCCCTGCGCCTGGTTCTGCCGCAGCTGCACGATGCTGTCGGCCTCCTCGGCCTCGCGCACGATGGTCTTGCACTTCTCGTAGTAGAGCGCGCCCGGCTCGGTGAGGCTCACGCCGCGCGTGTTGCGGTTGAGCAGGCGCACCTTCAGCCGCTGCTCGGTGGCCGCGATCTGCTTGGTCACCGTGGGCTGCGTCGTGTTGAACTCGCGCGCAGCCTTCGAGAAGCTGCCCGTCTCGACCACGCGCACGAACATTTCCATCGCCAGCAATCTGTCCATGAGTCGGATGGTAGTCACTTATTCCTCGGTGGAATAGGTTTTATGGTCCGCTGCCGTCTTCTTGGAATCCGCCCCGCTTCCTACAGTGGGACCACCTCTAGGAGACTTCAAATGGCAAAGATGACAGCGGTCCAGGCCGCGGTTCTGGTGATGGAAAAAGAAGGCGTGACACAGGCCTTCGGCGTTCCCGGCGCGGCGATCAACCCGATGTACTCGGCGCTGCGCCAGCGCGGCAGCATCGCGCACATCCTCGCGCGGCACGTGGAAGGCGCCTCGCACATGGCCGAGGGCTACACCCGCGCGGTGGCCGGCAACATCGGCGTTTGCATCGGCACCTCGGGCCCGGCGGGCACCGACATGATCACGGGCCTGTACTCGGCCTGGGCCGACTCGATCCCGATCCTCTGCATCACCGGCCAGGCACCGCGCGCGCGGCTCTACAAGGAAGACTTCCAGGCGGTGGACATCGAGTCGATCTCCAAGCCCGTCACCAAGTGGTCGGTCACGGTGCGCGAGCCGGGCCAGGTGCCGCAGGTGTTCCAGCAGGCCTTCCACCTGATGCGCTCGGGCCGCCCGGGGCCGGTGCTGATCGACCTGCCCTTCGACGTGCAGATGGCGCAGATCGAGTTCGACATCGACAGCTACGAGCCGCTCAAGCCCTACAAGCCGGCCGCCACGCGCGCCCAGATCGAGAAGGCCATCGCCATGCTCAACGCGGCCGAGCGCCCGTTGATCGTGGCCGGCGGCGGCATCATCAACGCCGATGCCTCCGACCTGCTGGTGCGCTTTGCCGAAGCCACCGGCGTGCCGGTGATTCCCACGCTCATGGGCTGGGGCGCCATTCCCGACAACCATCCGCTGATGGCCGGCATGTGCGGCCTGCAGACCAGCCACCGCTACGGCAACGCCACGATGCTCGCGAGCGACTTCGTGCTGGGCATCGGCAACCGCTGGGCCAACCGCCACACCGGCTCCGTCGACGTCTACACCAAGGGCCGCACCTTCGTGCACGTCGACATCGAGCCCACGCAGATCGGCCGCGTGTTCACGCCCGACTTCGGCATCGTGTCGGACGCCAAGGCCGCGCTGCAGCTCTTCGTGGAAGTGGCCGAGGAGATGAAGGCCGCGGGCCGCCTGCCCGATCGCCGCGACTGGGCCAAGGCCTGCATCGAGCGCAAGAAGACGATGCTGCGCAAGACCAACTTCGACGAAGTGCCGATGAAGCCGCAGCGCGTGTACCAGTGCATGAACAACAACTTCGGCAACGACACCTGCTACGTGAGCACCATCGGACTCTCGCAGATCGCGGCCGCGCAGTTCCTGCACGTGTACAACCCGCGCCACTGGATCAACTGCGGCCAGGCCGGCCCGCTGGGCTGGACCATTCCCGCCGCACTGGGCGTGCGCGCCGCCGACCCTTCGCGCAAGATCGTCGCGCTGTCGGGCGACTACGACTTCCAGTTCATGATCGAGGAGCTGGCCGTGGGCGCGCAGTTCAGGCTGCCGTACATCCACATCGTGGTCAACAACTCCTACCTCGGCCTGATCCGCCAGGCGCAGCGCGGCTTCGAGATGGACTACTGCGTGCAGCTCGCCTTCGACAACATCAACGCGGCACCCGACGCGGGCATCGAGAGCAGCTACGGCGTGGACCACATGAAGGTGGTCGAGGGCCTGGGCTGCAAGGCGCTGCGCGTGAACCGCCAGGAGGAGATCGCGCCGGCCATCCGCCGCGCCGAAGCCCTGATGGCCGAGTTCAGCGTGCCGGTGGTGATCGAGGTGATGCTGGAGCGCGTGACCAACATCGCGATGGGCACCGAGATCGACAACATCACCGAGTTCGAGCCCCTGGCCGAGACGCCAGCCGACGCGCCGACGGCTGTGGCTGCGCTGCTGGACTGATCCAGGACCGCTGAATACGGGCAGCCGAACGCAGAAGGAATAAAAAAACTACGCAGAAGTCGCAGAAGAAAACTTCTTTGGTTTTCCTTCTGCGACCTCTGTGAAACCTTCGCGACTTCTGCGTTCGGTTCCCGATCCCTCATGAACGACTGAAAGACCCGACATGCCCAAGTTCGCAGCCAACCTCACGATGCTCTTCACCGAGCTGCCCTTCATGCAACGCTTCGAGGCCGCCGCCAAGGCCGGCTTCAAGGGCGTGGAGTATCTTTTTCCGTACCCCTTCGAGAAGAAGGAGCTTGCCGCCGCCCTGCGCGCCAACGGCCTGGAGCAGGTGCTGCACAACCTGCCGGCCGGCGACTGGGACAAGGGCGAGCGCGGCATCGCCTGCCATCCGGACCGCACCGGCGAGTTCGCCGAAGGCATCGGCATGGCGATCGACTACGCAACGGCTCTCGGCTGCCCGCAGGTCAACTGCCTCGTGGGCAAGGTGCCCGCGGGCGTCGACAGGGACGCGGCGCACCAGACCGTGGTCGCCAACCTGCGCCTGGCCGCGCGCGAGTTGGAGGCAGCCGGCCTGCGCTTGCTGATCGAGCCGATCAACACCTTCGACATTCCCGGCTTCTTCCTCACGCGCACCGACCAGGCGCTGGCGCTGATCGAGGAGGTGGGCTCATCCAACCTGCGCGTGCAATACGACATCTACCACGCGCAGCGCATGGAAGGCGAGCTGGGCAACACGCTCACGAAGCACCTCGCGCAGATCGGCCACATCCAGCTGGCCGACAACCCGGGCCGCGGCGAGCCGGGCACGGGCGAGATCCACTACCCGTGGCTCTTCAGGCACATCGACTCGCTGGGCTACGACGGCTGGATCGGCTGCGAATACAAGCCCCGCGAGACCACCATCGAGGGCCTCGGATGGCGGCACGCGCTCACGCAGCAGCAATGAAATGAATGAATGACTGACATCGGACAAGGAAACAGAGACATGACGACCCAGCAACAGAAGATCGGATTCATCGGCCTCGGCATCATGGGCGCGCCCATGGCGGGCCACCTGCTCGAGGCGGGCTACCAGCTCTTCGTGAACACGCACGGCAACACGCCCGAGCCCTTCGTGTCGAAGGCCACCATCTGCGCATCGGCGGCGGAGGTGACGCGCCAGTCCGACGTGGTCTTCATCATGGTGCCGGACACGCCCGACGTGGAGAAGGTGCTCTTCGGCGCGCCCGGCGCCGAAGGCGTGGCCGCGGGCCTGAAGGGCGCGAGCGGCAAGATCGTGGTCGACTGCAGCTCCATCGACCCGATCGCCACCAAGGACTTCGCGCGCCGCATCACCGCGCTGGGCGCCGGCTACATCGACGCGCCGGTCTCCGGCGGCGAGGTGGGTGCCAAGGCCGCGAGCCTCACGATCATGTGCGGCGGCGAAGAAGGCACCTTCGAGCGCGTGAAGCCGCTGCTCGACAGGATGGGCAAGAACGTCACGCTCGTGGGCGGCGCCGGCGACGGCCAGGTCTGCAAGGTGGCCAACCAGATCATCGTGGCGCTGAACATCGCGGCCGTGGGCGAGGCGCTGGTGTTCGCATCGAAGGCCGGCGCCGATCCGGCCAAGGTGCGCCAGGCGCTGATGGGCGGCTTCGCGAGTTCGCGCATCCTCGAAGTGCACGGCGAGCGGATGATCAAGCGCACCTTCGCGCCGGGCTTCCGCATCGGGCTGCACCAGAAGGACCTGAACCTCGCGATGCAGAGCGCCCGTTCACTGGGCGTGTCGCTGCCGCAGACGGCCGGCGCGGCGCAGCTCATGAACGCCTGCGCGGCGCTGGGCTACGGCCAGCTCGACCACTCGGCACTGGTGCGCGCGCTGGAGGCGCTGGCGCAGCACACAGTCACGCCTGATTGAGGTTCTTCGAAAGCGGACTTCCGAACGCAGAAGAAATACCAAAGCTACGCAGAAGTCGCAGAAGAAACCATGAAAACCTTTTTTGGTTTTCCTTCTGCGACTTTCGCGAAACCTTCGCGACCTCTGCGTTCGGCTGTCCGCTTTACTTCAACGCTTCCAGCGATTCCTTCAGGTTGCGGCGGCGCCAGGCCCAGGTCTTCAGGGCCTGCGGCAGGATGCCCAGGCACGAGGCGTAGTAGGTCACCTTGAAGCCCCAGAAGCGCGGACCGATGGGCGTGTTGCGGAACAGGTCGCCGGCCAGGATCGACAGCAGCGCCTCCTGCATGCGCCAGATGTTGCGCGGGGCCATGAACAGGCGGCGGATGGCCGGCGATGTGATGCGGTAGATGAACCACGAGAACATCTTCGGTCCGTGCTTCATCACCTTCTCGTAATGGCGGAAGGCCTTCTCGGCTTCCTTCATCTCGCCCTTGAGCCAATGGTCGGCGCAGGTGGCGGCCTCGAAGCCGCTGTTCATCGCCAGGTACACGCCCGAGGAAAACATCGGGTCGACGAAGGCATAGGCGTCACCCACCATCATGAAGCGGTCGCCGCGGCAGAACTTGGAGTCGTAGGCGTAGTTGCCGGTGGAAGTGGCGCCCTCCATCAGCGTGGCGTTCTTCAGGCGCGCGGCCAGCTTGGGCGCCAGCGCGATGGTCTCCATCAGGAACTCTTCCAGCGAACCCTTGCGGCGCTTGAAGTACGCAGGCGATGCCACCGCGCCGACGCTCACCGTGCCGTCCTTCAGCGGGATGTACCAGAACCAGCCATGGTCGAACCAGAACAGCGTGATGTTGCCCTCGAAGCGGCCAGGATTGCGTTCGGCGTTGGCGAAGTGGCCGAACAGCGCCGCGCTTGCGTGCTTGCGGTTGCGGCGCTTGGCGTCGAACTGGTTCGACAGCAGGGTGTCGCGCCCGCTGGCGTCGATCACGAATCGCGGGCGCCAGGTGATCTCGGCGCCATCGTCGGCCTTGACCTTCACCGCCGGCCTGTTCCCGGGCGTGCCCTTGCCGGCGTCCATGTCCACGCCGGTGACGCGCTGCCCCTCGAAGGTGCGCGCGCCGCGCTTGCCCGCATGGCGGAAGAGCAGTTCGTCGAACTCGGAGCGGCGAACGTGCACCGCGTAGGGAAAGCTCTTGTCCATCGCCTCCGCGAAGTGGAACTGGCTGGAATGGTCGTGCCAGGGCGAGACGAACTCGGCGCCATGCTTGCGGATGCCGATGGCCTCGACCTCGGTGCGCACGCCCAGCCGGTCGAACAACGGCATGTTCATCGGCAGCAGCGATTCGCCGATGTGGAAGCGCGGGTGCTGCGCCTTCTCGATCAGCACCACGTCGTGCCCCTTGTCCGCAAGCAGTGCGGCCACCGTGGAGCCCGAGGGGCCGCCTCCGATGACGACGACGTCGGGTTCGTTGCTGTTGAAAGATCCGCAAGCCATGCGTTGTTGCCCCTCTTTTCTCTGTGTTGTCTTTGTCGGCGATACCCCGGGACTCGATTCCTGCTGGACTGCCGGTCTGTTAACCAGTTGGTAACTATTGGCAGTTTAGCCAACCCGCCGGCCCGCCCTCGGTCCACCGGAGGCCGCCGCATCGGCCGGAAGCTATGGATCCAGGCGTTTTCGGCATTTCCCCAGTAATAGGAGGCCCGTCTTTTGCGGTAGCCTCATTGCCCGTCAGAAACAAGGAGACCTTCATGGCTGCACCCCTTTCCCCCGCAGAAGAAGCACTTCGCGAGGCAGCGCGCGAATACCACCGATCGCCTGTCAAGGGCAAGATCTCGATCACCCCGACCAAGCCCCTGCTGAACCAGCGCGACCTGTCGCTGGCCTATTCACCCGGCGTGGCCTATCCCTGTCTCGACATCGCCGCCGACCCGGCAACGGCCTCCGAATACACCGCACGCGGCAACCTCGTGGGCGTCGTCACAAACGGCACCGCCGTGCTGGGCCTGGGCGACATCGGCCCGCTGGCCGCCAAGCCGGTGATGGAAGGCAAGGGCTGCCTGTTCAAGAAATTCGCCGGCATCGACGTGTTCGACATCGAGCTGGCCGAGCGCGACCCCGACAAGCTGGTCGACATCATCGCGGCGCTGGAGCCCACGCTGGGCGGCATCAACCTCGAGGACATCAAGGCGCCCGAGTGCTTCTACATCGAGAAGAAGCTGCGCGAGCGCATGAACATCCCGGTGTTCCACGACGACCAGCACGGCACGGCCATCATCTCGGCCGCCGCCCTGCTCAACGGCCTGGAGCTGGTGGGCAAGAAGATCGAAGAAGTGAAGATCGCCGTCTCGGGCGCGGGCGCCGCCGCCATCGCCTGCCTGGACGTGATGGTCGGCCTGGGCGCCAAGCCCGCCAACATCCACGCCTGCGACTCCAAGGGCCTGATCCACATGGGCCGCGCGGGCGGTTTCGACGAATCCAAGGCACGCTACGCCCAGAAAGACACCGGCGCCCGCACCCTGGCCGACGTGGTGAAGGACGCCGATGTGTTCCTGGGCTGCTCCGCCCCCGGCGTGCTGACGGCCGACATGGTCAAGACCATG
>CAJYQC010000319.1 GCA_913776885.1 uncultured Variovorax sp.
AGACGGAAGAGCGCGGTCTTCACCTCGGGCTGAAGCTCGAAGGATTCGCCACCGATCATCATCGAGGCATCGACGCCGCCGCCCTCTTCCCTGAACTCGTCGACCAGCCGCTCCAGCGCGGCGGGCAGGCCCAGGGTGTCGAGCAATGCGGGGCGCAGGCGGTGCGAGATGCGGCGCACTTCTATCAGCGAATCGTTGAGCCGCTGCAGCGCCTTCACCAGCGCGGGCGGCGTGGGCTGCTGCTGGCGGTCGAGCGATTCGACGGCCGATTCGATCAGCAGCTTGGCCGACACCAGCGTCTGGCTGGTGCCGTCATGCAGCTCACGCGCGAGGTGGCCGCGCTCTTCTTCCTGCGACTGCACCACGCGCCGCGCGAGCAGCCGCAGCTTGGCTTCGGCCGTGCGGTGTTCGCTGAGGTTGAGCAGCAGGCCCGCGGCGCTGACCACGCCCAGGCACAGCGCGGCGATGCCGGCAATCCACAGCAGCGTGGCGGTGACGTTGGCGTTCATCTGCCGGTCGAGGGTGTCCATGGTCGACTGGATGTCGTCGAGGTACAGGCCGGTGCCGACCATCCAGTTCCATCGCGGCAGCGCGGTCACATAGCCGAGCTTGGGCGCCATCTGCGCGCTGGAGGGCTTGCGCCATTCGTACTCGACGTAGCCGCCGCCTTTTTCTTTCGCGCCCTTGATGAGTTCCTGGATGGTGTAGCGGCCGTGCGAATCGCGCAGCTCCCAGAGGTTCTGCCCCACCAGTTCGGGCTGGCGCGAGTGCATGAGGGACTTGCCCTCCAGGTCGTACACGAAGAAGTAGCCGTCGTCGCCGTAGTTGAGCGCGGCCAGACGGCGCAGCGCCTCGGCACGGGTGGCCTCGTCGTCCTGGCCCGATTCGTACAGTGGAAGCAGGTTGCTCACGGCCAGGTCGACGTAGCTGCGCAGCTCGCTGCGGCGCTGGGCCATGTAGCTGTTCTCGATGAGGGCACGCTCGCGCTGCGCGAGGTCATGCTCCTGATGGCGCACCGCCAGGGCCACCAGCACCAGCGCGATGAGCAGCGGTGCGACGGCAAGCGCAACGATCTTGGTGCGGAGGTTCATCGGGTGGCAAGGCTACCACCGGCGCCTGTGGGGGCAACCAGCAGGCGGCCCGCGGCTCAGAGCTCGGGGTTGGTCAGCGGCAGCAGGCCGCGGTCGGCCAGGGCGTCGAGCAGCGCTTCCTGGTCGGCGCCGCCTTCGAGCAGCAGGTCGAGGCGCCTGCCCTGCGGCGGCCGGATGGCGATGAAGCTGAAGTCGTAGCCGATGCCCTTTGCACGGCGGCGGCTGACGCTGGCGTGCCGCAGATCGGCCTGCCAGCTGCCGTCGGTGCTGCGCAGTTGCGTGCCGACAAGCTCGAAGGCGCGCACGCGCGATGGCGCGAAGGTGCTGATCTGCCCCAAGGGAATGACCCACACGAGCCACGCGGCCAACGGCACGATCACGCACAGCCCCACCAGGGTTTTCAGGAAGCCGGCGTCGGAGGCATTGAACAGCAGCGCAATGGCCACCGCGCCACCCAGCAGGTAGCCCGCCGTGATCCAGGCCAGGAAGCAGCGCCAGCAGAAGACCAGCGCGCGGCTCTGCAGAGCGCCGGTGTCGAACTGCGTGGGCGCGGCCCGCAGCGAGAGGTAGTGGTTGAACACGGGCGCCACGTCGTCGACGGGCACGGTGAGCATCAGCTTGCCGAAGGGCCGGGTGTGGACGACGAGGTAGTTGTCGCTGTCGGGAATCCCCTCCAAAGAGAGTACGTCGATCCAGTCGACTTGGCCGAGCCCTTGCACCGAGAGGCCGCTCTCATCGATGTCGACCTGCGCGTTCTCGTTGAAGAGCTTGGGCCGGCGCTTGCCGGGTCTGCGCCAGAGCGTCTCGAGCCAGAGCCAGGCGCGCAGCACTACAACCAGGCCCACCACCCACAGCGCCGCGAGCGCGAACCAGGCCAGCATGTTGAGCGCGATGTTCCAGCCCATCGCATCCAGGTCGATGAGCCATACGCTCGCCGCGACCAGCACCAGCGTGTAGGCCATGCACACCAGCAGGATGGGCCAGATGCCGGCGGAATCGGGCTGGGTGACCTGGATGCGGCGCGAGAAGACCGGGGTGCTCATCGAATGCGGTTATCGCCCGGCGGCGGCGGCCTGCGTGCGGAACTCGGTCGCGTAGTACAGCAGCGCCACCAGCACATAGCCGCCGCCCAGCAGGCACAGCCCGCTCCACCCGTGGAAGGCATAGACCGCTGCCGCGATGCCCGAGGCCACGGCCGCGCAGATGAAGATGAAGGTCATGAACAGGCCGTTGAGCCGGCCGCGCAGCTCGGGGGCGAGCATGAAGAGGCTGCGGAAGTTGAGCACCTGGCACAGCTGCACCGCGCCGTCGAGCAGGATGCCCGCCGCGACCAGGCCGGCCAGCGAGTGGTAGTGCATGGCGAACGCGCCCAGCACGAAGGAGAACAGCGCCACCGCAATCGCGATGCCGGTGGCCGGGCGGGTCAGCCCTCGGTCGGCCAGCCGGCCGGCGATGGGCGCCATGAGCGCACCTGCGGCACCGGCCAGCGCGAAGGCCGCGATGCCGCCCTGCCCCATGCCGAATTCATGCGCCAGCGCCAGCGGCACGGCCGTCCAGAAGGCCTGGAAGCCCGAGAACATCATTCCCTGGTACAGCCCGCGCCGGCGCAGCACGGGCGTGGTCCACACGATGCCCGGCAGCGAGGCCATGGTGCGCGCATAGCCCATCGACGCATGCGGGTGGCGCTGCGGCAGCGCGCGCCACAGCACGGCGATGAGCGTGGCCATGAGCACGGCAGA
>CAJYQC010000320.1 GCA_913776885.1 uncultured Variovorax sp.
ATCGGGCGTTTGCAGATATTGAGGCGGGCCCTCGGAAAAAACGAAACAGGCGCTTTCTCCAGCGTTGCGCAACGTCTTGCGGGCGTCGCGGCCGCGCTTCGCTTTTTCCTAAGCCTTGCGTCTGAAAAACATGATTTTCAAACGCCATGCGCTTCATCAGACTCGGCCCCCAATCGGTGTGTGGCAGCGCCGGCCTGCCCGGCCGAAACAGCCCCGTCGATCATCCTGAGGAACATCAAATGTCTGTGGAGAAAATCAACACCCTCGTGGTCGGCGCAGGCCAGGCCGGCATCGCGATGAGCGAGCATCTGGCAGCCATGGGTGTTTCGCACCTCGTGCTCGAACGCAATCGCATCGCCGAGCGCTGGCGCTCGGAGCGCTGGGATTCGCTGGTCGCCAACGGCCCGGCCTGGCACGACCGTTTTCCGGGGCTGAAGTTCGAGGGCATCTCGCCCGAGGCCTTTCCGCCCAAGGAGCGCATGGCGCAGTACTTCGAGGACTACGCAGCCATGCTGAAGGCCCCCGTTCGCACCGGCGTGGAGGTGCAGCGCGTCGAGCGCCACGTCGGCCGACCGGGCTTCAAGGTGAGCACTTCGCAAGGCGTGATCGAGGCGATGAACGTGGTCGCGGCCACCGGCCCGTTCCAGATCCCGGCCTATCCCGCCATCGTGCCGGCCGACGCGCCGGTCGCGCAGCTGCATTCATCGGCCTACAAGAACCCGGGCCAGCTGGCCGACGGCGCGGTGCTGGTGGTCGGGGCGGGCGCTTCGGGCTCGCAGATCGCCGAAGAGCTGCGCCAGGCCGGCCGCAAGGTGTACCTGTCGGTGGGCGAGCATTACCGTCCGCCGCGCTCGTACCGCGGCCGCGACTACTGCTGGTGGCTCGGCGCGCTCGGCCTGTGGGACGAAGTCCGCATCAAGCCGAAGAAGAAGCACGTGGCCTTTGCCGTGAGCGGCTACGAGGGCGGCCGCACGGTGGACTTCCGGCGCCTGGCGCATGCGGGCATCGAGCTGGTGGGCCTGACCGAGTCCTACGAGGGCGGGGTGATGCGCTTCGCCGAAGGCCTGGCCCGCAACGTGGCCGAGGGTGACCAGGCCTACTTCGACGTGCTGCGCGAAGCCGACGCGTACATCGAGCAGAACGGCCTGCCATTCCCGCCCGAGCCCGAGGCCTGGGAGCTTCTGCCCGACCCCGCATGCCTGACCGAGCCCACGCTGAGCCTGAACCTGCGCGAGGCCGGCATCACCACGGTGCTGTGGGCCACGGGTTTCAAGTTCGACTACAGCTGGCTGCAGGTCAACGCCTTCCACGAGAACGGCGAGCCGTATCACAAGCGCGGCATCTCGGCCGAAAGCGGCATCTACTTCCTGGGGCTGCCGAACCTGGTGAACCGTGCCTCGTCGTTCATCTACGGCGTGTGGCACGACGCCAAGTACATCGCCGACCACATCCTCCTGCAGCAGGGCTACATGTCGTACGAGAAGAGCTGATCGCGCGAACTGCATAAGTGCTGCATCAATGAGAAGGCCGCCGGATCCTGCGATCCGGCGGCCTTCTTCATTCGACGCGCACCGTGAGCCGCAGCATCGTGCGGCGTGGCTGATCTATCTATCCAATCAGCGGCAGAGGAAGTCGACGAGCCCGGCCAGCATGCGGTCGCAGGCCTGCAGCTGCGACAGCTCCACGTATTCGTCGGCCTTGTGCGCCACCGTGATGCTGCCGGGGCCGCACACCAGCACGGGCGTCTGCTGCCAGCTCTGCTGGAACAGGCCGCCCTCGCTGCCGTAGTCGACCTTGGTGGTGGGCGTGCCCTCGGGCAGCAGAGCGCGCAGCAGGCCGACGGCCGGCGCGTCTTCCGGCGTCGACAGGCTGGGGTAGCTGTTCTGCAGCGTGACCTCGGGCAGCGGTGCGTCGGCATGCTGGGCCTCGCGCTTCACGCGTGCGGCCAGGTTCTGCAGGATGCGATCGAGAATCTGCGCCGGCTCGTCCTGCGCGACGTTGCGGATCTCGAAGTTCAGCGTGCACTCGCTGGGTACGATGTTGAGCGCGCGGCCGCCCTGGATGGTGCCGACGTGCACGGTGGAGTAGGGCACGCCGTAGCCTTCTTCGCGCGGGCCGCTTTCGGCCAGCTCGCGCTGCACTTCGCGCGCCGAGGCCACGAGGTCGCTGGCCATGTGGATGGCGTTGACGAACTGCGGCGCGAGGCCCGAATGACCGGCCTCGCCGCAGCAGACCGCGCGGTAGGCGGCCTTGCCCTTGTGGCCGGTGCCGATGCGCATCAGCGTGGGCTCGCCGACGATGCACAGGTACGGCGCCGGCAGATGGCCTTCGAGCCGGCGCAGCAGGTGGCGCACGCCGACGCAGCCGATCTCCTCGTCGAAAGACAGCGCCAGCTGCAGCGGCCTTTTCAGGGGCCGTCCGGCGGCAGCCACCATGGCGGTGACTGCGCAGGCGACGAAGCCCTTCATGTCGGCCGCGCCGCGTCCGTAGATGCGGCCGTCCTTGTGGGTGGCCTCGAAAGGCGGCGATGTCCACGGCTGCCCTTCCACGGGCACCACGTCGGTGTGGCCCGACAGCAGCACGCCGGGCACGCCCTCGGGTCCGACCGAGGCGAACAGGTTGGTGCGGCGCGGGTCCTCGGGGTCCGGCGCGCGCGTGGAGGCGATGCCGGCGGCCGAGAGAATCTGCTGCACCGCGGCGATAAGTCCGTCGTTGGGTTGCAGCGAGACGGAGGGGAAGGCGATCAGCGTTTCCAGCAGGGAGACGCTGGATAGGCTGGAGACGCTGCTGGAGCGTTCGGTGGTCATGGTTTTTGCGCGGGTGGCGCGTCGGAGGCCTCCGGCGCCACGGGATGGGGGTCGAAGAAGCTGGCCGCGCTCATGCCCGGGATGTACTGGTCGGAGATGTAGGCGCGGCAGCGGTCCATGAAGGCCTGGGTCAGCCGCGACTGCTTCATGGGCTTGTAGGTGGCCAGTCCCAGGAGCATGGGGCGGTTCTTGCCGGCCAGGCGCACGCGCACCAGCCGCTTGCCGTCCAGCGAGAGGTTGGACTTGGGCCGCACGTTGAACAGCGCATAGCCGATGCCGTTGGCGGCCATGGAGCGCACCACCTCTTCCGAACGCGAACGCGCCACGATGTTGGGTGTCAGCCCGACGCTGGCGAACAGCGAGGTGAAGTAGTCGCGGCTCATGGGCAAATCGAGCAGCACGAAGGGCTGCGGGGCGAGCTCCTCGAAGGTCACGGCCTTCTGCTGCGCGAGCGGATGCAGTTCGCTCACCAGCACGTAGGGCGGCAGTGTGGCCAGGCTCTCGAACTCGATGTCGTCGTCCAGGCGCAGGTCGTAGGTAAGGGCCACGTCGATCTCGAGCGAACGCAGCTTGTTCATGAGCACTTCCTGGTCGCCCTCCACCATCTGCATCTCGACGCGCTCGAAGGCGCGCGCGAAGCGGAAGATCACCTCGGGCGCGATCATGGCCGTCAGCGACTGGAAACTGCCCACGCGCAGCGAGCCCTGCATCACGTCGCCGGAGTCGGAAGCGATCTCGTAGAGGCGCGAGGAGCGTTCGAGCACGTCCTGGCACTGGTTCAGCACCAGGGTGCCGATGGCGGTGAGCCCCAGTCCCTTGGAGGGATGGCGCACGAACAGCTGGACGTTGAGTTCGCTCTCGATGTGCGCGATGGCCGCGGAGATCGAAGGTGAGGAGATATGGATCTGCGCGGAGGCCGCGGCGATGCTGCCGTACTTGGCCGTCGCGACGAAGTACTCCATCTGGCGCAGGGAAACGCGGTTGAGCATGTCGGTACAGGAAGGCGCGCCACGTGTGGCGCGAAAGCGAGCGCGCCAGTTTAGCGACACCCCTGCGTCAGAGGTTGCCGGGCACACCGAAGCTGGGGGCCGCGCGCGGGTCCAGCGCCCGCGTGATGTACGCCTCCTGCTGCGGCGCGTAGACCTGCCAGGTGGCGTACAGCGCCTGTACGGGGTCGGAGTCGACCCAATCCAGCCGCAGGTCGACCACCGGCCAGTTCTGCGTGCCGTAGACCAGCAATCCCGCCGAATGCACGGGGCCTTCCTCGCCGCCGGCCGCCTGGCCGGCCAGCATGGCCTGCATCAGGCGCTCGGCGAGCGCGCCCTCGGTTTTGTCGAAGGCTGCCAGCATGGCGGCCGGCACCTCGCGGTTGCGCAGCATGTTGCCGGCGCAGGCCGCGTGCGTGCCCACCACGCTCGCCAGGGTACCCAGCGCGTTGGCCCCGGTGAACACCACAGGCGGGTTGTGCGCGTCGATGGCCATGAGCTGGCGGTAGTCGATGAAGGGCCGCTGCTGCTGCAGCTGCGCGATGGCCTGCTCGGGCGTGTTGCCGGCGGCCATCAGGTCGAGCAGCATCGGTCCCAGGTCGGGGTCGGTGATGTTCTGGCTGGCGGCTGCGCCCACGCCCCGGCGGCCGCGCACGCAGCGCGACGCCACGGCGGGCGAAGAAGAGGCCACGGCCGCACCGAACTGGCCGGTGGCGGGGCAGCGCGCGACGATGGAGAAGGTCATGGCGTTCAGTCGGGAATGACGGCGGTGGCGTCGATCTCCACCAGCCACTCCGGCCGGGCCAGGGCCGAGACCACGATGCCGGTGGACACCGGGAACACGCCTTTGAGCCAGCGGCCGACGACAAGGTAGACGGCCTCGCGGTAGCGCGGGTCGATGATGTAGATGGTGATCTTGCAGATGTCCTGCAGCTCGCCGCCGGCTTCCTCCAGCAGCATGGCGATGTTGGACATGGCCTGCTCGGCCTGCCCGGACACGTCGCCGATGCACACGCTTTCGGAGGTGTCGAGGTTCTGGCCGATCTGCCCGCGCAGGAACACGGTACGGCCGCGCGCGACGACGGCCTGGCAGAGGTCGTTGTCCAGCTTCTGTTCCGGGTAGGTGACCTTGGTGTTGAAAGGACGGATGCGGGTGTGCTTCATGGTCGCTGCAGGGGGCTGTGGGGGCAATAGACGCCGATGGCGCCGGGACCGGCATGGTCGTTCGCGCCGGCCGCTGGCGCCATTTGTTTTTTCCGTGCGACCGTTTAGGAATTTCCGAGCGGCGCCTGCGCGGGGCCCTCGGAAAATTTGAGCCACCTGTACGTAAAAGGCGATTAGGCCGCGGCGTAAGCCATTCCTATGATCCGGCCCCGTGATGCAGGTGCTGCACACGCAGAAGGTGTGTTGCAGGTGCTTCAGGGCATCTGCAGCCGCAGTACCGGCAGATGTTCAACTTTTACGATCGAGGTTCAATCAATGATTCGCAAGCTTCTGACTTTGTGCGCGCTCTCCGTCACGCTGGGCGGCACCACCGCCTGGGCACAGGACAACGCGCTCGTGGTGAGCACCTGGGGCGGCAGCTTCCGTGACCTCATCGACGACAACATCGGCAAGGAATTCACCCGCCAGACCGGCGTGCCCGTGAAGTACGTGACCGGCGGCACCATTGACCGCCTGAACAAGGCCAAGCTGGCCTCCAAGCCCGAGAGCGACATCACCTTCACCACCTCGCACGTGGGCTGGCTGTACGTGAACAGCAACCTGTTCGAGCAGCTCGACACCGCCAAGATCCCGAACTACGCCAACCTGGTGGACCGCGCCAAGATCAGCCCGTACCACATCGGCAGCTGGGCCTACGTCTACTCCATCGGCTACCGCCCCGACCTGGTGCCCGCCAGCATCAAGCTCGAAAGCTGGAACGACCTGTGGAACCCCGCGCTCAAGGGTAAGCTCAGCGCGCCCGACTTCGACCCCAGCCACATCATCGCGGTGTCGGCCATGCTTTCGGGCGGCGACGCCGCCACCTGGGAGAAGGGCCAGGAAAAGCTCAAGGCGCTCAAGCCCAACTTCAAGGCCTTCTATACCAACGACGCCAACGCACAGCAGCTGATCGCCACCGGCGAGACGCCCGTGGAGGTGATCCTGTCGATGAACGCGTACCACATGGCCAGCCAGGGCGTGCCGATCAAGGTCGTGATGCCCAAGGAAGGCGCCGTGCTCGGCGTGGACACGATGGCCATCATGAAGGGCACGACCAAAGCCGACCTGGCCTACAAGTTCCTGAACGTCGCGCTGTCGGCCGACGTGCAGTCGAAGATCGTCGCCTCCAAGAAGGCCAGCCCGGTCGTCACCAATGCCAAGGTCTCGGCCGAGGACGCCAAGCTGCCCGGCGTGTTCACCACCAAGCAGCAGTGGGACACCCAGGCCATCGTGATCGACAACAAGCTGCGCGCCGAGAAGACCGCCGAATGGCGCAAGTGGTTCACCGAGAACATCATGAACTGATCCCCCTCGGGGGCATGCAAGCCGGGGAGACCCGCGCGGCCGGTGCCGCGCCTGTCTCCCCGCGACGATCGGGCATCTGAAGAAGAAGCTGTTGTTGATGTTGTTGGGAAGGGCAGGAATGCGTTCCGATCTACGGGCCTGGCTGGTATCTCCGGCCGTCATTGTTGCGGCGGGTATCGCCGTGTCGCTGCTGGCCGTGCTGCAGTTCAGCTTCCGCGCCTTCGTGCCCGGCTCGCTGGACGTGGGCGGCCTCACGCGGGAGAACT
>CAJYQC010000321.1 GCA_913776885.1 uncultured Variovorax sp.
GCGGTGTTCGCCATTGCCGCCAGCATCGCGGCGCGCTCCGACCACCCGGTGTCGAAGGCGATTGCCGAAGGGCTGGGGGGCGAGCAGGGCGAAGTCGCTGACTTCACGGCGCTGCCTGGCCGCGGCGTGCAGGCGGCGCCGTGAAGTCAGCGACTTCGCCCTGCTCGCCCCCCAGCCCTTCGGCAATCGCCTTCGACACCGGGTGGTCGGAGCGCGCCGCGATGCTGGCGGCAATGGCGAACACCGCCGCCTGGTTGCCTGCAGAGGATTCGCCGACGAGAGACGACTCCACCAGCTTCGGCTTTCCTTCGGTGATGGTGCCGGTCTTGTCGAGCGCCACCGCCTTGAGCTTGCGCGCCTCTTCGAGGTACGTGCCGCCCTTGATGAGAATGCCGCGCCGCGCGGCCGAGGCCAGCGCGCTCACCACCGTCACCGGCGTGGAGATGACCAGCGCGCACGGACAGGCGATGACCAGCAGCACCAGCGCCTTGTAGATGGCCTGCGTCCAGGTCCAGTCCATGAGGAAAGGCGTGAGCACCGCGACGGCCAGCGCCAGCACGAAGACAGCGGGCGTGTAGATGGCGGCGAACCTGTCGACGAAGCGCTGCGTGGGCGCGCGCGAGCCCTGCGCCTCTTCCACCGCATGGATGATGCGCGCGAGCGTGGTGTTTGCGGCCACGGCAGTCACGCGGAATTCGAGCGCGGCGGTCTGGTTGATGGTGCCGGCGAACACCTGATCGCCGACCGTCTTGTCGACCGGAATGCTCTCGCCGGTGACCGGCGCCTGGTCGATGGCGCTGGTGCCTTCGGTGACGATGCCGTCCAGCGGCACGCGACCGCCAGGGCGTATGCGCGCGATGGCCTCCAGCGGCACCTCGCTCGCCATCACCGTCTTCCAGCTGCCGTCGGCCTGCTTCACCTCCGCCTGCTCGGGCGCGAGCGCCAGCAGGCTCTGGATGGCGTTTCGCGCACGGTCCACGGCGCGGGCCACGATGAGTTCGGCAATCGCATAGAGCGCCATCACCATCGCGGCCTCGGGCCACTGGCCGATGATGAATGCGCCGGTCACGGCCACGGCCATCAGCGCATTGATGTTGAGGCGGCCGCGCACCAGCGCCGCGAAGCCCTTCCTGTACGTGTCGAGGCCCGCGAGGCCGATGGCGCCCAGCGCCAGCGCCATCTCGAACACCATGAAGCCCCGGCCCTCCAGCCCCATGAATGAGACCGACTCGGCCGCGATCGCCAGCACCAGCGCCGCGACCAGCCGCGCGAGCCCGGCGCTCATGCCCGCGATCTTCGCGGGCGCCGCGGCAGTGGCCTGCGCTCCTGGGGCATTCAGCGGCTCGGGCTTGAAGCCTGCCTTGCGGATGGCGGCCAGCGCTTCGGGCAGCACCCCGTCTTCGGTGGTGATGGCCATGGTGCGCTCGCCGAGGCGGAATCGCAGCGCCTTGACGCCCGCGATGGACTCCAGCGCGCGGCGGATCTCCGACTCTTCCACCGCGCAGTCCATGGTGGGAATGCGAAAGAGCAAGGCGCCCGTGGGCACGTCGCCGGCATCGGGCGCCAGCGGAATCGGGCCGTGGCCGACGGTGCTGCTGCAGCCGCAGCAGGCGTCGGCCGGCTTGGCCTCCGGATGCTCGTGGGCGTGGCCATGTCCATGGCCGTGATCGTGGCCGTGCCCCTCCTCGTGTGCATGCGGATGAGAGTGCGCGTGCGAGCGCGGCACGGCCGGATTCAGGGCGTTCTGGTTCGTCATGGAATCGATTGGAAACCCTGAAGCAGGTGTAGAGTCAACCGCTCATGTCCACCCGTCCATTTGCCGCATCATGAAAATCGGAGAACTGGCCAAGGTCGCGAACACGCCGGTCGAAACCATCCGGTACTACGAGCGCGAGCGGCTGCTGCCCGAGCCTGCGCGCACCGAGGGCAACTACCGCATCTACGACGAAGACCACGCCCAGCGCCTGGGATTCATCCGCCGATGCCGCTCGCTGGACATGACGCTCGACGAGATCCGCAGCCTGCTGAAATTCCGGGATGCGCCCAAGGAAGACTGCGGCGAGGTCAACCAGCTGCTGGACGACCACATCGGCCACGTGGCCGCGCGCATCGCCGAGCTCAAGATGCTGGAGAAGCAGCTGAAGGCGCTGCGCCAGCAATGCTGCGGCCCCGAATCGGCCAACGCCTGCGGCATCCTTCAGGAGCTCGATACCGCCCCGCTCGCGCCCGACAACTTCGGCCAGCACGCGGGCCACGTGCATGGGGCGCTGCACGCGCCGTCGAAGCGCGGCGGCTGAAGGGGCCGGGCGGCGGCTTCTTCTACTTGCCGATCAACTGCGTGAGCTTGTCGGCCTCGAAGCTCTGGTCGCGCGCGGCCTCGCCCGGAACGCAGTCCCTGCTGCCGGGCTGGGCCGAGAGCTTCTCGATGGCCTGCCAGAGCAGCGCGATCTGGTGTTCCTGGTTCGACGCGTTGTCGATCAGGCTGCGCATGGCCTGGCTCAGCGGATCGTCCTCCTGCGTGATGCCGTAGGCCGAGAACTTCTGCGGCGTTGCCACGTCGGCGCTCTCGCCGGACTTGGAAGGAATGATCCGCGCCGGGATGCCAACCGCCGTGGCCCCGGCCGGCACCGGCTTGATGACCACCGCGTTGCTGCCGATCTTGGCGCCGTCGCCCACGACGAAGCCGCCCAGCACCTTGGCCCCGGCACTCACGACCACGTCGCGCCCCAGCGTCGGATGCCGCTTGGTGCCCTTGTAGAGCGAGGTGCCGCCCAGGGTCACGCCCTGGTAGATGGTGCAGCCGTCGCCGATCTCGGCCGTCTCGCCCACGACGACGCCCATGGCGTGGTCGAAGAACACGCGCTCGCCGATCTTGGCGGCGGGGTGGATCTCGATGCCGGTCAGCCAGCGGGCCCAGTGCGCGATGGCGCGTGCGGGCCACTTGAGGCCGCGGGTCCAACAGGCATGCGCCCAGCGATGCAGCACCACGGCATGGAAGCCGGGATAGACCGTGATCACTTCCCAGGCGCTGCGGGCGGCCGGGTCGCGTTCGAGGATGCACCGGATGTCGGCGCGCAGTCTGGAGAACATCGCTGCCTTGAGCCTTCTGTCTGTTGTCGTTATATCGATAGGGGCCGCGCAGTCTAAGGCCGGCTGTCTTCGCGTACGGACGATAAGGTCTTAGTCTTTCCCGGGCGGCTTTGCACCGTTCTCGCCGTCCTCGCCGTTCTCGCCGTTCTCACCTTTCTCTTCAGCGTCTGCCTTCTCTCCCCTCGGCGGACGCGTCGCGTCGCTCATCGCCTTGGCGATGCCGCGCAGGATGTGGATCTCCTCCGGCGTGGGCTGCGCCCGGTTGAAGAGCTGCTGCAGCCTGGGCATGAGCTTCTTGGGCGCGCCTGGGTCGAGGAAGCCGATCTCCACCAGCGAGCGCTCCCAGTGGTCGAGCATGCCGGCGACGGCCCGGGCATCGGCTGCCTGCACGGGCTGGATGGCCTCGCGCACCTCGTAGCCGCCCAGCGCCAGCCGCCATTCGTAGGCGATCACCTGGATGGCCGCGCCCAGGTTGAGCGAGCCGAACTTGGGGTCGGTGGGAATGCTCAGCGCCACGTTGCAGCGATAGACGTCCTCGTTGCGCATGCCGAAACGCTCCGAGCCGAACAGGAAGGCCACGTGCTGGTCGCCCTGCTTGGCGAGCGGCTCCAGGTGTTCGCGGGGCGTGCGCGTGGGCGGGCCGAAGTCGCGCGGGATCATGGCGGTGGCGCACAGGTGGGTCACGCCGTCGAGGGCCTCGTCGAGGGTTTCGACGATGCGGGCGTTGGCCAGCACGTCGAGCGCGCCGCTCGCGCGCTGGATGGTTTCCTCGCGCCGCAGCACGTTGGCCCAGCGCGGCGCCACCAGCACCAGGTCGGAAAATCCCATGGTCTTCATGGCGCGGGCGGCGGCGCCCACGTTGCCGGCGTGGCTGGTCTGGATCAGGATGAAACGGGTGCGCATGGCGGGTTGGCAGACACTAACGGGCGGAGCCGGTAAAATCCCCCGATTCTCGCCGCCCGCATCGCCGGGCCGTCTCCGGGGCCATCCCCACCGTTCTTCCCACAATCCAATGTCGTCCCCCAACCTGCATCCCATGCTCAACGTGGCCGTCAAGGCCGCACGCGCCGCCGGCGCCATCATCAATCGCGCCGCCCTCGACGTGGAGGCCGTGCGCATCTCCCAGAAGCAGGTCAACGACTTCGTCACCGAAGTCGACCACGCCAGCGAGCAAGCGATCATCGAGACGCTGCTAGGCGCGTACCCGGGGCACGGCATCCTGGCGGAAGAATCCGGCAGCCAGTACGGCGCCAAGGACTCCGACTTCGTCTGGATCATCGATCCGCTGGACGGCACCACCAACTTCATCCACGGCTTCCCGGTGTACTGCGTGTCGATCGCGCTGTCGGTGCGCGGCAAGATCGAGCAGGCGGTGGTCTACGACCCCACCCGCAACGACCTGTTCACCGCCACCAAGGGCCGCGGCGCCTACATGAACGAGCGCCGCATCCGCGTCTCGAAGCGCACCCGCCTCAACGAGTGCCTGATCTCCACCGGCTTCCCCTTCCGCACCGGCGACAACTTCAAGCAGTACCTGGCCATCATGGCGGACATGATGCCCCGCGCCGCGGGCCTGCGCCGCCCCGGCGCCGCCGCGCTCGACCTGGCCTACGTGGCCGCGGGCTTCACCGACGCCTTCTTCGAGACCGGCCTGAACCCCTGGGACGTGGCCGCGGGCTCGCTGCTGGTCACCGAGGCCGGCGGCCTGATCGGCAACTTCACGGGCGAGCCCGAGTTCATCGACCAGCGCGAATGCCTGGCCGGCGCCCCGCGCGTGTACGGCCAACTGGTGCCGCTGCTCGCCAAGTACTCCAAGTTTGCCAACGTGGACGACAAGCTGCGCGCCAGCGACCGCGTGCGCGCCGTCTCGGCCTCCGCCAAGGCGAGCGCCGGCACCGCCGCAGACGCCTCGGCCGACCTCTACGCCCGCAGCACGGTGCCCGGCTTCGCCGACGAGGCCTCCGAAGCCGACGCACCCGCAGCGCCGGTGGCGCCGCCCGCCCCCCGCAAGCTCACGCGCGTGCGCCGCGAGGCGCCCGCCAACGGCGCGCCCTCCGAAGGCAACTCCTCGGCCAAGTGACGATGCGGGGGCCCAGCAGCGCCGCGCCCCGGGTCCGTGCCGCTCTGCGCGTCGCGCTGAGCCACTACGTCGCGAGCGGGCTCACCGTCGCGCTGGGCCTGCTCTTCATCTCCGGCGGCGTCCACCTCTGGCTGGGCACGCTCGCGGCCTCGACCGCCGCCACCGGCGTGATCGTCACCGCGCCGCCCGACCTGCCCGGCCCGCGGCGCGGCAAGTTCCTGCAGATGCTGCCGGCGCCGCTGATCGGACTGCCGCTGTTCTTCGCGGTGCAGATGCTGCACGGCGCGCCCATCCGGCTCGGGCTGCTGCTGGTGCCGGCCACCTTCATGGCCTTCCTGGCCATGGCCTGGGGCAAGCGGGGCATCCCGATCGCCATCGCGGTGATGTTCTCGATGGTGTTCTCCATGGCCACGCAGGCGCCCGCCGGCATGGCCGACGTCATCGAGCGCACCTGGCACTTCGGGCTGGGCGCGGGGCTGTACGTGATCTGGGCCACCCTGGCCAACCTGGCGCTCAACGGGCGCTTCCGCACGCAGTCGATCGCCGACGTGCTGTATTCGCTGGCCGCGCTCATGCGCACCGAGGCCAGCCAGTTCCTGCCGCAGGACGAGACCCGCGACGTGCGCGACACCCCCGCGCCCCTGCTGGGCCGCCTGTTGCGCGAACAGGCCGCGCTGGCCGACCAGCTGCAGGCCACGCGCGACATCGTGCTCGAGTCGCCGCGCACGCCGCGCCGCCAGCGGCTGGCCGCGATGCTGGTGATCGTGCTCGAGATGCGCGACCAGCTGCTGGCCAGCGAGCTCGACCTCGACACCCTGCGCGCCCACCCCGCGCATGCCGAGGCGCTCATCGAGATGCGCCGCGTGCTCGAGGAGCTCGCCGACGAGACCATCGCCCTGGCCGACGCGCTCATGTTCCGCCGCCACCCCGAGCCGGTGGCCGACCGCCGCCCGCGCCTGGCTGCCATCCACGTCTATGCCGACGACAGCGCCGAGGGCGGCGGCCACATCGGCCCCACGGCCGCCATGCTCGCGCGCGGCCTGGCCAGCCGCATCGGCCACATCAACGACGAGGTGCTGCGCCTGTCGGCCATGGCGCGCGGCGACGTCGAGCCCAACCTGGCCGTGGTGCGTGCCAACTGGCAGCTCTTCGTGAGCCCCACCGACTGGTCGCTGCGGCCCTTCTTCACGCTCTGGAGCTGGGACCAGCCGCCGCTGCGCCACGCCATCCGCGCCGCGCTCGCCATCGCGGCCGGCTATGCCATCGCGGTGTCGATGCCCTGGGGCTCGCACGACTACTGGATCCTGCTGACCATCGTGGTGGTGCTGCGCGGCAGCCTCTCGCAGACGCTGGAGCGCCGCAACGCCCGCGTGGCCGGCACGCTGCTGGGCTGCGTGCTCGCGGTGGGGCTGCTGTCGGCGCATCCGTCGGCGCTGATGCTGCTGGTCATCGTCACGGTGTCGCAGGCCATCGCGCACAGCTTCGCGGTGCGGCGCTACCTCATCACCGCGGTGGCAGCCACCGTGCTGGGCCTGGTGCAGGCCCACATGCTGAACGTGGGCGTGGCGCCGATCTTCGCGCTGTTCGAGCGCATCG
>CAJYQC010000322.1 GCA_913776885.1 uncultured Variovorax sp.
CCGTGAGGCACACGGCCACCAGCGCCACCGGCACCGCATGCAGGTGCCCTGCCGCCACGGGCGCGAAGGTCTGCACCACGCTGATCACCGCGGCATAGAAGAAGAAGAAACCGAAGCACATCCACACGGCCGGAATGCGCAGGAAGTCGAACTCGCCGCCGGCGGGCGCGCCATCGCCCTGCCCCGTGGCCTTGTGCACCGCCGCGGCGTCGAGCGACAGCACACTGCGGTAGATCCACAGCACCAGAAGCACCACCACCGCCACGGCACCCGCCGAAGCCAGTGCCACGCGCCACGAGAAGGCGATGGCGATCGGCACCACGAAGGCCGGCGCCAGCGCCCAGCCCAGACTGCCAGTGATGCCGTGCACGCTGTAGGCATGGCCCAGGCGCGTGGGCGCGACCTTGCGGTTGAAGAGTGTGTAGTCCACCGGGTGGAACACGCCGTTGCCGATGCCCCCCAGCACCGCGAAGACCAGCAGCATCCAGTAGCTCTGCGCCACCGCGTAGCCGAAGGCTGCCAGCCCCAGCGCCCCGAGCCCCACGAAGAGCACCGGCCGCGGCCCGAGCTTGTCGACGATGAAGCCCGACGCCGCCTGCACGATGCACGAGACCACGAAGAACACGGTGAGCACCGCGCCCAGTTCGACATAGCTCACGTTGAACGCATCCTTCAGCCACGGGAAGAGCGGCGCCAGGATGAGCTGGCTGAAGTGGCTGACCGCATGGGCCAGGCCGACCAGGCCGATCAGCTTGGCATCGCTGCCCAGGGTGTTGGAGGAAGGCGAACCGGCGGAGGCGGCGCTCGTGGGCGAGTTGGAAGACATGGATTGCTACAAAAAATCGGGGCAGGCGCCGATGCTATGCGCGGGGGAAGCGGCAGAATGGCGATACAGCGACAACATTTGTCGAAACCATGCCAAGCGCCGTTTCAACCTCCTCCCGCAGCGCTGCGTCCGCCGCCAGGCTGCGCGGGCCCACCCCCGTCAACAGCGTCGCCTCCCTCACGCCGCACCTGTATGCGCCCGACGCCGTGCGGCCGCTGCGCGCCAAGGAGCATTTCCTGAGCGCCGACACGCTGGTCGAGCTGCACGAACACCCATGGCCGCAGCTCACCTTCTCCACGCGCGGCGTGATCCGCCTGAGCACGCAGGACGGCAGCTACATCGTGCCGCCATCGCGTGCGCTCTGGGTTCCGGCCAACATGCCGCACAGCATCACGCTCATCGAAGACGCCGAGCTGCGCACCGTCTACCTGCACGCCTGGATCGCGCCCTCCTGGGAGAAATGCGAGGTGCTCGAGATCAGCCCCCTGCTGCGCGCGCTGATGCTGGCGCTGGACACCACGCCAGACGGCCTGCCACCGGGGGATGCGCATGCGCCGCAGCGCGAGCGGATGATCGCGCCGCTGCTGGTCGACGAGCTGGAGCGCGCCACGCAAATCCGCATCGACGTGCCGCTGCCCACCGACAAGCGACTGCGCCAACTCTGCGAGACGCTGCTGCGCAACCCGGCCGACCGCGCCACGCTGGCCGAGCGCGCGGCCGCCATAGGCGCGAGCGAGCGCACGGTGGCGCGCCTGTTCCGCGACCAGCTCGGCATGAGCTGGCAGCAGTGGCGCCAGCAAGCCGTGATGGCGCATGCGCTGCCGCTGCTGGCGCGCGGCATGGCGGTGAGCCAGGTGGCGGCCGCCAGCGGCTACGCCACCGACAGCGCCTTCTGCGCGATGTTCAAGGCCGCCACCGGCCGCTCGCCCACGTCGTTCCAGCACCGCAAGCGGCCCGCGCCCGCCTGAGCGCGCGCCCGGGTCGCCGGGCCATCGGAAGTGGCTGCTTCACGGCGCTCTGGCAATATCGGCGCCGACAAGCAACACCATGCACTCACAGATCCCCCTGCATCTGGCGCCCGGCGCCGCTCGCTCCACATGGAGCGCCGACATCTGGCTGCGCATGCGCCGGCTCTTCCTGCTGAAGGCCGTCGGCACCACGGTCTTCACCTGGCTGTTCTTCATCGGCTACTTCCACCTGCTGCGCAATCCGTCCTTCCCGGTCGAGGTGATGCCGCTGACGCCGCTGGACCGCCTGCTGCCCTTCCAGCCCTACCTGCTGGGTCCGTACCTCTCGCTGTGGGTGTACGTGGGCATCGCGCCGGGGCTGCAGCTGACCTTCCGCGAGCTGGTGGTCTACGGGCTGTGGATCGGCGGGCTGTGCATCACGGGGCTGGGCATCTTCTACTTCTGGCCGACCCAGATACCCCCGATGTCCATCGATGCCTCCGGCTACCCTGGCTTCACCATGCTGCAGGGCGTGGACGCGGCGGGCAACGCCTGCCCGTCGATGCACGTGGCGGTGGCCATCTTCACGGCCATCCGCATCGAGGACGTGCTGCGCGAAACGCGCACGCCCGCGGGGTGGCGGCTGCTGAACTGGGCGTGGTTCGCGGCCATCGCCTACTCGACGCTGGCGGTCAAGCAGCACGTGGCGCTGGACGTGGCCGCCGGGGCGCTGCTGGGCATGGCTTTCGCCCTGCCCTCGATGCGCTGGCGCCCGGGCGCCCGCCGGCGAGAGGATGCCCCTCACGTGGGAGCGGATATCATCCGTAGACATTGACCACACTCACCACTGGCCGACGAGGAAGGGATCGATTGATTCAAAAGACCGCAGCGGGCGGCGATCGATCAACGGCACACGAGACGACGACAGGCATTGCACGATGAGTTCGCTAAAGGAATTGCAGGACCTGATCCACGAGAAGTACGGCATCGAGCCGTCGAAGCTCGATCCGCACGCGTCGATGCGCGAGACCGGCGGACTCGATTCGCTGGCACTTGCCGAATTCCTGTTCGCCATCGAGGACCACTTCGGCATCGTCATGCCCGACGAGGACGCGAACATCGACACGCTGGCCGAACTCGCCGTGCTGGTCGACAAGGTCAGGGCCGAGAAGGCCGCGTCGGCGTCGTGAACCACGAAGTCGCCGTCACCGGGCTTGGCGTGGTGGCGCCGCACGGCGACGAGCCCGGCGCACTCTTCCGGGCCCTGCTGCAGGGCCGATCGGCCATCCAGCCCGTCTTCCCCGAACTGCCCAAGCCGGCAGCGGCTGCCACGGTGGCATTCGACGAAACCCGCTGGTTCACCAAGCTGCAGCTCGCCGGTGTCGACCGCGTGAGCCAGCTGGCCGTGGCGGCCGCCGACATGGCGATGCGCGACGCGGGCCTGTCGGTATCCGATGCCGACCCCGAGCGCGTGGGCGTCTTCTCCGGCTGCGGCATGGGCGGTGCGGCCGCGCTCGAGGCGGCCTATCGCGGCAACGGCCGCGTCTCCCCGCTCACCATCCCGGCCTTCATGCCCAACGCACCGGCCGCCCACGTGGCCATGCGCCAGGGCGTGAAGGGCCCGGTGCTCACCTACTCGGTCGCCTGTGCTTCTTCGTCGGCCGCGATCGCGGAAGCGGCCAAGGCGGTGCAGCGCGGCGAGGTCGACATCGCCATTGCCGGCGGCAGCGAAGCGCTGATCGTGCCGGGCGTGGTGGTGGCATGGCAGGCGATGCAGACGCTGGCCGGCTTCCAGCCCGGCGAGGCGGCCGGCGCGGTGCGGCCCTTCGCCACCGACCGCAGCGGCTTCGCGCTGGGCGAAGGTGCTGCCTTCCTGGTTCTCGAATCCGCCGAGCGCGCCCGCGCGCGTGGCGCCCGCAGCCACGCCACGCTGGCCGGCTGGGGCCTGAGCAGCGACGCCAGCCACCTCACCAAGCCCGACGCACCGGGCCAGGCCCGCGCGCTGCGCGCCGCCCTGCGCCAGGCCGGCCTGCAGCCGCGCGACGTCGGCTACTGCAACGCCCACGGCACGGCCACGCGCATCGGCGACGTGGTCGAGCGCAACGCGCTGGCCGAAGTGTGGGGCGACGACCTCGACACCCTGCGCGTTAGCTCGACCAAGGCGCTGCATGGCCACATGCTGGGCGCGGCGGGCGCCATCGAGGCGCTCATCACCGTGATGGCGCTGCAGCAGCGCCAGCTGCCGCCCAACGCCCACTGCAGCGAGGTCGATCCGGAGTGCCGGATGAACCTCGTCAAGCAGAACGACACGGCGGCGCCCGCGCTGGAAGCCGCCATCAGCAATTCCTTCGCTTTCGGCGGCACGAACTCCGTCCTGCTCTTCCGCCGGTCCTAGACGGCTTTCAGCCTCCGCGGCGAGGCCTGCGCGGCCGCCGACTGCGCAGCCGACTCCCGCAGCCACGCCACGAACGCGCCGACCAGCGCATCGTCGGTACGGCTGGGCGCCACGAACACGCTGTAGCCCCGGCTCGACGGCGCCCGGTGCGGGCAGGCCAGCACCAGTTCGCCCGAACGCAGCTCGCGCTCGACGAAATAGTCGGGCACCAGACCCACGCCCAGGTCGGCGCGCACGGCCGCTATCAGCGAGGAGAACAGGTCGAAGCGGTGCCCCGCGACGAGGTTGTCCGGTGCGCGAAGGTGCGCGGCCTGGCCGAACCACTCCTCCCACGCGCCCATGCGCGTGCGCAGCTGCAGCAGCTGCGCCTGGCGGAAGTCGCCGCGCAACATGGCCGCGCGCCCCTTGGCGCCGGGCGAGCACACGGCGACGCAGGACTCGCCCATCAGCGGCAGCGGGTTCGCGCCCGGCCACACCGCGTCGTCGTACTGCACGCCTACGTCGAAGGGCAAGTCTTCCATGTAGAGGTGCGTGGGAAAGACCTGCAGGTGCAGGCTGCAGCCCGGGTTCCGGCCGATGAATACCGGCAGGCGCGGCATGAGCCAGCCATCGGCCAGCACCGGCACCGCGCCCACCAGCAGGCGCAGGCCGTCGGTGCGCTGCGCCATCGCTTCGAGCGTGTGGTTCTGCAGCCGCAGCAGGTCGCCGGAGATCTGCCCGTGGTAGCGCTGGCCGGCCTCGGTGAGCTCGGTGCCGCGCGCGGTGCGCTGCACCAGCCGCACGCCGATCTGCGTTTCGAGCTGGCGCAGCTGCTGGCTCACCGCGCTGTGGGTGAGGCAGAGCTCCTCGGCGGCCTTGCCGACGCCGTGGTGGCGCGCCACCGCATCGAAGATCAGCAGCGCGCGGGTGCTGGGGATGTGGCGGCGCATGAGGCTTCGTTAGAAAAACTGACAACGCGCAAGATTAAACCAGAGCGCGCGCTTAACACAGCCATAAGAATCGCTGACGACGGCGTTGCACCGGCGGCGCCGACCTTCACCGGCTCACTCCAACAAGGACAGCTCCGCACCATGCCCCGCCACCCGTCGCTTCGCCTCGCCCCGCTCTTCCTCGCTCTCGCCTCGGCTGCCGCCGGCTTCGCACACGCCCAGGGCGGCAGCGTCGCGGCCACGCCCACGCAGGTGCGGCCCGAAGTGGACAAGGCCTACACCCAGCTGATGGCCTCGCCTGCCATCCAGAAGCTGCTGGAGTCCGTGAAGGCCGACCACGAACGATCGGTCGAGGACCTGAAGATGCTCACCGAGATCGAGGCGCCTCCCTTCAAGGAACAGAAGCGCGCCGAGGCCTTCCTCGCGCGCATGAAGGCCCTGGGCTTGACGGACGCGAAGATCGACGCCGAAGGCAACGTGGTCGGCCTGCGCAAGGGCACGGGCAACGGGCCGAAGCTGCTGATCTCGGCGCACCTCGACACCGTGTTCCCCGCCGGCACCGACGTGAAGGTGAAGGAGCGCGACGGCAGGCTCTATGCGCCCGGCATCTCCGACGACACTCGCGGCCTGTCGGTGCTGCTGTCGTGGCTCAAGGTGCTCAATGACAACAAGATCCAGACGGTGGGCGACCTGCTCTTCGTGGGCAACGTGGGCGAGGAAGAGCTCGGCAACCTGCGCGGCATCAAGGCCATCTTCCGCGACAACCTCGACATCGATGGCATGGTCGGCCTCGAGCCCGCGCCGGACGGCACGGTGCTGATGCTGGGCACCGGCAGCCACCGCTACGAGGTGAGCTTCAAGGGCCCCGGAGGCCACAGCTACGGCGCCTTCGGCCAGGTGCCGAGCGCCATCCACGGCATGGGCCGCGCCATCGCGAAGATCGCCGACATCCGCACGCCGAGCTTTCCCAAGACGACCTTCACCGTCGGCACCGTGGGCGGCGGCACGTCGGTCAACACCATCGCGCCGGATGCGCGCATGGCGGTGGACATCCGCTCCGACGACATGGCGCCGCTGCTGGAAACAGAGAAGAAGATCCTCGCGGCCATCGACGAGGCCGTGGCCGAGGAGAACAAGCGCTGGAACGTCAACACGCTGAGCGTGAGCACCAAGCTCATCGGCGACCGGCCGGGCGGCCGCACGCAGTCGGACACGGTGATCGTCGAGGCCGCCACGCGCTCGAACGCGGCCTTCGGCCACAAGACGCTGCTGACCGGCGCGAGCACCGATGCCAACGTCCCGATGTCGCTGGGCATCCCGGCCATCATCATCGGCGGCGGCGGCAAGACCGGCGGCTTCCACGCGCTCAGCGAGTGGATCGACGTGACCGACGGCTGGAAGGGCGCGCAGAATTCGCTGGTGACGGTGCTCGGCCTCGT
>CAJYQC010000323.1 GCA_913776885.1 uncultured Variovorax sp.
ACGAGGAAGGGGGTCAGGTTGTTCAGCATGGATTCGGTGGTGTGTGGCAGCAGACGCAGAGCTTGTTGCCTTCGGGGTCGCGGAAATAGGCTCCATAGTAGTCCGCGTGGTAGTGCGGCCTGAGGCCCGGCGGACCTTCGCAGGTGCCGCCTTGTGCCAGCGCTGCGGCATGGGCGCGGTCCACCGCGGCGCGATCGGCGGCCAGCAGCGCCACCATCTGCCCGTTGCCGGGCGAGGCCGCCCGTCCGTCATAGGGCGTGCCCACCAGGAACAGCGGGCGAGGCGCATCGTGGCTTTGCCAGCCGGCCCAGGGCTTGGCGTCGTCCCTGAATCTCAGCTCGAGCCCGAGTTCGTGGGTCAGCGCCGCATAGAAAGAGAAGGCGCGCTCGAAGTCGTTCACA
Source organism: uncultured Variovorax sp. (assembly GCA_913776885.1). Taxonomy (GTDB): domain Bacteria; phylum Pseudomonadota; class Gammaproteobacteria; order Burkholderiales; family Burkholderiaceae_C; genus Variovorax. The sequence continues at coordinate 402 of CAJYQC010000323.1, forward strand.
CCGATGTAAACGTGGGACAGCATTCGTTTAATGCTTACGGGTTATTGGCAGGATTGTCCATGCAACGATCAATTGTTACCCAGTGAAACATTGGCGGAGGCACCGTTAAGATCGTCGGCTTATGGCCAACGCGTCGATCGCAAGCATGACCCCCGCACCCGCTTCGGCCGACGAGGCCGAATCGTGGGTACGCGGCGAGCTCATCCGCAGCCTGATGCGCTCCGCGCGCGGCTCCTACCTCGTTTCTGCGGCGCTGATGCCGGCGATGGTCGGGCTCAACTGGGGCTACGTGCCGCGTTGGGAACTGCTCATCTGGCTCCTGGCAGGCATCATCGCCACTGCCTGCCGCGCCTGGGGGGCGCGCGTCTACGCGCTGCGCTATGCGGGGCGCAGCTCCGTCGCCCAGCAGCAGTTCACCGAGCGCTACGGCTTCGTCTGGAGCACCAGCGCGGTCGTGTGGGGCTTGTCGGTGCTGCTCTTCTTCGAGCGCACGCCGCAGGTCAACCAGTTCATGAGCTGGCTCATCGTGGCCGGCGTGGGCACCTTTCCGCTCAACGGGCTGGCGCTGCATCCGCCACTGCTCAAGCGCTACGTCAACACGCTTTTCATCACGATGCTCGCGGCGGTCGTGCTGCGGCTGGCGTCCATCACGCTGCAGCACCCGCAGTTCCAGTACGGCTACCTGATGCCCATCCTGCCGATCCTGCACTGGTTCCTGCTGCTGCGGGCCGGGCGGCACATCTACGAGACGGCGCGCAACAGCCTGGAGCTGCTGTTCCACAACCACATCCTCATCAAGTCGCTGACCCAGCAGCGCCAGGCGGCGGTGTCGGCCGTGGCGATGAAGAACCGCTTCCTGGCCAGTGCCGCGCACGACATGCGCCAGCCCGTGCTGGCACTTTCACTGTACGCCGACTGGCTGCGCAACGAGCCCGAGCTGGTGCTGGAACTCGCGCCGAAGATCGTGCGCGCCACCCATGCGGTGAACGCGCTCTTCGACTCCATGTTCGACCTGGCGCGAATCGACTCGGGCCAGGTGCGCCTGCACGTCGAGCGTGTCGACGTACCCGAACTGCTGCACGACCTCGAACTGCAATACCGCCCGGTGGCGGAGAGCCGCGGCCTGGATTTCCGCGTGCGCATGTGCGAGGGCTCCTTCCTCACCGACCCCATCCGCGTGCGCCGCATGATCGGCAACCTGCTGGCCAACGCGATCAAGTACACCACCGAAGGCGGCGTGCTCCTGGCTGCCCGCCAGACGCGCGACGGCCTGCGCGTGGAAGTGTGGGACACCGGCATCGGCATCGCGCCCGAGCACCTGCGCGACGTGTTCCTGGAGTTCTACAAGGTCGCCGACCACGCCGGCACCTCCGACGGCTTCGGCCTCGGCCTGGCCATCGTCGCGCGCCTCTCGCACGTGCTGGGTCACCCGGTCAGCGTGCGCTCGCGCCTGGGCAGCGGCAGCGTGTTCCGGGTGGCGCTGCACGATGCCGACGAGGCGGTGGCACAGGCGCGGGTGACGGCCTCCGGCGGCTAGGAGCACACCGCGCCGTTCCCATGAAAAAAACCGCGCCTGAGCGCGGTTTTTTCAATTCGGGAACACCGAGGATCCGGCTGTGCCGGTCCTCAGGTGTTGCCCCCTGCAAGGGGGTTGGCGCAGCGACACGAAGCGCGCGAAGCCTGGGGGTTAGCCCAATTCAGCCAGACAACAAGCCGTTGGTGCGCGCGTAGTGCAGCGCCTGCGTACGGCTCTTCACGCCCAGCCTGCGGAACAGGCGCCACAAGTGGACCTTCACCGTGTGCTCGCTGATCTCCAGGTCGGTCGCGATGTCGCGATTGCTCATGCCCTTGTCGAGCATGGCGATCAGCTGCGTCTGGCGCTTTGACAGCTTGCCGCTGTTGGCGGCGGGCAGCTCGTCGGATTCCTCTTCCGAGCCGGCCATCAGCAGGCCGCGCAGGGCGGCTGCCAGCTCGTTGGAGCTGGCCGACTTCTCGATGTAGGTGTCGGCGCCAGCCTCGATGCAGGCGTCTTCCATGTCGGCGGACGGGGCCGCCGAATACACGGCGATGGGCACGTTCGGATAGACCTGCTTGACCGCGATCACGCCCGACACGCCGTTGGTGTCCGGCAGTTTCAGGTCCAGGCAGAAAAGCGTAGGCGCACCACGCTGCTGCACGGAGCTGGCGAGCTTGTCGAGGCGTTCGAGCTCGACGATGTTCTCGGCCGGGCGCAAGCGCCGCAAGACCATCACGATCGCGTCGCGCATCAGGGGGTGGTCGTCGATGACATAAATGCTCATGTTTTCTTCCTTTGTGATCGCACCGTCTTCTCTCGTCATGCTCACCGGCGGGTGAGCCGATGGGCGTTGCCGGATCAACTCCCGCCGGTCGTGCCGGGTGTCGTTTCCGTCAGTGCCTCCAGCGCCTCGTTGACGGCGCGTATTACCTCTGTACCGATGGGCTCCATCTGGGCGGCCAGCGCGGGCAATGCTTCGCCGCGCTGCGTCTGCAGGATTGCGATGGTACGGCCCGCCTCCTGCGGCGAGGCGAATCCACGGCTTTGCAACAGGGTTTCGCCGCGCGCATCCAACAGCTTGAAATAGAAAAGCCCGTCCGCCTTCTCGCGGTACTGCTTGAAGCTGGGCTTGGCGACCTTGGCAGCCTTGGCCTGTGCCTTGTCCTTGCCGGCCGCCAGGTTGCGCAGGCCGACCGCGTGGCGCAGGCTGGCCATGAAGGGCTTCGACAGCGCCTGCGCCTTCTCGGCACCCAGCAGCAGCGTGCGTTCGATCTGCGCCGGGTCGTTCATGAGCGCCTCGTAGCGCTCGCGCAGCGGCGCCACCTCGAGGTCGATGCGCTCGAACAGCATCTGCTTGGCGTCGCCCCAGCCGATGCCGTCGGCGTACGCCTTGCGCAGCGTCTCGGTTTCCTCGGCGCTCGCGAAGGCCTGGTAGATCTGGAAGAGCGCCGAGCCTTCGGTTTCCTTGGGTTCGCCGGGCGCGCGCGAGTCGGTCACGATGCTGGAGATCTGCTTGTGCAGCTGCGCGCGCGGCGCGAACAGCGGGATCGTGTTGCCGTAGCTCTTGCTCATCTTGCGGCCGTCGAGGCCGGGCAGGGTGGCGACCGCATCGTCGATCTCGGCCTCGGGCAGCGTGAAGTGATCGCCGTAGAGGTGGTTGAAGCGCTGCGCCATGTCGCGCGCCATCTCGATGTGCTGCACCTGGTCACGGCCCACGGGCACCTTGTGGGCGTTGAACATCAGGATGTCGGCGCCCATGAGCACCGGGTACATGAAGAGGCCCGCCGTCACGTCGGCGTCGGGGTCCTCGCCCTTGGCGATGTTCTTGTCGAGCTGCGCCTTGTAGGCGTGCGCGCGGTTGAGCACGCCCTTGCCGGTCACGCAGGTGAGAAACCAGGTCAGCTCGGGAATCTCGACGATGTCCGACTGGCGGTAGAAGGTGACGCGCTCGGGGTCGAGCCCGCACGCCAGCCAGCTCGCGGCGATCTCGAGGGTGGAGCGCTGGATCAGGGCCGGCTCCTGCACCTTGATGAGCGCGTGGTAGTCGGCCAGAAAGAAGAAGCTCTGCACGCCGGGCGCGACGCTTTGCCGCACCGAGTGGCGGATCGAGCCGACGTAGTTGCCGAGATGCGGCGTGCCCGAGGGCGTGATGCCGGTCAGGACGCGCAGGGGAGCTTTGGAAGACGAAGCCATGGACGAAGAGACGAAGAATTGCCTGGAGCGGTCTAGAGCAGGAGCGCCTTGAGCGGCGTGATCAGCAGGTTGATGACGAAGTAGCCCACGTCCATCAGCGGCCGCAGCCAGTATGTGCTGACGATGCCCGCGAGCACGAGGCCCATCACGATGAAAAAGCCGTATGGCTCGATGCGCGCGAGGAACATCTGGGCCTGGCCGCTGGGAAGCAGCCCGGCCAGCACGCGGCCGCCGTCGAGCGGTGGCAGCGGGAACAGGTTGAAGGCCCACATCACGAGGTTGACCAGGATGCCACCCTGCGCCATCTTGATAAAAAAGGTTTCAGTGACGCCTGCTCCGATCATTCCGACCAGCAGCAGCGCCCAAAGGATCGCCTGGACGAAGTTGGACAGAGGGCCTGCCAGAGCCACCCAGATCATGTCGCGCTTCGGATGGCGCAGCCGCCCGAAGTTGACCGGCACCGGCTTGGCATAGCCGAAAAGGAAGGCGCCCGAGGTCGCGAAGTAGAGCATCAGCGGCATCAGGATGGTCCCGATGGGATCGATGTGCTTGACCGGATTGAGCGTGACGCGCCCCATGACCTCGGCCGTGTTGTCGCCGAAGTGGCGAGCCACGTAGCCGTGCGCCGCTTCGTGCACCGTGATCGCGAAGATCACGGGCAGCGCGTAGATCAGTACTGTCTGTATGAGATTGGAGATATCCACCGGGCGATTGTGTCAGACGGGGCGTTGCTTACGGACCCGATTTCAGAGGCCCAGCACGGCCACCGGGCCGCGCCCCTGACGCACCACGACGGGGTCTTCGCCGCTGCCCATGGGCGTCAGGTCGACCACGGTGGTCGGCTGCGATGGACATGCGCCGGCATCGATGACCGCGGCGATCTGCTTCTCGAAGCGCTCGCGGATGGTCTGCGCGTCGTTCAGCGCATCGGTCTCGCCGGGGGGGATCAGCGTGGTGGCCAGGAGCGGCGCGCCGTGCAGCGACAGCAACTCCAGCAGCACCTTGTGGTCGGGCACGCGCAGGCCGATGGTCTTGCGCTGCGGATGGCTCACGCGGCGCGGCACTTCCTTGGTCGCTTCGAGCAGGAAGGTGTAGGGGCCCGGCGTGGCCGCCTTCAGCAGGCGGTACTGCTTGTTGTCGACGCGCGCGTAGTTGGCCAGCTCGCTGAGGTCGCGGCACAGCAGCGTGAGGTGGTGCTTCTCGTCGACCTGGCGGATGCGGCGCAGCTGGTCGACCGCGTCCTTGTCGTCGAGGTGGCAGGCCAGCGCGTAGCTGGAGTCGGTGGGCACGGCCACGATCTCGCCGCGTTCCAGCAGCGTGACGGCCTGCTTCAGCAGCCGCTGCTGCGGGTTCTCTGGATGGACTTCGAAGTACTGGGCCATGGTGAAGAGGTCTCCGATTCAGGATTCGGCAGGTTCGATGGGCACGCGGCGCTCTCGCACCGTGAGCCACGCGCCGGCCGCCCCGCAGACCGCGATCATCGCCATGCCGACGAGCGAGAAGCGGTCCGGCACATGGGAGAACACGACCCAGCCGCCGAGCATGGCGAACGCGATCTGCGCGTAGAGGTAGGGCGTGAGCGTGGAGGCCGGCGCGCGCTGGTACGCCAGGATCAGCATGAAGTGCCCCACCGTGCCCATGAATCCCATGAGGCACAGCAGCGCCCACCACTCCCAGGAGGGCAGCGATGTCCACACGAACGGCACCGCGAGCGAGACGATCAGCGTACCCACCCAGCCGGTGTAGAAGTGCATGGTCAGCGGGTTCTCGGTCTGCGCCAGCTTGCTCGTGAGCACCTGGAACCAGGCGTTGCTCAGCACCAGCCCCAGCGGCAGCAAGATGGCCCAGCTGAACGCGCTGCCGCCCGGGCGCAGGATGACCAGCGTGCCGATGAAGCCGCCCGCCACCAGCGTCCAGCGCAGCGGCGACACATGCTCCTTGAGCGTGGTGGCCGCCAGCAGGGTGATGACCAGCGGCGCGATCAGCACGATCGATGTGAACTCGGCCAGCGGCATGTAGCGCAGGCTCAGGAAGGCAAAGATGCTCGACGCCAGCAGCAGGGCGCCGCGCAGCGCCTGGTAGCGGGGATGCTTGGTGTGCAGCAGCGCCGTGCCGTGCAGCGGCAGCAGCACCAGCGTGGTCGCGACCGCCTGGAAGGCGTAGCGGAACCACACGCCCATGAGGATGGGCACGCCCAGCGTCGAGTACTTGGTGGCCGTGTCGAGCGTCGCGAAGCAGGCCACGGCCAGTATGACGAGGCCGATGCCGGCGAGGATGCGTTCCGATTCCTTCGCCCGGCTTCGCTGCTGCGCCGCGCGAGCGTTGGCCAGCGCAACGGTCGCCGCGCTGTCGGTGCTGATCCCGGAACCTGGGCTCACTGCTGGATGCGGTCGCCGAGCAGCTCCCACACGGGAGTGAGCGCGCCGGGCAGCGGCGGCAGCTTGCCCAGGTCGCAGTGGCTCTCGTCGGGGCTGTGGAAATCGCTGCCGCGCGAGGCGGCGAAATCGAACTCGAGCGCCTTGTCGGCGTATTCGACGAACTCGGCCGGCGTGTGGCTGCCTGTGACCACTTCGATCGCCTTGCCGCCATGCGCCTTGAATTCGAGGAACAGCGCGTATTCCTCGTTGGCTGTGAACTTGTAGCGGCCCGGGTGCGCGATCACGGCCAGGCCCTTGGCGGCGGTGATCCAGCTCACGGCATCCTTCAGGGTGGCCCAGCGGTGCGGCACGTAGC
>CAJYQC010000324.1 GCA_913776885.1 uncultured Variovorax sp.
CTCGCTCCAGCGCGAACGCACCGAGGCCTGGGTCGCGCTGTACCGCTCGATGGGCGGCGGCTGGAATCGCCAGGCCGCGCAGCAGGGCCCCTCTTTCGAATCTTCCTCAATGACCACCTCCCCGGCCGCCAAGGTCGCGACGTCGCCATGAAAACAATGAAGCGTTCCACTCTCGCCATCGCGCTGATCGCGCTGGTCGTCGTCATCGCGGCGATCTTCTTCATGAGGGGCGGCAAACCGTCGGACAAGGCCGGCGACCCAGTTGCGGCCGCCAAGGGCAAGGACGGCGCCGCTGCGCCACGGCCCGCGCTGACCGTCACCGTCGCCAGGCCCGAAGCCACCGAGCTGATGCTCACGCTCGCGGCCAACGGCAACGTGGCAGCCTGGCAGGAGGCGGTGATCGGATCCGAATCCAACGGCCTGAAGCTGGCCGAAGTGCGCGTGAACGTGGGCGACACGGTGAAGAAGGGCCAGGTGCTCGCGGTGTTCTCGCCAGAGACGGTGCAGGCCGACATCGCGCAGGCCCGCGCCTCGCTGGCCGAGGCCCGCGCCACCGCGGCCGACGCCGCCGGCAACGCGGCGCGCGCACGCACGCTGCAGGCCACGGGCGCACTCAGCCAGCAGCAGATCAACCAGTACCAGACCACCGAGCAGACCGCCAAGGCGCGCGTCGAAGCAGCCGAGGCCGTGCTTGCCGCGCAGCAGGTGCGCGGGCGCAACACGCAGGTGCTGGCACCCGACGACGGCGTGATCTCGGCGCGCACCGCCACCGTGGGCAGCGTGGTCGCGGCGGGCACCGAGCTCTTCCGGCTGATCCGCCAGGGACGGCTCGAATGGCGCGCCGAGGTGACCTCGGCCGAACTGAGCCGCGTCGCGGTGGGAACCACCGCCTTCGTGGTCAGCGCCAGCGGCGCGCAGGTGCGCGGCAAGGTGCGCAGCATCGCGCCCACGGTCGATCCGCAGACGCGGGCGGCGCTGGTGTACGTGGACCTGCCCAACGTGCAGCAGAACACCGGCGTCAAGGCCGGCATGTTCGCGCGCGGCGACTTCGAACTGGGCCGCAGCACGGCGCCGACGGTGCCGCAGGCGGCCGTGGTGCCGCGCGACGGGTTCAACAACGTGTTCATCCTGAAACCCGACAACAAGGTGTCGCAGATGAAGGTGCAGATCGGCCGACGCCTGAACGACCGAATCGAGATCACCAGCGCGCTGCCCGAGGGCGCGCAGGTGGTGGTTCAGGGCGCGGGCTTCCTCAACGACGGCGACCTGGTGCGCGTGGTCGATGCGCCCTCGCCTCCTTCGTCCGCCGGGGCCCAGCCCGCCAGGCCGGCCGCATCCGCCGCCGCAGCGAAGTAAGCAATGCAAAGGACACGCCCATGAACGTTTCCGCCTGGTCCATACGCAACCCGATTCCGGCGGTGATGCTGTTCGTGCTGCTCACCTTTGGTGGGCTGCTGTCGTTCAACGCGATGAAGGTGCAGAACTTTCCGGACATCGACCTGCCGACCGTGACGGTCTCGGCGTCGCTGCCCGGCGCCGCGCCTTCGCAGCTGGAGACCGACGTCGCGCGCAAGCTCGAGAACTCCATCGCCACGGTGCAGGGCCTCAAGCACATCACCACCAAGGTGCAGGACGGCGCCGCCACGCTGATCGTCGAGTTCCGCCTCGAGAAGCCCGTGCAGGAGGCCGTGGACGACGTGCGCTCCGCCGTGCAGCGCGTGCGCGCCGACCTGCCGGCCGACGTGCGCGACCCCGTGGTCACCAAGCTCGACTTCGCGGCGCAGCCGGTGCTGGCTTTCACCATCTCCTCCTCGGCCATGGATGCCGAGGCGCTGAGCTGGTTCGTCGACAACGACGTCACCAAGAAGCTGCTCGCGCTGCCCGGCGTGGGTGCGGTGAACCGGGTGGGCGGCGTCACGCGGCAGGTGCACGTCGACCTCGATCCGGCCAGGCTGCAGGCGCTGGGCGCCACCGCGGCCGACATCTCGCGCCAGTTGCGGCAGGTGCAGACCGAGAGCGCCGGCGGGCGCTTCGACCTGGGCGGCAGCGAGCAGCCGGTGCGCACCATGGCCACGGTGCAGTCGGCCGACCAGCTCGCCGACATGCAGATCGCGCTGAGCGACGGACGCCGCATCCGGCTCGACCAGGTGGCGCGCGTGAGCGACACCATCGCCGAGCCGCGCGCCGCGGCACTGCTCAACGGCAAGCCGGTGGTCGGCTTCGAAGTGGCCCGCAGCCGCGGCGCCAGCGAAGTGGAAGTGGGCCACGCCGTGATGAAGGCGCTGGCCGACATGCGCGCCGCGCGCCCCGACATCGAGCTGACCGAGGCCTTCAACTTCGTCGAGCCGGTGGAAGAGGAATACAACGGTTCGCTGCACCTGCTGTACGAGGGCGCGATCCTCGCGGTGGTGGTGGTGTGGCTGTTCCTGCGCGACTGGCGCGCCACCTTCGTGTCGGCGGTGGCGCTGCCGATGTCGGTGATACCAGCCTTCATCGGCATGCACCTGCTGGGCTTCTCGGTGAACGTGATCTCGCTGCTGGCGCTGTCGCTGGTGGTGGGGATATTGGTGGACGACGCCATCGTGGAGGTCGAGAACATCGTGCGCCACCTGCGCATGGGCAAGACGCCCTACCAGGCGGCCATGGAGGCGGCAGACGAGATCGGGCTGGCGGTGATCGCCACCACCTTCACGCTCATCGCCGTGTTCCTGCCCACCGCCTTCATGAGCGGCGTGGCCGGCAAGTTCTTCAAGCAGTTCGGCTGGACGGCGTCGCTCGCGGTGTTCGCGTCGCTGGTGGTAGCCCGGGTGCTCACGCCGATGATGGCGGCCTACATGCTCAAGCCGGTGGTCACCGCCGAGACCGAGCCCGGCTGGATGCGCTGGTACATGCGCG
>CAJYQC010000325.1 GCA_913776885.1 uncultured Variovorax sp.
CCGATCAAGGACTTCCAGCCGATCATCAATGCCGCTCGCTTCGAACTCGCGATGGTCGTCCACAAGGACGTGCCGGCCAACACGGTGGCCGAATTCATCGCCTGGGCCAGGAAGCAGCCCGGCGGGGTGAGCTTCGCGTCGTACGGCGCGGGCACGCCCTCGCACTTTCTCGGCGAGATGCTCAACCGGTCGGCGGGGCTGTCGATGGTGCACGTGCCCTACCGCGGCTCCACGCCGGCGCGCCAGGACGTGATGGGCGGCATCGTGCCCGCCTATTTCGACACCGTGGGCGGCGCGCTGCAGATGCTGCCCGGCGGCCGCGTGAAGGTGCTCGCCACCAGCGGGGAGAAGCGCTCGCCGCTGATGCCGAACCTGCCGACCTTCGTGGAGAGTGGATTCAAGGACGTGGTGGCGACCGCCTGGTTCGCCTACTACGCACCGCAGAAGACGCCGAAGCCGGTGCTCGACCAGCTGCGCGCCGAGTTCACGCGCGCTGTCAATTCGCGCGAGGTGCGCCAGCAGCTGCTGCAGAACGGCATGTACCCGGTTGGCGACGGCCCCGAGGCGCTGCTGAAGACCATGCGCGAAGACACCGCACGATGGGCGACGATCATGAAAGCGGTGAACTTCCAGGCGAACGACTGAGGAAGGGGCAACGCCCGGCCACCTAAACTCGAAGGATGGCCAAGGACAAATCACTTTTCGTCTGCAGCGAGTGCGGTGGCACCAGCCCGAAGTGGCTCGGCAAATGCCCCAGCTGCGGCGCATGGAACACGCTCGTCGAGCAGGTGGCGGGCGCGGGCAGCGGGCCCGCCAACAACCGCTTCGGCACCCAGTTCGCATCGCTCGCGGGCGCATCGGAGCTCGCGACGCTTTCCGAGATCGAGGCGACCGACGTCGCGCGCACGCCCACCGGCATCGACGAGCTCGACCGCGTGCTGGGCGGTGGCATCGTCTCGGGCGGCGTCACGCTGATCGGCGGCGACCCGGGCATCGGCAAGTCGACGCTGCTGCTGCAGGCGGTCGACGCGCTGCAGCACGCCGGGCAGAACGCGCTCTACGTCACCGGCGAGGAAAGCGGCTCGCAGGTGGCGCTGCGCTCCAGGCGGCTGGGGCTCGACCACTCGCAGGTGCAGGTGCTGGCCGAGATCCAGCTCGAGAAGATCGTCGCCACGCTCGACGCCACGCGCCCGGCCATCGCGGTGATCGATTCGATCCAGACCGTGTATTCCGACCAGCTCACCTCCGCTCCCGGCTCCGTCGCGCAGGTGCGCGAATGCGCCGCGCACCTCACGCGCTTCGCCAAGACCAGCGGCACGGCGGTGGTGCTGGTGGGCCATGTCACCAAGGAAGGTGCGCTCGCTGGCCCGCGCGTGCTGGAGCACATGGTCGACACGGTGCTGTACTTCGAGGGCGACACGCATTCGAGCTTCCGCCTCGTGCGCGCCATCAAGAACCGCTTCGGCGCGGTCAACGAGATCGGTGTGTTCGCCATGACCGAGCGCGGCCTGAAGGGTGTCACCAACCCGAGCGCGATCTTCCTGAGCCAGCATGCCGAGCCGGTGCCGGGCAGCGTGGTGCTCGTCACGCTGGAAGGCACGCGGCCGATGCTGGTGGAGATCCAGGCGCTGGTCGACAACGGCGGGCCCAGCCCGCGCCGGCTCTCGGTGGGCCTGGACCGCGACCGCCTCGCGATGCTGCTGGCGGTGCTGCACCGCCATGCCGGCGTGGCCTGCATGGATCAGGACGTGTTCGTCAACGCGGTGGGCGGCGTGCGCATCAGCGAGCCAGCCGCCGACCTGGCCGTGATGCTGGCCATCACATCCAGCCTGCGCGGCAAGCCCATGCCAAAGGGCTTCATCGCTTTCGGCGAAGTGGGCTTGGCCGGCGAGGTGCGCCCCGCTCCGCGCGGTCAGGAGCGCCTGCGCGAGGCCGCCAAGCTGGGCTTCAGCGTGGCGGTGGTGCCCAAGGCGAATGCGCCCAAGAAGGGCGCGAAGGAAATCGAAGGGCTTACGATCCATGCGGTCGACCGAATCGAAGAGGCGATGGAGGTGGTCCGCCGCCTCGATTGACGGACACCTGGTTCCGACGGTCGACGCAGGAGAGGAACAAGCATGCAACTCGTCATTTCCGCCGGCCTGATCGCCGCGGTGGTCCTGTGGGGGTTGATCTCCCCGGCCTCGCTCGACAGCGTGTTCAGCACCGCGCTGGCCGGCATCACGCGCAACTTCGGCTGGTTCTATCTTTGGGTCGTGTTGGGGCTGGTGGGGCTGGCCTTCTTCCTGGCCTTCAGTCGCTTCGGCGACCTGAAGCTGGGCGAGGAGGACGACGAGCCCGAGTTCTCGGTCGGCGCCTGGTTCGCGATGCTGTTCGCCGCAGGCATGGGCATCGGGCTGGTGTTCTGGGGCGTGGCCGAGCCGGTCTCGCACTACGCGAGCCCGCCGCCGGGCGTGGTCGGCCTCACGCCCGACGCCGCCGGCGTGGCCATGCGCTACGCCTTCTTCCACTGGGGGCTGCACCCGTGGGCCATCTACGGCATCGTGGGGCTGTCGATCGCCTTCTTCAGCTTCCGCCGCAAGGCGCTGCCTCTGGTGAGTTCGGCCACCGCGGCGCTCCCCTGGCGCTTCGTTCAGCGGCTGTCGCCGGCCTTCAACGTGCTGGCGGTGGTGGCCACGGCCTTCGGCGTGGCGGCCTCGCTGGGCATGGGCGCCACGCAGATCAACAGCGGCTTGAACGCGGCCTTCGGCCTGGCGATCGGCAAGACCATGCAGGCGGCGATCATCGTGGTGACCACGGTGCTGTTCCTCACCTCGGCGGTCTCCGGCGTCGAACGCGGCGTGAAGTGGCTCTCGGCCGGCAATCTCGTGGTGGCGGCGCTGCTGGCGTTGGCGGTGCTGGTCGTGGGGCCGACCATCGCGATCGTCGAGACCTTCACCAACACGCTGGGCGCGTACATCGCCGAGTTCGTGCGCATGAGCCTGCGCATGAACCCCCTCCGCAACAGTTCGTGGGTGGGCGACTGGACGCTGTTCTACTGGGCCTGGTGGCTGGCGTGGTCGCCGTTCGTGGGGCTCTTCATCGCTCGCGTATCGCGCGGGCGCACGATCCGGCAGTTCATCCTCGGCACCGTGATCGCGCCCACGCTGGTGGGCTTCGCCTGGTTCTCGGTATTCGGCGGCGCGGCGCTCAACTTCCAGATCTTCCAGGGCGTGCCGCTGGTCGAGGCGGTGAAGTCCGATGTCTCGACCGCCATGTTCGTGATGTTCAAGGCCATGCCGGCGGGCTCGACACTGTCGGTGGTGGCGACGCTGCTGGTGTTCGTGTTCTTCGTGACCTCGGGCGATTCCGCGACGCTGGTGCTCGGAACCATGAGCACCGGCGGCAACCCGAACCCACCGGCGCGCGTGAAAATCACCTGGGGTGTGCTGGTGGCGGCCATCGCGCTGAGCCTGCTGTTCGCGGGCGGCCTCAAGGCGATACAGACGGCCACCATCGTGTTCGCGCTGCCGTTCGCCTTCGTGATCCTGCTGATGG
>CAJYQC010000326.1 GCA_913776885.1 uncultured Variovorax sp.
AGTTCAGCTGGCTCACGCTCGCGCTGGTGCTGGCGGCCACAGTGCTGCTTTTCATGACGGCCCTGCGCGACGAGCAGGAGTGCATCGCGCACTTCGGCGACGACTACCGTGCCTACATGCGCGGCACGCGGCGCTTCATTCCCTTCCTTCTCTAGAGCCGCTCGCAAGGGGCGCCGGGCCGGCCAGAGCGGTCATACGCGCGTCATCCTGAACCTTGCGGGATGCTGACCCGCACGATCAGGTTCGGTTCACACGAGCCTCATAGCATTCGCCCATGCTGTTGCTCGCGCGCGTCCGCCGTTTCGTCGAGGCACACCACAGGGCGTGGTGTGTGGCGGGCATGCTGCTCATTCTTCTGCAGCCCTTCATCGCGGTCCATTTCCGCTGCGACGGGCTGGAAGACGAGCCGATGCTGCGCGTGCGCAGCGCCAGCGACACCACCCAGTTCGAAGCCGACGACCGCGCGGACCACCCGTCCGACCGCGAGACCACGCTGTTCGCACAGGCTCCTGCGAGCATCGACCATCCCGATGCCTTCGACCTCGCGCTGAGCACGCTGATGGCGATGGTGCTGGCGCTCCTGCCGCTGGCGCTTGCCGTCGCACGGCTTGCGGTTCCCATCGTGCGCGAAGCGCCCGAACACGTGCCTCCGCACGGCGGCGCGCCACCTCCCGCACAACCCTGGCGGCGCCTGCCGCCGACCGTCGCCCCACCTTCCGCTTCCTGAGACACGACGACGCCTCGCGCGTCGGGCGGTCTGCCGCGCCTCGCGGCAGGCCATCTCTCTTCCTGTCGAAAGGTTCGCCATGTCCGGTTTCGCTCGTTGCGCCCCAAGCGGCGCATGGCTTCGCTCGCCCGTTCGTTCTCTTCATCTCCAGTTCCCGATCGCACCCAAGCAGGTGGCGTCATGAATGCGCTGAATCTCGCGCTCTTCCAATGGCTCACGGCCGGCAGCCAGCCCACGCCGTGGGTGCTGTCCTTCGCATCCGCCCTCGCGCTCTGGGGCAGCTGGGTGTGCGCTGCGGTGGTCGTGTTCGCGCTGTGGCGGCATCGCGATGAGCGTGCCTACCTGTGCATCGTCGCGGCGTTCTCGGGCCTCGCGTCGATGGCCTCGCACGCGATCGCGCAGGCACTGAACGCGCCGCGTCCCTTCGTGCTGGGTCTGGCGCCCGCCTACATCGAGCACGCGGGCCGCGGCTCGCTGCCGAGCACGCACGCGACGGTGATGTTCATGGTGGCGCTGGCCTTCCTGCTGCGACCGGGGCTGCGCAGGCTCGCCGTGCCGCTGCTGGCGCTCGCGACCCTCACAGGCTGGGCGCGCATCTACGTGGGCGTGCATTTCCCGGTCGACATCTGCGCGGGCCTGGTGCTCGGCGGCGCCATCGCGGGGCTGCTCGCGCTCGCGCAGCGTCTGGTGCACCGCTTCGTTTCTTTTCCAGCGTCGCCGGCCGGCCGCACCCGCGACGACAGGCCAGCGGCCGCTTCTTCCTGGAGGCATCCATGATTTCCTCGACCGACAACAGCCGGCATGCCCGTGCGCCGATCCGCCTGCCGCAGGCCGACGAGAGCTTTCCCGCCGCGCGCGCGGACACCGACGTGCCGCATGCGGCCCCCGATGCGACACGCAGCATCTCCTGCGTGATCCCCTGCTTCAACGAGGGGCCCAACCTGCGGCGGCTGCTGCCGCTGCTGGAGGACATCCTCTGGGCCACGCACATGCGCTGGGAGATCATCGTGGTGGACGACGGCAGCACCGACGACACCGTCGCGGTGGCCGAGGCATGGTGCGAGCTCTCGGGCTTTCGCTGCATCTCGCTGTCGCGCAACTTCGGCAAGGAAGCCGCGCTCACTGCAGGCCTCGCCGCCGCCACGGGCGACGCCGTGGTGCTGCTCGACGGTGACCTGCAGCACTCGCCCGAGCTCATCCACACCATGATCGCGCAGTGGGCGGCCGGTGCCGAGGTGGTGTACGCGGTGCGCGAGCAGCGCAGCGACGAGAGCCGCTTCAAGCAACTCGGCAGCAAGCTCTTCTACAGCCTGATCAACGGGTCCGACCGCTTCGCCGTGCCCAGGGACGCGGGCGACTTCCGGCTGATGGACCGCAAGGTGGTCAACGCACTCATGAGCCTGCCCGAGCGCAGCCGCTTCATGAAGGGGCTGTACGCCTGGGTGGGCTTCCGTGCGGTGGCGCTGCCGTACACGCCCGCGCCGCGCGCGGAAGGCAAGAGCAGCTTCAACGCGCGCCGGCTGGTGCGCCTGGCCATGGACGGGCTCACGGCCTTCACCACCTGGCCGCTGCGCGCGGTCAGCGTCGCGGGCCTCATGCTCGCGATACCGGCCTTCGCCTACGGCGCCTTCGTGGCCATCAACTACCTGCTGTTCGGCAACGAGGTCTCGGGCTGGACCACCATCGTGGTGAGCCTGATGTTCTTCATCGGCATCCAGATGATCTCGACCGGCATCGTGGGCGAGTACATCGCGCGCATCTACGAGGAAGTGAAGGGCCGGCCGCTGTACGTGGTGCGCCGCGAGCGCGGCACGGGACTCGAGACCGGAAAGACATGAAACGACCCGCTTCCCCATGGTGGACCGCTCCTCGGCCGATATGGCTCATCGCCGCCCTGCTCGCCTGGCTGCTGGCCACCGCATGGATGCGGCCGCTGATGGCGCCCGACGAAGGCCGCTACGGCGGCGTCGCGCTCGCCATGCTGCGCTCGGGCGACTGGCTCGTGCCGCGTCTCGACGGGCTGCCCTTCTTCCACAAGCCGCCCCTGTTCTACTGGATCGGCGCGGCGGCGATGTCGATCACCGGGCCGGTGGAGTGGGCGGCGCGGCTGCCGTCCGTGCTCGGCGGCGCGGCCGCGGCGGGGGCGCTCTTTCTCTTCCTGCGCCGCTGGTCGACGGTGCGCGTGGCGCTGCTGTCGACGGTGGTGCTCGTGACCACGCCCTTCTTCTTCCTGGGCTCGCAGTTCGCCAACCTCGACATGCTGGTGGCGGGCTGCATCTCGGCCACGGTGCTGCTCGCGGCCGGCGCAGTGCTGGCACGCGAGCGCGAGGAGCCATGGCGCGCGCTGCTGGCCGGCGCCTGGCTGTTCGCCGCGGCCGGCCTGCTGGCCAAGGGGCTGATCGGACTCGTGCTGCCTGCGATGGTGATCGCGATCTGGTGCGCCGCCACGCGCAGGCTCGGCTCGCTGCGGCTCGCGCTGTGGCTGCCCGGCTGGGCCGTGCTGCTGGCCGTGGCCGGGCCGTGGTTCGTCGCCATGCAGCTGAGGTATCCGGAGTTCTTCGACTACTTCGTCGTCACCCAGCACTTCCGGCGCTTCGCGTCGTCGGGCTTCAACAACGAGCACGGCTTCTGGTTCTATCTGCCGGTGCTGGCGGGGCTGACGCTGCCATGGTTCGCGTGGGTGCTCGTTCCGCGCGGAAGGCAGGGCGCAGCGGGCGGCGACGCGGCGGGCCGGCAGCGGCGGGACATCGACCGGCTGATGTGGATCTGGCTGGCGGTGATCGTCGTGTTCTTCTCGCTGCCGCGCTCCAAGCTGGTGGGCTACGTGCTTCCGGCGCTGCCGCCGCTGGCGTACCTGATCGCGCAGCGCGTGCTGGCGGGGCGCCCGCTGGAGACGCTGCTGCCGAAGGTGCGCGCGATGACGCTGGCGGCGGGGGCGGTGTGCATCGGCTGCGTGGTGGCCGTGATGGTGTATTCCTCGCCGCCGGGCACGCGGCTGCGGCTGCCGGCTGGGCAAGCGGTGGCACCGGGTGAACAGGTGCTGATGCTCGACAGCTACCACTACGAAATCCCGTTCTACTGGAACCTGCGACAGCCGGTGCTGGTGTCGGACGACTGGAAGGCGGCGGCCGGGGACACGCGCGACAACTGGCGCAAGGAGCTCTTCGACGCCAGCCGCTTCGATCCCGCGCGCGCGGCGCGCACGCTGGTCGACCGCACCGAGCTCGCCGACGTGCTGTGCGTGCCGCGCACCACCTGGATCGTCGGATCGAACACGGCGCATCTTGCGAACCCGTGGCTGCATCAGGCGCAGCTGGTCGCGGTGAACGACGGGCTGGCGGCCTGGCGCTTCAAGGGCAGCGCCACCGGCGACCCGCATTGCGTGGACACGCCGACCTTCCCCGACCCGGCCGCCGCACCGGCGCCCGCACACCCTTCCGGCGCGAACGGCGGCAATGGCTGAAGCGCGCTACCTGTGCATCTGCGCCGATGACTTCGGCATGAGCGCCGGCATCAACTCGGCCGTGCTCGACCTCGCCGCGAAAGGAAAGATCTGCGCCACCAGCGCGATGGTGCGCCGCGAGGCCTGGCTAGCCGGCGCCCGGATGCTGAGGCAGCTGGAGCCGTCGGAGTTAGACGCCGGCCTGCACCTCGACCTGACGCGGCCCGTGCGCGCCGGCGCCCCCGAGCCGGGCCTGGCCGGCCTGATCGCACGCACCTGGACGCGCACGGTGTTCGCGCCCGGCCTCCAAGCCGACATCCGCGACCAGTTCAGCCGCTTCGAGGACGCCATGGGCCGCGCGCCCGCCTTCGTCGACGGGCACCGGCACGTGCACCAGTTCCCGGTGGTGCGCGAGCTGCTGGTGGCGGAGATCGCGCGGCGCTATCCCTCGTCGCCGCCCTGGCTGCGCAACACGGCGCCG
>CAJYQC010000327.1 GCA_913776885.1 uncultured Variovorax sp.
CACCGCCCTGGCGGCGACAGCCGTGGCCGCCATGGCCTCGCTCCCGGCCTGGGCGCAGCCGGCCGAACGGCCCTATGTTCCTTCCACGCCCTCCAGCCGCATCGGCTCGCTGATGCAGATCAGCGTGGTCGATCGCACCACCGGCGCCGAATTGCCGATCTACCGCCATCGCGGCGAATACTGGGTGGCCGGCCGTCCCGGCGCGCGCTATGCCATCCGGGCGCGCAACGCGATGGGCGAGCGCATCATGGCCGTGATGTCCGTGGACGGCGTCAACGTGGTCACGGGCGAGACCGCGGGCGTACTGCAGAACGGCTACGTGTTCGGACCCCGCGAGCGCAGCGACATCACCGGCTGGCGCAAGAGCGACTCGCAGATCGCGGCCTTCGAATTCGCGGCGGCCGGCAATTCGTACGCGAGCCGCACCGGCCGGCCCGACGACGGGGGCGTGATCGGCGTCGCGATGTTCCGCGAGCGCATGCCCGAGCCGCTGCCTCCGCCTGTCACGCCGTTCCCGCGCCGCGACGACCACGGCGGATATGGAGGGTATGGCCCCGAACGCGAGCGCCGCAGCGAATCGTCGTCCTACCAGGGCGATGCGCGGGCCAAGTCAGGCGCCGCGGACAGTGCCGCGCCCGCCGCCGCCGCCGAATCCTCTTCGTCGGGCAGCCTGGCGCGCCAGTCGGCGCCCAGCCCGAGCCTGGGCACCGCCCACGGCCGCCGCGAAACCTCGTACGTCGGCAAGACCACCTTCGAGCGCGCGCAGTCGTCGCCCGACGAGGTCGTGCGCATCCGCTACGACAGCCGCGAGAACCTCGTCGCCGCGGGCATCATCCCGGTGCCGCCCGCGCCGCGCTGGCCGCGTCCCTCGGGCCCGTCGCCTTTCCCCGGCTCGGACCCGGGCTACGTGCCCGATCCTCCGAGCCGCTACTGAGAGGACGAGATGGTAGAGGTAGAGGGCCGAAGCGGCCGGCGCATCTCGATGTGCGGGATGCCGGCCTCCTCGAAGCCCTCGCCATGCGGCACATAGCCCAGCCGCGCGTAGAAGCGCTCGGCGCTGCGCTGCGCGTTCAGCGCGACCACGCTGTCGCCGCGCTTCCGGGCGGCGTCTTCCAGCACCTGCATCACCGCGGCGCCATGTCCGCCGCTGCGCAGGTTGCGGTGCACCGCCACGCGGCCGATGTGCGAGATGCCGTTCTCGGCCGGCAGCAGCCGCGCCGTGGCGATGACCTGCCCGAGCCGGTTGCGCGCCACGGCGTGCAGCACCACGGCATCGAGCTCGTCCCACTCCAGCGATTCGGGAATGTTCTGCTCTTCGATGAACACCGCACGGCGCAGCGCACCGGCGCCTTCGCCCAGCGTGACCCAGTCGCCCGTCTCGATGGTGCGCATGGCCTCGCCCGCCTCGTAGCCCAGCAGCACCTCGCGCAGTGCCGGCGGAACCGGCTTCGAGGTCTGCGTCGCCGGATCGGCGAACACGTAGACCAGCTCGCAGCCGACGAGAAACTGGTCCTGCCGGAACAGCCCGCCTTCGAACACGATCGACGAGTTGCCGATGCGCACGCAGCGCATGCCCACGTCGAGCACGTCGTCGATGCGCGCCGATGCGCGGAAATCGACCGTCGCCTTGCGCACGTACAGGTCACCGCCCATCGCGTGCATCGACTCTTCGTACGGCAGCGCCAGCGCACGCCAGTAGTCGGCGATGGCGGTGTCGAAGTACATCAGGTAGTGCGCGTTGAACACGATCTTCTGCATGTCGACTTCGGCCCAGCGCACGCGCAGGCGGTGGAAGAAGCGGAAGTGCTTGCGGTCGGCGGATGTCGTCGTGTTGCTCATGGTGTCAGGAGTGCCTCTTTGATTGCGCGGGCCGCGTCGTCCTGCGCCTGCAGCGCTTCGGGGATCGCCCGGCCCATCTTGATGAATTCATGGATCACGCCGCGGTAGATCTCCAGGTCGACAGGCACGCCCGCCGCACGCAGCTTGTCCGCGTAGGCGATGCCTTCGTCCACCACCGGGTCGCATTCGGCCAGGCCGATCCAGGCCGGCGCCACGCCGTCGACGTCGTCGGCCAGCAACGGCGCGAAGCGCCAGTCGTCGCGGTCGGCCGGGGTGTTGACGTACTGCGCGAAGAAGAAGTCGATCATCGCCTTGGTCAGCAGCGGGCCGTCGACGTGGCGCCGGTGGGAGGCTGTGTCCTGGTGCGCGGTGGTGCCGGGGTAGATCAGCATCTGCAGCGAAAGCGGCAGACCCGCGTCGCGCGCGAGGATGGCGCACACGGCCGCGAGCGTGCCGCCCGCGCTGTCGCCGCCCACGGCCAGCCGCGAGGGGTCGAGGCCGAGGCTCGCGCCCTCGTTCGCGATGAACTGGAAAGCGTCCCACGCGTCGTTCGATGCGGTCGGGAACTTGTGCGCGGGGGCCAGCCGGTAGTCCACGGAAATCACGGCGCAGCCGCTCTTGGTGCTCAGCACACGGCATAGCGTGTCGTGCGTGCGGATGTTGCCGACGGTGAAGCCGCCGCCATGGAAGTAGATCAGCACCGGCAGCACCTCCGCCGAGGGCGCGTAGAGGCGTGCGGGGAGCGCATGGCCGTCGCGGGCCGCGATGGTGAAGTCTTCGATGCGCGCCAGTTCGGGCTTGGGCACTTCGAGCACGCCGGCACCCTTTTCATAGGAGGCCTTGGCCTCGTCGGGGGTCTGGCGGTCGAGCGGCGGGTGGCCTGCGCGGGCCATGCGTTCGACGACGCTGGCCATCTTCTGCGTGAGCCGCGTGGTGTCCGGTGTGCCCGGCGCGACAGCGGCAAGGGTTTCTTTCGTGTGCAAGACGGTTCGCTCTTGTTAGATTTGGCTGGTCGGCAATCGTACTGCCCCGGGCTCCCGGAGGCCTTCATCCCCATGGCACTCATCCAATACCTCACCCAGATCCAGTTCGAGTTCGGTGCGATCAAGCTGCTTTCCAGCGAATGCGCGCGCATCGGCATCAGCCGTCCGCTCATCGTGACCGACGCCGGCGTGCGCGCGGCCGGCGTGCTGCAGAAGGCGCTCGACGCCATCGCCGACCTCGAAGTCTCGGTGTTCGACCAGACGCCCTCCAACCCCACCGAAGCCGCGGTGCGCGCTGCCGTGGAGCTCTACCGCAGCGGCCGCTGCGACGGCCTCATCGCCGTGGGCGGCGGCTCCGCCATCGACTGCGCCAAGGGCGTGGCCATCGCGGCCACGCACGAGGGGCCGCTCAAGACCTACGCGACCATCGAAGGCGGCTCGCCGCGCATCACCGATCGCGTGGTACCTCTGATCGCGGTGCCCACCACCAGCGGCACCGGCAGCGAGGTGGCGCGCGGCGCCATCGTCATCGTCGACGACC
>CAJYQC010000328.1 GCA_913776885.1 uncultured Variovorax sp.
GCCTGAGCGTTCACACGGTGCAGACCCACATCAAGAATCTCTACGGAAAGCTTGCGGTGCATTCCAAGAGCGAGGCGGTTTTCGAGGCCACGCGCCTCGGCCTGCTGTCTCATCCGGGCTGAGTGCCGATGCGACCGAACCGGGCGTCGCTGGTGATGTCATGGCTGGCGATGCTCCTGATGGGTGTCGCCGGCGTTTTCGGCCTGCTCGGCGTTTGCGGCGTTTCCGCCGCCTTTGCCGCCGAAGCGCCCATCGAGCTGCGCCAGGGCACCGTGACGACCACGGTCGACGGCGCCACCCATACCGAGCCGGTCGAGCTGTCCTACCACTGGGACCGGCAGCACAACGGCCGCCCCGGCACCGCCAGCTTCGAGCTGCCCTTCACTCTCGAGGCCGAGCCGGAAACACCCTGGGGCATCTTCATCCCGCGCGTGGGCAACGTCTTCGAGGTGCAGCTCAACGACACGCTGCTGCAGACCTACGGCGACGTGAAGCGCAGCAACGAAGCCGACTACGCCAAGGCGCCGATCTACGTTCCCGTGCCGGGCAAGCTTCTGCGCAAGGGCGACAACCTGCTGCAGATCCGCCTGCATGCCGACACCGCCCGCCTCGCGGGGCTGTCGCAGGTGGTGATCGGGCCGGCGGCGACGGTGCGCAACGAGCTCTTCGAGAGTGCCAACGCTTGGCGCTTCACCGGCTCGGTGCTGCTGATGGCCTTCAGCCTGATCGTGGGCGGCATCGCACTGGCGCTGTGGCTCACCCAGCTCGACATCGACGCGGGGGGCGTGCCGCGGCGCGTGGGCATCTATCTGTGGGCGGCGCTGGCCGAGTTCTTCTGGGCGGTGCGCATGGCCGACGGACTGGTCGCCGAGCCGCCGCTGTCCTGGGGCCCGTGGGGCGTGCTGATGGCGACTGCCTATGCCGGCTGGGCGGCTGCCTCCATGATGTTCGTCTACCACCTGGCAGGCTGGGCGAACGAGCAGCGCCACCGCTGGGTGCGCTGGCCGGTGGCCGGCGTGGTGGTGGGGACGGTGCTGTTCAGCGCGCTGTCGCTGCAGCGGGACGAGCCTTCGTGGTTCACCGCCTGGCTCGCGGTGGAGCTGGTGTTCGTCGGCGCTTTCGTCGGCGCATTCGCCTTCGCGTCGCTGCGCCACCCCAACGACGACCGCCTGCTCATGGCCGGCGCGGCGCTGCTCACGGTGGCCTTCGCGGCGCGCGACTGGCTCGTGGTCCGCCTGAGCGACGCCTACGGCGAGACCACCTGGGTGCGCTATTCGTCGGTGTTCTTCGGCGCGGTGCTGCTGCTGATCGTGCTGCGGCGCTTCCGCGCGGCGGCCCTGCAGGCGCGCGGTTCGGTTGCCGCGCTCGCCGAGCGCGTGGCCCAGCGCGAGCGCGAACTGGCGGCCACCTACGCCGAGCTCGAGGCCGCGGCGCAGGTGCAGGCGCGCACGCACGAGCGCGAGCGCATCCTGCGCGAGATGCATGACGGCGTGGGCTCGCACATCAGCTCGGCCATCCGCCAGCTGCAGTCGGGTCAGAGCAGCTCGGGCGACCTGCTGCGCACGCTGCGCGATTCGCTCGACCAGCTCAAGCTGCAGATCGATTCCATCCACCTGCCGCCGGGCGACGTGGGCGCTCTGCTCGCGGCGGCGCGCTACCGGCTGGAGCCGCGGCTGGCGTCCTCGGGCATCGAGTTCGAATGGGCGGTGGACGAGGTGGAGCCGGTGGAGGGGCTGGACGCGCACGGCATGCGGCAGCTGCAGTTCCTGCTGTTCGAGTCGATCTCCAACGTGCTGCGGCACGCCGAGGCCACCGTGCTGCGCTTCGAGGCGGGCATGAAGGGCAAGACCGTGCAACTGAGGGTGATCGACAACGGCAAGGGTTTCGACGCCGCCAAGCAGATGCCGCGCTCGCTGGCGGAGCGCTCCGGCGCCATCGGCGCGCGCCTGACGGTCGAAAGCCGACCGGGGCGCACGGTCGTTCAACTCGAATTCGACTGAGGGGCCGGGCGGGGCTGGGATAATCCGCCCTCATGTCCGCCGTGTTCAATCAGCCCTCCCTGGCGCGTCGAATTGCGCCCATCTTCCAGGGCTTCGACGGCTTCCTGGCATTCGCCGTGCTGCTGCTCGCCTTCGCCGGGCTGCTCACCATGTATTCATCGGGCTACGACCACGGAACCCGCTTCGTCGACCACGGCCGCAACATGCTGCTGGCCGGTTTCATCATGTTCGTGGTGGCGCAGGTGCCGCCGCAGCGGCTGATGCTGGCGGCCGTGCCGCTCTACACCATGGGCGTGGCGCTGCTGGTGGCGGTGGCGCTCTTCGGCATCACTAAGAAGGGCGCCCAGCGCTGGATCAACGTGGGCGTGGTGATCCAGCCCAGCGAAATTTTGAAGATCGCCATGCCGCTGATGCTGGCCTGGTGGTTCCAGCGCCGCGAAGGCCAGCTGCGGCCGCTCGACTTCGTGGTGGCGACGGTGCTGCTGGCGGTGCCGGTGGGGCTCATCATGAAGCAGCCCGACCTGGGCACCTCGCTGCTGGTGCTGGCGGCGGGGCTGTCGGTGATCTTCTTCGCCGGGCTGCCCTGGAAGCTGATCGTGCCGCCGGTGGTGATCGGCGCAGTGGCCATCACGCTGATCGTCAGCTTCGAGTCGCGGCTGTGCGCCGACGGCGTCGACTGGCGCGTGCTGCACGACTACCAGAAGCAGCGCGTGTGCACGCTGCTCGACCCCACCAAGGACCCGCTGGGCAAGGGCTTCCACATCATCCAGGGCATGATCGCCATCGGCTCGGGCGGCGTGGGCGGCAAGGGCTTCATGCAGGGCACGCAGACGCACCTCGAATTCATCCCCGAGCGCACCACCGACTTCATCTTCGCGGCCTATTCCGAGGAATTCGGGCTCATGGGCAACCTGGCGCTGATCTCGGCCTTCATCCTGCTCATCTTCCGTGGGCTGGCGATCGCGGCCAACGCCGGGACGCTGTTCTCGCGCCTGCTGGCGGGGGCGATGACGATGATCTTCTTCACCTACGCCTTCGTGAACATGGGCATGGTCAGCGGCATCCTGCCGGTGGTGGGCGTGCCGCTGCCCTTCATCAGCTATGGCGGCACGGCGATGGTGACGCTGGGGCTGGGGCTGGGGATCCTGATGTCGATCGCCAGGGCGAGGAAGCTGGCCCAGAACTGAGTCAGGCCAGGAACACCGGGGAACCGGCTTCGCCGGGCCCCTGGTGTTGCCCCCGGTCGGGGGGTGGCGAAGCGACACGAAGTGCGCGCTGCCTGGGGGCGAGCCCTAGAATCCCGAAATGATCTCCCGCGAACCCACCATCGAGCGCCTCGCCACGGCGCAACAGCTCCTTCTCGCGCCCTTCGGCCTCGACGAATCGCACCTGGGCAAGGCCCTCGCCGAGATCACCGCGCACCGGGTGGACGACGCCGACCTGTACTTCCAGTACACGCGCAGCGAAGGCTGGAGCCTCGAGGAAGGCATCGTCAAGACCGGCAGCTTCAGCATCGACCAGGGCGTCGGCGTGCGCGCGGTCAGCGGCGAGAAGACCGCCTTCGCCTACTCCGACGACATTTCCGAGGCCTCGCTGCTCGACGCGGCGCGCACCGTGCGCTCCATCTCTTCCGCCGGCCGCGCCGGCAAGGTGAAGACGGCGCCCCGAAAGATCGCCTCCAGCCGCTCGCTCTACGAGGGCATCGACCCCATCGCCACGCTCGACAGCACTGCCAAGGTGAAACTGCTCGAGAAGGTCGAGAAGCTCGCGCGCTCGCGCGATCCGCGCGTGGCGCAGGTGATGGCGGGCCTGGCCAGCGAATATGACGTGGTGCTCGTGGCCCGCGCCGACGGCACGCTCGCCGCCGACGTGCGCCCGCTGGTGCGGCTTTCGGTCACGGTGATCGCCGAGCAGAACGGCCGCCGCGAGATCGGCTCCGGCGGCGGCGGCGGGCGCTTCGGCCTGGCGTACTTCTCCGACGAGCAGATCGCGGAGTACGTCGACCATGCCGTGAAGGCGGCGCTGACCAACCTCGAGGCGCGCCCGGCCCCGGCCGGCGAAATGACCGTGGTGCTCGGTTCCGGCTGGCCCGGCATCCTGCTGCACGAAGCCATCGGCCACGGGCTGGAGGGCGACTTCAACCGCAAGGGCTCGAGCGCGTTCTCGGGCCGCATCGGCCAGCGTGTGGCGGCCAAGGGCGTGACCGTGCTCGACGACGGCACCATCGCCGACCGCCGCGGCTCGCTCAACGTCGACGACGAGGGCAACGCCAGCCAGCGCAACGTGCTGATCGAGGACGGCATCCTCAAGGGCTACATCCAGGATGCGCTCAACGCCCGCCTGATGAAGGTCAAGCCCACGGGCAACGGCCGCCGCGAGAGCTACGCCCATGTGCCGATGCCGCGCATGACCAACACCTACATGCTCGGCGGCGACAAGGAACCCGACGAGATCGTCGCAAGCATCAAGAAGGGCCTGTATGCCACCAACTTCGGCGGCGGGCAGGTCGACATCACCAGCGGCAAGTTCGTGTTCTCGGCCAGCGAGGCCTACTGGGTCGAGAACGGCAAGATCCAGTACCCGGTGAAGGGCGCGACCATCGTGGGCAACGGCCCCGACGCGCTCACCCGCGTGACCATGATCGGCAACGACATGGCGCTCGACTCGGGCGTGGGCACCTGCGGCAAGGAAGGCCAGAGCGTGCCCGTGGGCGTGGGCCAGCCCACCCTGCGCATCGACGGCCTCACTGTAGGTGGAACGGCTTAGGACTTTCGGCACTTGCCGGCTGTTTCCTGCGGTTGCTAAGCTGCGCTCCTTTTTTTGCCCGACAACGAATCAAGGAGCATCTCGATGGGGAACAGGATCAAATCGCCCGCCGTTCTGTGGGCCGTGACCGCCGTGGTGGCGCTGGCCACCGCAGGTTGCGCATCCCGCGGCGGCTCTGCCGGCCAGCCTGCGGCAGCGCCCGCACCCGCAGCGGCTGCTCCGGCACCCGCGGCGCGCGGTGGCGCCAAGGCCGGCATGGACGCCCAGGGCAACGTGGTCGACTCGTCCAAGGTCGAGGCCGGCAGCGGCCGCACCGTGAAGGGCCTGAACGGCTATGAAGGCGAGATCACCGGCAACCCGGCGCGCAACAGCAAGTTCGCCCGCCTGCAGATCGGCATGAGCGCCAAGCAGGTCACCGACCTTGCCGGACCGCCGACCGACCAGGGCGCATATGTAACCGGCAAGGCCTTCATTCCCTTCTATTTCGGCAGCGACCGCCACCGCTTCGAGATGACGTACAAGGGCCAGGGACGCCTGATCTTCGCGGGCGGCGGCATGGGGGACTTCTCCTCCGGCAACCTGATCTGGATCATCCACAACCCCAACGAATCGGGCTACCGGTAAACAACAGCAGGCCGGGCCGCTTGACCGGGCCCGGCTTTTCCGTGCTACATTGCCATCCCATGTCCGCTGTCCGCGCCTACTTTTTTGCCTACTTTTGGTTCCCGGTTTCCGGCGGACGAGAGGCGAGCGCGTAAAAAGCACACACGAATACCCTCCCAGAACCGCCGGTGGCCCAAAGCCCCGGCGGTTTTTTCTTGGCCTCTCGATTTCCACTCCAGCAAACAAGGAAGAAGCACCATGAGCACGAACATCCCCACCGCCAGCGAGAGCTGGTATGCGCGCGTCGAAAAAACCAGCAAGACCGACGACGAACGCATCAAGGACATCAACGTGCTCCCGCCTCCCGAACACCTCATCCGCTTCTTCCCCATCCGCGGCACCGCGGTCGAGACGCTGATCGAGGACACCCGCCAGCGCATCCACAACATCATGGCCGGCAAGGACGACCGCCTGCTGGTGGTCATGGGACCATGCTCGATCCACGACCCGGCCGCAGCGCTCGAATACGCACGCCGCCTCAAGGCCGAGCGCGAGAAGTACGCCGGCACGCTGGAGATCGTGATGCGCGTGTATTTCGAGAAGCCGCGCACCACGGTCGGCTGGAAGGGCCTCATCAACGACCCGTACCTCGACGAGAGCTTCCGCATCGACGAAGGCCTGCGCATCGCGCGCCAGCTGCTGATCGACATCAACCGCATGGGCCTGCCAGCAGGCAGCGAGTTCCTCGACGTGATCTCGCCGCAGTACATCGGCGACCTGATCTCCTGGGGCGCCATCGGTGCGCGAACCACCGAAAGCCAGGTGCACCGTGAACTGGCATCGGGCCTGTCGGCGCCCATCGGCTTCAAGAACGGCACGGACGGCAACATCCGCATCGCCACCGACGCCATCCAGGCGGCGGCGCGCGGCCATCACTTCCTCTCGGTTCATAAGAACGGCCAGGTCGCGATCGTGCAGACCAACGGCAACCGCGACTGCCACGTGATCCTGCGCGGCGGCAAGGCGCCCAACTACGACGCCGCCAGCGTCGAGGCCGCCTGCAAGGATCTGGAGGTCGCCAAGCTGCCGCCCACGCTGATGGTCGACTGCAGTCACGCCAACAGCTCCAAGCAGCACCAGAAGCAGATCGACGTGGCAAAGGACATCGCTGGGCAGATCGCCGACGGCTCCAGACGCGTCTTCGGCGTGATGATCGAGAGCCACCTGCAGTCGGGCGCCCAGAAGTTCACGCCGGGCAAGGACCAGCTCTCGGGCCTCGAATACGGCAAGAGCATCACCGATGCCTGCATCGGCTGGGAAGACTCGGTGCAGGTGCTGGACAC
>CAJYQC010000329.1 GCA_913776885.1 uncultured Variovorax sp.
GGCCGGTAGTGCACCGGCTGGGGCGTCGGGATGCTGGCGTTGTGGTCGCCCATGGCGGCCATGGCGATGCTGCCGCCCTTGAGGATGCAGAAGGGCTTGACGCCGAAGAAGGCCGGCTTCCAGATCACGATGTCGGCCCACTTGCCGACCTCGATCGAGCCCACCTCGTGCGCGATGCCGTGCGCAATGGCCGGGTTGATCGTGTACTTGGCGACGTAGCGCTTCGCGCGGAAGTTGTCGTTGCGCGCGCTGTCCTCGGGCAGCGTGCCGCGCTGCAGCTTCATCTTGTGCGCGGTCTGCCAGGTGCGGATGACGACCTCGCCGACGCGGCCCATGGCCTGGCTGTCGGAGCTGAACATGCTGATCGCGCCCAGGTCGTGCAGCACGTCTTCGGCCGCGATGGTCTCCTTGCGGATGCGCGACTCGGCGAAGGCCAGGTCTTCGGCGATGCCGGCGTCGAGGTGGTGGCACACCATGAGCATGTCGACGTGCTCGTCGAGCGTGTTCACGGTGTAGGGCATCGTCGGGTTGGTCGACGACGGCAGGAAGTTCTCTTCGCCCACCACGCGCAGGATGTCGGGCGCATGGCCGCCGCCCGCGCCCTCGGTGTGGAATGCGCAGATGCCGCGCCCGCCCACGGCGGCGATGGTGTTCTCGACGAAGCCCGATTCGTTGAGCGTGTCGCTGTGGATGGCCACCTGCGTGTCGGTGGCGTCGGCCACGTCCATGCAGTTGCTGATGGCCGCGGGCGTGGTGCCCCAGTCTTCATGCAGCTTCAGGCCAATGACGCCGGCCTCGATCTGCTCGTGCAGCGCGTGCGGCAGGCTGGCGTTGCCTTTGCCCAGGAAGCCCAGGTTCATCGGGAAGGCGTCGGCCGCCTGCAGCATGCGCTCGATGTGCCAGGGTCCGGGCGTGGAGGTGGTGGCGAAGGTGCCGGTGGCGGGGCCGGTGCCGCCGCCGAGCATGGTGGTCACGCCGGAGGAGAGCGCCTCCTCGATCTGCTGCGGGCAGATGAAGTGGATGTGGCTGTCGATGCCGCCCGCGGTGACGATGTTGCCCTCGCAGCTGATGATCTCGGTGCCCGGGCCGATGACGATGTCCACGCCCGGCTGCACGTCGGGGTTGCCGGCCTTGCCGATGGCGGCGATGCGGCCGTCCTTCAGGCCGATGTCGGCCTTCACGATGCCCCAGTGGTCGAGGATGAGGGCGTTGGTCAGCACCGTGTCGACCGCGCCTTGCGCCCTGGTGCGCTGCGATTGCGCCATGCCGTCGCGGATCGTCTTGCCGCCGCCGAACTTCACCTCTTCGCCGTAGCCGCCGGCGCGCAGGGTGTAGTCGGCCTCGACCTCGATGACGAGCTCGGTGTCTGCAAGACGAACGCGGTCGCCCACGGTGGGGCCGAAGATTTCGGCGTAGGCACGCCTTCCAATGGTCGCCATCTCAGCGTTCCTCTTTTCGTGGGATGCCGCGGAACCGGCTTGGCCGGGCCGCAGGCGTCGCCCCCTGCCAGGGGGTTGGCGAAGCGACACGAAGTGCGCGAAGACTGGGGGTCATGCCAATTTCCCTTGGATGAGGCCGCGAAAGCCGTAGACGATGCGATCGCCCGAAAAGTCGACCAGCTCGACCGTGCGCTGCTGGCCCGGCTCGAAGCGCACCGCGGCGCCCGAGGCGATGTTCAGCCGCATGCCGCGCGCGGCCTCTCGGTCGAAGCCGAGCGCGCCGTTGGTTTCTGCGAAGTGGTAGTGCGAGCCGACCTGGATCGGCCGGTCGGCGGTGTTCTGCACCACCAGCGTGAGGGTGCGGCGGCCGGGGTTGAGCGTGTGCTCGCCGTCGTCGGTGAGGAGTTCGCCTGGAATCATGGGCGGGCTCGCCTCAGATCGCCTGTGCCAGCAGGGTCGCGCCCAGGCCGAGGACGGCCGCGCCGGCCACGCGCGGCAGCCACGCGCTGGCATTGCGCAGCGCCCAGCCGACCGCGATGCCGGCCGCATGCAGCAGCACCGTCGCGCAGACCATGCCGGCCAGCGTGAGGGCGGCGCCTTCTTCGCTCGCCAGCTCGTAGCCGTGCGCCACGCCGTGGAAGACGGCGAACACGCCCACCACCACCATCGCCGCCACGGCCGGCAGGCGCACTCGTGTGGCGACCAGCAGGCCCAGCGCCAGCAGCGAGGCCGCGATCATCGGCTCGACCGCCGGCAGCTGCACGCCCGCCAGGCCCGCCAGCGCGCCCGCGAGCAGCATGCCGGCGAAGGCCAGCGGCGCCCAGAGCAGGTCGGGCAAGGCACGGCGCGCGGCCAGCGCGCTCCAAAGGCCGACCGCGACCATCGCCGCGAGGTGGTCGGCGCCGGTCAGCGGGTGCATGAAGCCGGTGACGAAGCCGTGGTGCATGCCGCCGTCGACGCCGGTGTGGGCGCTGGCGGCGAGGGGCAGGGCCGCGACTGCGGCGAGCAAGACGGTGGGGATGGATCGATGAATGCGCATCAGCAGGTCTCCAATGGGATGAGTCACTTCGAGGGAACACCACGGAACGGGCTCTGCCCGGCCGTAGGTGTTGCCCCCGGCGAGGGGGTGGGCGAAGCGACACGACGTGCGCGTAGCCTGGGGGAGGTCATAGGATCGGCTGGTGCACGGTGACGAGCTTGGTGCCGTCCGGGAAGGTCGCTTCGACCTGGATGTCGGGAATCATCTCGGCGATGCCCTCCATCACGTCGGCGCGGGTCAGCACGCTGCGGCCGTCGCTCATGAGCTCGGCGACGCTCTTGCCGTCGCGCGCGCCTTCCATGACGGCGGCGGAGATCAGGGCGACGGCTTCGGGGTAGTTGAGCTTGAGGCCGCGGGCCTTGCGGCGTTCGGCCAGGAGTGCCGCGGTGAAGATCAGCAGCTTGTCTTTTTCGCGCGGGGTCAGTTCCATGGGGTCGGGGTCGGGTGGCAGGAAGAGGCGGCCATTATGGGCAAGCCGGCTTCTTTGCAACAGTCGTGCCGTTGAACGTCCCAGGGGCCGCCGCGCACGGCCGCCCGAAGCGGCCGGCCCGCCCCGGCAGGGGGTTGGCGCGCGCGATACGAAGTGCGCGCAGCCTGGGGGCGAGCAACGATTCAGGCACGGAAGATGCACCGAAACGGTGTGAACCCCGAAGCCGCCCCGACCACCCCCGACGACGCCCCGCAGCGCATCGTCAAGGTCCGGCGCGACTACAACAGCTGGGTGGCCAGCGAGACGCTGGAAGACTACGCCCTGCGCTACACGCCCCAGCGCTTCCGCAAATGGTCGGAATGGCGGGTGGCCAACACGGCGTTCGGGGCGGCGTCGTTCCTGATCCTGGAGGCGGTGGGCGCGACGCTGCTGGTGCAGTACGGCTTCGCCAACGCCTTCTGGGCGATCCTGGCGACGGGGCTCATCATCTTCCTGGCCGGCGTGCCGATCAGCGTGTACGCGGCGCGCTACGGCGTCGACATGGACCTGCTCACGCGCGGCGCGGGCTTCGGCTACATCGGCTCCACGCTCACCTCGCTGATCTACGCGAGCTTCACCTTCATCTTCTTCGCGCTCGAGGCGGCGGTGATGGCCTACGCGCTGGAACTGGCGCTGGGCATTCCTCCGGTGTGGGGCTACCTGGTGTGCGCGCTGGTGGTGATTCCGCTGGTCACGCACGGCGTGTCGGCCATCAGCCGGTTGCAGCTGTGGACGCAGCCGCTGTGGCTGCTGATGCTGGTGGTGCCCTTCGCGTATGTGCTCGTGCGCGATCCTGGTGCATTCGCGGGTATCGTGCACTACAACGGCGTGCGCTCGGGCACGAAGGGCTTCGATCTGCACCTGTTTGGCGCAGCGCTCACGGTCGGGATCGCGCTCATCACCCAGATGGGCGAGCAGGCCGACTACCTGCGCTTCATGCCCGCGCGCACGGCCGTCACGGCGCGGCGCTGGTGGGCCGGTGTGCTGGCCGGCGGGCCAGGCTGGGTGGTGCTGGGGGTGCTCAAGATGCTGGGCGGCGCGCTGCTGGCCTACCTGGCGCTCACGCACATGGTGCCGGCAGACCGGGCGGTCGACCCCAACCAGATGTACTTGGCGGCCTATGAGTACGTGTTCCCGCACTACGGCTGGGCGGTGGCGGCCACGGCATTGTTCGTGGTGATCTCGCCGCTCAAGATCAACGTGACCAACGCCTACGCCGGCTCGCTGGCCTGGAGCAACTTCTTCTCGCGCGTGGCGCACAGCCACCCGGGGCGGGTGGTGTGGGTGGTGTTCAACGCGCTCATCGCCTTCATGCTGATGGAGATGAACGTGTTCGAGGCGCTGGGCGACGTGCTGGGCCTGTTCGCCAACATCGCCATCGCCTGGATGATGGCCGTGGTGGCCGACCTGGTCATCAACAAGCCGCTGGGCCTGTCGCCGCCGGGCATCGAATTCAAGCGCGCGCACCTGTGGGACATCAACCCCGTGGGCGTGGGCGCGATGGCGCTGGCTTCGGGGCTGTCGATCACCGCGCACCTGGGCGTGTTCGGGCCGCTGGCGCAGGCGTTCTCGGCGCTGATCGCGCTGGGCACGGCGCTGGTGGCCTCGCCGCTGCTGGCCTGGGCGACCGGCGGCAAGTACTACCTGGCGCGCGGTGTGCCGTCCTCGGGAGCAGGCGCGGTGCGATGGGCCAGGGTGGAGCACGAGGGCAGCTACCAGCGCCTGAAGGTGCAGCACTGCGTGATCTGCGAGCGCGAGTACGAAGGGCCCGACATGGCCCACTGCCCCGCCTACCAGGGCGCCATCTGCTCGCTGTGCTGCACGCTGGACGCGCGCTGCGGCGACCTGTGCAAGCCGCATGCGAGCCTGTCGTCGCAGTGGTCGGCGGTGCTGCGCTGGCTGCTGCCTCGGCGCAGCTGGCGCTATCTGGATACGGGGCTGGGGCACTTCCTGCTGCTGATGCTCATCATCGTGCCGCTGCTGGCGGTGGTGTTCGGCGTGCTCTACCAGCAGGAGCTGCGCGCCTTCGCCGAAGGCGCGCTGGAGCTGGCTTCCGAGTCGGAAGTGACGTCCGCGCTGGCGGGGCTGCAGAAGCTGTCGCTGCGATCCGGCTTTCTCAAGGCGTACATGGCGCTGCTGGTCATCGCGGGCATCGTCGCGTGGTGGCTGGTGCTCGCGCACCAGAGCCGCAAGGTGGCGCAGGAGGAGTCGAACCGCCAGACCCACCTGCTGATGCGCGAGATCGAGCTGCACCGCGAGACCGACCGTGCGCTGCAGGCCGCCAAGCAGTCGGCCGACGAGGCGCGCGAGATCGCGGAGCAGGCCAAGCTCGCGGCCGAGCTCGCCAAGCAGGCCGCCGACCAGGCCAACCAGGCCAAGAGCCGCTACATCAGCGCCATCAGCCACGAGCTGCGCACGCCGCTCAACAGCATCCTGGGC
>CAJYQC010000330.1 GCA_913776885.1 uncultured Variovorax sp.
ATGGCGAGGAGCGCCTGCTGCTCGAAGTGCTCAAGCGCTTCGGCGCGACGTCGCCGGTGCCGCCGGAGCAGGGCGCGGCACGATCATCCATTGCACCTCGTGCACGCGCTTGGCGATCGAGCGGATCGCGCCCTGCTCCGGCGGCACCGGCGACGTCGCGCCGAAGCGCTTGAGCACTTCGAGCAGCAGGCGCTCCTCGCCATCGCGCGAGCTTGCGAGCACCACCATCGGCTTGGGCAGGCGCTCGCGCAGGCCGGCGGCGGCGGTCAGCTGGCGCGCGTCGGGCGTGGCGTCGAATTTCAGGTTGCCGTAGATGCCGGCCACCTTGGCGCCGAGCGACACCAGCCGGTGCGCATCGGCCTCGGTCTGCGCCCACACGGCCGTGAGAGACGAGTACGCGGGCCGCGCCAGCCATGCAAGGCGCTCGGCCGCCGCCAGCGACTTCTCGTTGAGGCGCGCATTGGCCAGCACGAGCGGAATGCGGCGTTCGGCGCAGGCGGCCGTGAGCTCGGGCCAGACCTCGGTCTCCATCAGCACGCCGATGCGCGGCTGGAATCGGTCGAGGAATCGGCGCACGGCGCCCGGCGTGTCCCAGGGCTGCCAGACCTGCGTGTCGCCCGGCTCCAGCAGCTTCGCGCCCTCTTCGCGGCCCGTGGCTGTGCCGTGCGTCAGCAGGATCGGCACACCGGGGTACTGCCGCCGCAGCTCGGCGATCAGGATCGCGGCCGCGCGCGTCTCGCCGAGCGAGACCGCGTGCACCCAGCACTGGGCCTTGCCGGTGGTGGCTTCGTCGTAGTAGCCGAAACGCTCCTCCACGGCCACGCCGTAGCCCGGCTCGGCCTGCGCCCGGCGCCGCAGCTTGCGGCGCACGAGCGGTTGCACGACGGTGGTGAAAGCGCCGTAGAGGCGCAGCAGCAGGGATCGCACAGGCTCGTCGTTTGTTCAGTGCGCGGCTTCGCCGACCTTGGCGTCGGGCTTGGCAGTTTTCAACAGGGCCAGCATCTCTGCCTCGATGCGCTTGAGCGCCGCATCGGTCTGCCCTTCGAAGCGCAGCACCAGCACGGGCGTTGTGTTGGACGCGCGGATCAGGCCGAAGCCGTCGGGCCAGTCGACGCGCAGGCCGTCGATGGTCGAAACCCGAGCGGGCGCGGCGAAGTTCGCGCCCTTCACCAGCTTGTCGACCACCGCGTGGGGCTCGCCCTCGGCGCAGGCCACGTTCAGCTCGGGCGTGGAGAAGCTCGTGGGCAGCGCGTTGAGCACGGCATTCGCGTCGGGGCTCTTGCTCAGGATCTCGAGCAGGCGGCAGCCCGCGTAGGTGCCGTCGTCGAAGCCGAACCAGCGCTCCTTGAAGAAGATGTGGCCGCTCATCTCGCCGCCCAGGGGCGAGTCGATTTCCTTCATCTTCGCCTTGATGAGCGAATGGCCGGTCTTGAAGATCATCGGCTTGCCGCCCGCGGCCTCGATGGCCGGGCCCAGGCGCTGCGAGCATTTCACGTCGTAGACGATGGTGCCGCCCGGAACGCGCGAGAGCACGTCCTGTGCGAAGAGCTGCATCTGGCGGTCGGGGAAGATGTTCTGGCCGTCCTTGGTGACGATGCCCAGGCGGTCGCCGTCGCCGTCGAAGGCCAGGCCCAGTTCGGCGTCGCCGGCGGCCAATGCGGCGATCAGGTCCTTCAGGTTCTCGGGCTTGCTGGGGTCGGGGTGGTGGTTGGGGAAGTTGCCGTCGACCTCGCTGAAGAGCTCGGTCACCTCGCAGCCGAGGGCGCGGAAGATGGCCGGGGCCGAGGCGCCGGCGATGCCGTTGCCCGAGTCGACCACGATCTTCATCGGGCGCGCCAGCTTGATGTCGCCGGCGATGCGCTCGATGTAGGCCGGGGCCACGTCGACCTTGCGCACACTGCCGCCGGGGGCGAGCTGCGCGGTGCCGCCTTCCATGGTCTTGCGCAGGGCCTGGATCTCGTCGCCGTAGATCGCGCGGCCGGCCAGCACCATCTTGAAGCCGTTGTAGTCCTTGGGGTTGTGGCTGCCGGTGACCTGGATGCCGCTCGTGCACAGCGTATGGGCCGCGAAGTACAGCATCGGCGTGGTGACCGCGCCCACGTCGATGACCTCGATGCCCGTGGCCACCAGGCCCTTGATCAGCGCCTCGGCCAGCGCGGGGCCCGACAGGCGGCCATCGCGCCCCACCGCCACCGACTTCTCGCCCGCCGCGCGGGCCGCGCTGCCGAAGGCCTTGCCCAACGCTTCGGCCACCTCGGCATCGAGAGTGACCGGCACCACGCCGCGGATGTCATAAGCCTTGAAGATCGACGCGCTGAGCTGCATGGAGAGGCGTTCCCTGGAGATTTGTAAACCGGGGATTGTAGGCAACGCCCCAGATGGCCACATGTCCGGAAACGGCCAGTTGCAACGAGTCGAAACCGTATGATTTCCCCATGCCTGCCGACCACCACTCCACCGACTCGCTCGAGAGCGACGCCTGCTACCTGGCGATGAAGACGCACGACGCGCGCTTCGACGGCTCCTTCTTCACCGCGGTGACCTCTACCGGCATCTACTGCCGCCCGGTCTGCCGGGTGAAGCTGCCGCGGCGCGAGAACTGTCGGTTCTTCCGCCATGCGGCTCAGGCCGAGGCCGCGGGCTTCCGCCCCTGCCTGCGCTGCCGGCCCGAGCTGGCCCCGCGCGCTTCGGGCGCGGCCAGCTGGTCGACCGAAGACGCATCGCGCATCCTCGCGCAGCAGGCCGCGCGGCTGATCGACGAGCCCGACGCGTGGTCCGAAGACGGCCCCGGCGCTGCGCAGATCGCGGCGCGCCTGGGTGTGAGCGACCGGCACCTGCGGCGCATCTTCGAATCGCAGTTCGGCGTCTCGCCGCTCCAGTACCTGCAGACGCGCCGCCTGCTAGCCGCCAAGCAGCTCATCGCCGACACGCGACTGCCGATGACGCAGGTCGCGCTGGCCAGCGGCTTCGCCAGCGTGCGGCGCTTCAATGCGGCCTTCCTGGAGCACTACGGACTGAACCCCAGCGCGCTGCGGCGCGCCGGCGGTGAAGCGGATGGCAGCGGCCAGGGCAAGGCCATCGAGGTGCGGCTGGGCTTCCGCCCGCCCTACGATGCCAGCGCCATGCTCGGCTTCTTCGCGCGGCGTGCGCTGCGCGGCGTGGAAGTCGTCTCCACGTCCGACGGCAAGGGGCCCGCCAAGGGCAGCAAGCCCGACTACGTGGAGCTGACCCGCACCCTGCGCATCCAGCAGGGCGGCCAGGCCCACGCCGGTTGGCTGCAGCTGCGCTTCGATCTGCAGCGCGAGCAGATGCTGCTGGCGGTCAGCGATTCGCTGGCGGCCGTGCTGCCCATCGTCATCAGCCGCGCCCGCGCCATGTTCGACCTCGATGCGGAGCCGATGGCGATCAACGCGGCGCTGCACGCGGCATTTCCGCACGGCGACGGGCTGCGGGTGCCCGGCACCGTCGACGGCTTCGAGCTCGCGGTGCGCGCGGTGCTGGGCCAGCAGATCACGGTGGCCGCGGCGCGCACAGATCGGAAGAGCGTCGTGTAGGGAAA
>CAJYQC010000331.1 GCA_913776885.1 uncultured Variovorax sp.
CCGGACTGATGGGTCCGATGACCTTCGACCAGGACTACGCCCAGGTCAAGCGCTACCGCGAGGCCTTCGAGTTCGACCCGTCCGAGGCCTACTCGGGCGTCAACGCCGCGAAGATCGCGGCGGACATCCTGACGGTGAAGTGGGCGATGTACCGCCGCGAGCCGTCGTAGGCTGAAAGGGGCGCAGCGCCGCGTTTCTCAAGCCGCTCGTGCCGCTCAGGCCTCTTCGGCCTGCTCGCCGTACTCGCTCACGGGCACGCAGCTGCAGAACAGGTTGCGGTCGCCGTAGACGTTGTCGACGCGGCCGACCGGCGGCCAGTACTTGGCATTCTTGAGCGTGGCCAGCGGGAAGGCGCCGAGCTCGCGCGAGTAAGGGTGGCTCCACTCGCTGCCCAGCAGGCTGGCCGCGGTGTGCGGCGCATGCTTGAGCGGGTTGTCCTCCTTCGGCCAGATGCCTTCCTCGATGCGGCGGATCTCGCCGCGGATGGCGATCATCGCGTCGATGAAGCGGTCGAGCTCTGCCAGCGGCTCGCTCTCGGTGGGCTCCACCATCAGCGTGCCGGGCACGGGGAAGCTCAGCGTGGGCGCGTGGAAGCCGTAGTCGATCAGGCGTTTGGCCACGTCTTCGGCGGTGACGCTGCTGCTGTCCTTGAGCGGGCGCAGGTCGAGGATGCACTCGTGTGCGACGTGGCCCCGTCCTTCAGGTGTCTGGCTCGCGTACAGCGTGGGGTAGTGCTCCTTCAGGCGCGCGCTGATGTAGTTGGCGCTCAGGATGGCCGTCTCCGTCGCGGCCTGCAGGCCCTTTGCGCCCATCATGCGGCAGTACATCCAGCTGATCGGCAGCACCGCCGCGTTGCCCAGCGGCGCAGCCGACACCGCACCCACGCCGTTGGAAGGCACGCCGGCCGTTGCGTGGCCCGGCAGGTAGGGCACGAGGTCTTCGACCACGCAGACGGGGCCGACGCCCGGGCCGCCGCCGCCGTGCGGGATGCAGAAGGTCTTGTGCAGGTTCAGGTGGCTCACGTCGCCGCCGAACTCGCCCGGCGCGGCCACGCCGACCAGCGCGTTCATGTTGGCGCCGTCCACGTACACGCGGCCGCCGTGCGCATGCACCAGCTCGCACAGCTCCTTCACGCGGGTTTCGAACACGCCGTGGGTGCTGGGGTAGGTGATCATCACCGCGGCCAGGTTGGCGCTGTGCTTCTCGCAGGCGCGCTTGAGGTCGTCGATGTCGACGTTGCCCTGCGCGTCGCAGGCCGTCACCACCACCTGCAGGCCGACCATCTGAGCACTGGCCGGGTTGGTGCCGTGCGCGGAAGACGGAATCAGGCAGATGTTGCGATGGCCCTGGCCCTGGGCCTCATGGAAGGACTTGATGGCCAGCAGGCCCGCGTACTCGCCCTGCGAACCCGCGTTGGGCTGCAGGCTGATGCCCGCGTAGCCGGTGGCCTCGCACAGCCAGGCGCGCAGCTGGGCGTCGAGCTGGGCATAGCCCTGCAGCTGGTCGGCCGGCGCGAAGGGATGGATGTTCGCGAACTCGGGCCAGGTGATGGGGATCATCTCGCTGGTCGCGTTGAGCTTCATGGTGCAGCTGCCCAGCGGGATCATGCTGCGGTCGAGCGCCAGGTCCTTGTCGGACAGGCTGCGGATGTAGCGCAGCATCGCCGTCTCGCTCTTGTGCGTGTTGAAGACGGGGTGCGTGAGGAAGGCGCTGGTGCGGCGCAGGTCTTCGGGGATCAGCGGCGTGGTGTTGCCGGCGAGCTCGTCGAAGCGCGGCGCCTGCGTGCCGGCGGGGGCAAACAGGGCCCACAGCATTTCGACGTCGGCGCGCGTGCTGGTCTCGTCCAGCGAGATGCCCAGGTGCTGCTGCAGGCGCTGGCGCAGGTTGACGCCGGCGGCCTGCGCGCGCTCGATGATCGCCTGCGTGTCTTCGCCGGTGCGGATGGTCAGCGAGTCGAATGCGGTGGCGTTCACCGGCTCGCGGCCCAGCTGCGAGAGGCCCTTGGCAAGCACGGCGGTGAGCGCGGCCACGCGCTGTGCGATGCGGGTGAGGCCGTCGGGCCCGTGGTACACGGCGTACATGCTGGCCACCACGGCCGGCAGCACCTGCGCGGTACAGATGTTGGACGTGGCCTTCTCGCGGCGGATGTGCTGCTCGCGCGTCTGCAGCGCGAGGCGGTAGGCCGGCTGGCCGTGCGTGTCGACGCTCACGCCCACCAGGCGGCCCGGCAGCGAGCGCTTGAACTCGTCGCGGCAGGCGAGGTAGGCGGCGTGCGGGCCGCCGTTGCAAAGCGGCATGCCGAAGCGCTGCGTGGTGCCGCAGACGATGTCGGCGCCCCATTCGCCAGGAGGCGCCAGCAGCGCGAGCGCCAGCAGGTCGGCCGCGACGATGAGGGCCGCGTCGCACTGGTGCGCATGGCCTGCGAGCGGGCGCAGGTCGTGCACATGGCCGGTGGTGGCGGGGTATTGCGCAAGCACGCCGAAGAAGGCGCCGTTCGCCATCAGTTGCGGCAGCGTTTCCGACGCGGTGCTCACCTTGACCTCGATGCCCAGCGGCGCGGCGCGGGTCTTGATCACTTCAATGGTCTGCGGATGGCAGTCACCCGAGACCAGGAACAGGTTGCTTTTGCTCTTCACGCTGCGCTTGGCGAGCGTCATGGCCTCGGCCGCGGCCGTGGCCTCGTCGAGCATCGACGCGTTGGCGATGGCCATGCCCGTGAGGTCGCACACCATCGTCTGGAAGTTGAGCAGGGCTTCCATGCGGCCCTGCGAGATCTCGGCCTGGTAGGGCGTGTAGGCGGTGTACCAGGCGGGGTTCTCGAGGATGTTGCGCAGGATCACGCCCGGCGTGTGGTTGCCGTAGTAGCCCTGGCCGATGAAGTTGCGCAGCACCTTGTTCTTCGACGCCATCGCCTTCAGCTCGGCCAGCGCATCGGCTTCGGTAACCGGCGCGGGCAGGCGCATGGGCTTCGAGCGGCGGATGGCCGCGGGCACGATGCCGTCGATCAGCTCCGCGCGCGTTTCCGACCCGATCGCCGGCAGCATGCGCGCCTCGTCCGCCGCATCGATGCCGATGTGGCGGGCAATGAATTCTTCGGCGTTCTCGAGTTCTTGCAGGGTGGGGAGGGCTTGGCTTGACATGGCGATGTGGTTGGGCAGGAGGAATACGGGTGCGGGAGCCGGACGCAGGGGGCGCGAAGGTTTCGCAAAAGGCGCGAAAGAAACCGAAGAAAGTTTTTGGTTTTTTCGTCTGCGTCCTTCGCGAAACCTTCGCGTCCTCTGCGTCCGGCAGCCAGCTTTCAGCAGCGCATCAGGACTCGGCAGCGAACTTGTCGTAAGAGGCCGCGTCCAGCAGCGCGTCGAGCTGAGCGGGCTCGCTGAGCTTGACCTTGAAGAACCAGCCGGCGGCCAGCGGGTCGCTGTTGGCCAGCGACGGGTCGGCGCGCAGGGCTTCGTTCACTTCGGTGATCTCGCCCGAGACGGGCATGAACACGTCGGCCGCGGCCTTCACCGATTCGACGACGCCGGCGACTTCGCCCTGGGCGAAGGTCTTGCCGACTTCGGGCAGGTCGACGAACACCACGTCGCCCAGCGCGTCCTGCGCATGCACGGTGATGCCGACGGTGGCTGCGTCGCCCTCGGCCGACACCCATTCGTGGTCCTTGGTGTACTTGATGCTCATGGTGGAAAACTCCTCGTGGAAAAAATGGTTCGGGGGTGCAGAGCCTAGCCGGTCAGCCGCGTTCACCCGCGGTAGTAGCGGGTGGGCACGAAGGGCATGGTCGACACTTCCATCGGCACCGGCTTGCCGCGCACGATGGCCTGCACGCGCGTGCCTGGCTCGGCAAAGGCGGTGGCCACGTAGCCCATCGCGATGCAGCGGTCGGCCGTGGGGCCGAGCAGGCGGCTGGTGACGAGGCCGATGTCCTGGCCTTCGAAAGACTGCAGCACCGTGCCGTCGCGCACCGGAATGCGCTCCAGCGCCACGAGGCCCACGCGCTTGCGCTTCAGCGTGTCGTGGTCGGTGCGGCCGGCCGCGCCCGCGGTGGCTGCGGAAAGCTGCGCGAGCACCCTGGCTGCGCCCGGAAAACCGCCTTCGCGCGCGCCGCCCGCGCGGCGCACCTTCTGTATCGCCCAGTTGAGCGAGGCTTCGACGGGCGTGGTGGTGGTGTCGATGTCGTTGCCGTAGAGGCAAAGGCCTGCTTCGAGCCGCAGCGAATTGCGCGCGCCCAGGCCGATGGGCTTGACCTCGGGCTGGGCCAGCAGCAGGCGGGCGAGGCGTTCGGCGTCGGATGCGGCCACCGAGATCTCGAAGCCGTCTTCGCCGGTGTAGCCGCTGCGGGTGACGAAGGCCGCAATGCCGCCGATCTGCACAGCGCCGCCCGTCATGAACACGAAGCGCTCGACGCCGGGCGACAACCGCGCCAGCGTGGCCGCGGCCTGCGGGCCCTGCAGCGCGAGCAGCGCATGGTCGGGCAGGGGGCGCACCTCGCAGCGCGAGCCGATCTTCTGCTGGATGTGGGCGATGTCGGCCACCTTGCAGGCGCCGTTGACGATCACGAAGATCGAGCCGTTGCCCTCGTTGAAGAACATCAGGTCGTCGAGGATGCCGCCCTCGTCGTTCAGCAGCAGGCCGTAGCGCTGCTTGCCGGCTGGCAGGTCGATCACGTCGACGGGCATCAGGGTCTCGAAGGCGGCTGCGGCGTCGGGCCCGACCAGGCGCAGCTGGCCCATGTGGGAGATGTCGAACAGGCCGGCCGCGTCGCGCGTGTGCTTGTGCTCGGCCATGAGGCCCGCCGGGTACTGGACCGGCATCGAATAGCCGGCAAAGGGCACCATGCGGGCGCCCAGCTCCAGGTGGAGGTCGTACAGCGGCGTCTTGAGAAGTTCGGTAGCGGATGCGGAGGAAGCGGCCACGGGGCACTCCAAAGGGGCAGTCGAAATCCATGACGCAAGCCATGGGCCACCCCTGCTGTCCGCTTTACCTGAGAGATTCGCCCCACGATCGGGGTTTGCTCCTTCGGTGGGCCGCTGCCTGTGTTTGGCGGCGGCCTCTCTCCAGCAAGGAAACGCCGGTTTTCACCGGCGCCTCGTCAGTCCTTTTGCCTGAGCGTTCGGGGGATGCTTCCCCCTGCGCCTTCGGCGGCCCCGGCGCGCGGGGCTCTCTCCTGACCCGGGCGAGTGTAGTTGATCGGGCAGCCCGCCCGGCGGATCTGTCCTGCTGGCCTCAATGCGTCCACAGGTACCAGACCCCGGCGGCGGCCGTGATCCACACCGCCACGACCAGCGCGGCGCCCCAGCGGCTGGTCGGTTTGGAGCCGGCTCTGTGCATCCACGCATCGGCCTGCTCGCGGCACTCGGCGAGCACCGCCGCCGGAATCAGCCGGATCGTCAGCCAGATCAGCCCCGGCAGCAGCAGCACGTCGTCGAGGTAGCCCAGCACCGGAACGAAGTCGGGAATGAGATCGATCGGGCTGAGCGCATAGGCCACCACGAACACGCCCAGCGCCTTGGCGTACCAGGGCGTGGCTGCGTGCCGGCAGGCGAACCAGAGCGTGACGCCGTCGCGCTTGAGGCGCCTGGCCCAGTTGCGAAGGCGCGCTGAGAGCGTGGGTGAGGGCTGCGAGGAAAGATTCACCCGGCGATGGTGTCACAGCCCCGGCCGGGGTCTCAATGAACCACTTCGGCCGGCGGCAGCAGCCGGTCGATGCGCTCGCGCAGGGATTCGGCGCGCTCTACGCCGGCGCTCTTCTCGATCTCGGTCAGCATCAGCGCGGCGATGGTCAGCATCGCCTCGCGGTCGCGCGCCTCGCGCAGGGCGTCGCGCATCTGCAGTGCGAACTTCGGGTCGCGGCGCACGAACATGCGCTCGCAGATGTCGAACAGGAACATGCGCGTGGTCGCGAGAGACCGCTTGCCGTCGAAGGTGTCGGCGGCGGTGGCGACCTGGATCGGCTCGACGGCCGGGATGGGCGAGGGCGCGGGCTGTGCGGGAGGCTCGGCCGGTGCGGCTGCGGCCTTGGGGCCCTGCAGGTAGCCCTTGTCGATCAGCGCCTGGATCGTCCGCTCGGCTTCATCGCGGTTGGGGAAGAGGGGACTGAAGTCGGTCAGGGAGCGCCGGCCGTCTGCCATCAGCAGCAGGGCGCGTTCGCGCTGGGTGAGCGTGCGCTGTCCGCCCTGGAGTTCGTTGCGCGCCTTGTCGGTCTTGGTGGGAAACATGGCAGCCACAGCCTTGGGGAAACGAAGGCTGCAGCATGGTTGCAAGCGGTGACACCTTCGTGAACCGTTTGGCTTACAGGGCCATTGGTCCGGGCGCCTGCATCATCCGCCCGCGCCCTCCTTGCGGATGAGCCAGCGCCCTTCCACGCGCTGAAGCTCCAGCGTCTTTCGGCTCTTCTCGCGCAGCTTGTCGGCGCTGTATGTCTGCTGGAAGCTGGCGGTGGCGGCCTGGCCCTTGAGGCTGATGACGAGGCTGTCGATCTCCACGCTGATGGCGGCCTTCTCCTCGATGCGCGCGCGGCGATCGGCCTCCCACGCCTTGCGGTCCTGGCCGCGCGGCGGCGTGAAGTCGCTCGCGTAGGCGGCGAGGTAGCGCGTCACGTCGCGTGCGGACCAAGCCGCGGCCCAGGCGCGCACTGCGGTCTCGACTTCGCGGATGCCGGCTGCGGGATCGGCTGGTGCGGTGGTCGCAGGGGCCGTGCCCGGCGTGGACGGCGTTGCTGGCGTTGTCGGCACTGCCGGCCCGGCGGCGAAGGCAGCCGGCCCCAGCAGGGCGCTGCCCAGCACGCAGCTCAGGAATCGATTCATGGCGCAGTGTCCCTCCTTGTCGTTCGCGAGCCCTTCGGCCCTGCGCCCGATTCTGGCAGCGAACTTGCGCCGGGCCGCCTCAGGCGGCAGCAGTTCCCTCGGCATCGACCGGCATCGTCTGCATGGCGCGGTTGCGCAGCCGCAGCGCGAACACCGTCGCCACGCACAGCACGCAGAGCACGGCGCTCAGCGTGACCCCGAGGCCGCGCGCGTCCGAGAGCATCCCGAAGAGCGGCGACACCAGCCCGCCCACCGACAGCGCCAGCCCCAGCGCGATGCCGCTGGCGGTGGCCGGGTTGCGCGGAAGGTAGTCCTGCGCGAGCGTCACCTGCGCCGCGAAGGGCAGGAACATGCACAGGCCGAAGAGCCCGGTGCAGGCCAGCGCCCAGCCGGCGCTCGGTGCGAGCACGATGCCCGCGAGCGAGGGCAGCGCGAAGAGGTAGCCCGCGCGGATCGTGCCCATGCGCCCGATGCGGTCGCCCAGCCACCCACCGAGCAGCGTGCCGACCGCGCCCGCCGCAGTGAACGCGGTGAGCGCCGCCGCGCCCTGGAAGGCCGAGCCGTGCAGGTCGCGCGTGATGCGCAGCGACAGCATCGACATCACCGTGACGTATGGGATCGACAAGCCCACGATGGTCGCCACCAGCAGCCCGAAGGCGCGCCAGTCGTTGTGCGGCTTCATCAGATGGTCGCCGGCCTTTCGCGCCCCCGCGGCGGCGCTGCCCGAGGCCGCTCCGCGTCGCGTGTTCACGACGAACCACACCAGGCCCATCGCCAGCGCGGGCACGCCCAGCAGGTAGCTGCGCGACAGGCTGCCGCCGCCCACGGCCGTGGCCGCCAGCACCGGCGCGAACGAGGCGCCGATGGTGCCGCCCACGGAGAACACGCTCATCGCCTTCTGCGAGCCGCCGCCGGCCGCGCGTGCAGCCACCGTGGCCGGCGGGTGGTAGGCCGCGATGCCCAGTCCGCACAGCGCCATCGCGATCCAGGTCAGCAGGTAGCTCTGGCTCAGCCCAGCCAGCACCACGCCCAGCGCTGCCACCAGGAAGCCCGTGGGCACCAGCCAGCTGCGCGGGTGGCGGTCGGCGTACAGACCGAACAGCGGCTGCACCACGCTCGACAGGCCGGTGGCCGCCAGCATCAGCCCGCTGACGGCGGTGTAGCTGTAGCCGCGCTCCAGCACCATGAACGGCAGCAGGGCGGGCACGAGGCCCTGGTAGAGGTCGTTGACGGCATGGGTGCCGGTGAGCAGCCCGAGTCGGCGCTTGTTCATGACGGATGCTTCTTTCGTTTGCGGTAGGAGTGAAAAAAGCATCGTAGGAAGCCGTGAGAAGATGTTCCTGCTACG
Organism: uncultured Variovorax sp.; assembly: GCA_913776885.1. Taxonomy (GTDB): domain Bacteria; phylum Pseudomonadota; class Gammaproteobacteria; order Burkholderiales; family Burkholderiaceae_C; genus Variovorax. The sequence goes on from CAJYQC010000331.1 coordinate 8,155, forward strand.
AATTGGCAAGCATCGTCGAGAAATGGACAAAGCGATCGACCTCCGCCCCGAGCAAGGCGAATCCACCCCACGCGCGGTCGCGGTGCTGG
>CAJYQC010000332.1 GCA_913776885.1 uncultured Variovorax sp.
GAGGTCGGACAGCCGGATGCGCTCGTGGGCCGCGGCCTTGAAGGCCGGGTCCAATCCGTCGGGCCCGCCGATGACCAGCGCGACGTCGTCGCCCTCGCCCTGCCATGCCTGCAGCCGCGCAGCCAGCGCCTTGGTGGTCAGCGCAGTTCCACGCTCGTCGAGCACCACGATGCGCATGCCGCGCGCAATGGCGCCTTCGATGCGCTCGCGTTCGGCGGCGTAGAGGGTTTCGAGCGTCTTGGAACCGCGCGGCTCGGTCTTGACGGCGCGCAGCTCGAGCTTGAGCTCGGGCGGAAAGCGCTTGGCGTAGTCGTCCCAGGCAGTCTGAGCCCAGTCGGGCATGCGCTGCCCGACGGCGACCACCAGCAGCTTCATGCGCGGCGGGCTGGCGCCTTCCTGGCGGCCGTCGTCTTCTTGGCCGCGGGCTTCTTGGCCGCGGGCTTCTTGGCGGCGGGCTTGCCCACGACCTTGACCGGCACGCGCGCGGTGGTAGTTGCGGCCTTCTTGGCGGGTGCCTTCTTCGCGGCGGTCTTCCCGGCCGGCGCCTTTGCGGCCTTGGCTTCCTGCTCGGCCGCGCGGATCGCGGTCTTGGCGGCGCTGGAGCGGCGCAGCATCGGTTCCTTGGCCGCCTTCTCCTTGGTGGCGCCCTTCTTCTCATCGGCGCCAGCCTTGGCGGAGGTGGCTGCCGCCGGCTTGGTGCCGCCGAGCTTGGCACGCACCGGCTTGTCGCCCCAGATCTCTTCGAGGTGGTAGTACTGCCGGATGGCGGGCTGCATGATGTGCGCCACGGCCGAGCCGCAGTCCACGATGATCCACTCGCCGTTGTCCTCACCCTCAACGCGCGGCTTGGCGAAGCCGGCTTCTCGCACCGCGTCGCGAACGCTGGCGGCCAGCGCCTTGGTCTGGCGGTTGGAGGTGCCCGAGGCGACGATCACGCGCTCGAACAGCGGCGAGAGATGCTCGGTGTCGAATACCTTGATGTCCTGCGCCTTGACGTCTTCGAGGCCATCGATGATGGCTCGCTGGAGTTTCTGGGTGTCTTTCTTTGCGGCGGCTTCAGTGGTCATCAGGCAGAGCGGTAGAGGTGGTGTTGGTCAATATAGCGTGCAACCGTGGACGGAACCAGCGAGGAAATGTCCACGCCGAGCGCCGCGCGCCGCCGGATCTCGGTGGCGCTGATGTCCATGGGAGGCAATTCGAGCGCTTCGAAACGCGCGCCAGCCGGAAGGCCGGGCAATGTTTTCGGATCAAAACGGGCAGTGTTACCCGTCGATAGTGCGCGATACGCTACAGAAACAGTAGCAATGCCGAGTATATCCTGCCAGCCGTGCCAGCTCGGAAGGGCTGCCGCCTGGTCTGCGCCCATGATCAGCACCAGCTGCGCGCCGGGCTGCTCGCGCTGCAGCTCATGCAGGGTGTCGAGCGTGTAGGTGGGCCCGTCGCGCAGCACCTCGCGGCTGTCGACCACGACCGTGCCCTGCAGCCCGCCGAAGGCCAGCCGCGCCATGGCGAGCCGGTACTGCTTCGGCGTGAGCTCGCGGCTCTTGTGCCAGGCCTGGCCGGTGGGAATCACGTGCAGTTCGTCGAGATGCAACTGCGCCAGCGCGGCCTCTGCCAATGCCACATGGGCGTTGTGCGGCGGATCGAATGCGCCGCCGAAGACGCCGATACGGCGTTGCGCAGTGCCGGGAGAAGAGTTCACAGCCAGTCGCGTCGCACGATGAAGTCGCTGTAGAGGGCGGCTTCGGGGCTGCCCGGCTCGGGCTGCTGCTGGTACGCCCAGCTTGCCAGAGGCGGCATCGACAGCAGGATCGATTCCGTACGCCCGCCCGACTGCAGGCCGAAGTGCGTGCCGCGGTCCCACACGAGGTTGAACTCCACGTAGCGGCCGCGCCGGTAGAGCTGGAAACTGCGCTCGCGCTCACCGTAAGGCATGCCGCGGCGGCGCTCGACGATCGGCAGGTAGGCCGGCAGGAAGCCGTCGCCCACCGAGCGGATCATCGCGAAGCCGTTCTCGAAGCCGCCTTCGGAGAAATCGTCGAAGAAGATGCCGCCGATGCCGCGCTGCTCGTTGCGGTGCTTGAGGAAGAAATACTCGTCGCACCAGCTCTTGAAGCGCGGGTACTTGTCGTCGCCGAAGGCGGCGAGCGAATCGCGGCACACGGTATGGAAGTGCACCGCGTCTTCCTCGAAGCCGTAGCAGGGCGTGAGGTCCATGCCGCCGCCGAACCAGCAGACCGGCTCCCGGCCCTCGGGAAGCGCGGCGAGCATGCGTACGTTCATGTGCACGATCGGCACGTACGGATTGCGCGGATGGAACACCAGCGACACGCCCATCGCCTCGAACGGCGCACCCGCGAGCTCAGGCCGGTTCTGCGTGGCCGAAGGCGGCAGCTTCGGACCGCGGACATGCGAGAAGCCGCAGCCCGCGCGCTCGAAGAGCTCTCCGCCTTCCAGGATGCAAGTCAGGCCGTTGCCCTGCAGCGGCTCGCCGGGCACCTTCTGCCAGGCATCGCGCACGCAGGTGCCGCCGTCGGCCTTTTCGACCGCAGCGACGATCGACTGCTGCAGCCCGCGCAGGTAATCGCCGACTGCCGCCGGGTTGGTCTGCTGCATCAGGAGCCGTGGGGGTTGCGCGCATGAACCGCGCGGAATCCGATGTCCTTGCGGTACTGCGCGCCATCGAACTTGACGCGTGCCGCGACCTCGTAGGCCCGCTGCTGCGCCAGCTTCACGCTGTCGGCCAGCACGGTCACGCACAGCACGCGGCCGCCGCTGGTCTTGAGTTCGCCGTTGTCGAGCGTGGTGCCCGCGTGGAACACCACGGCGTCTGGCGCCTTTGCCGGAATGCCGGTAATGCGGTCGCCCTTGCGCGGCGAGAGCGGATAGCCGTGCGCGGCCATGACCACGCCCAGCGCCACGCGGCGATCCCACTGCAGCTCGACCTGGTCGAGCGTACCGTCGGTGGCGTGCCAGAAGACTTCGAACAGGTCGGACTTGAGCCGCATCATGATCGGCTGCGTCTCGGGGTCGCCCATGCGGCAGTTGAATTCGAGCGTCTTGGGGTGGCCGGCGGCGTCGATCATGAGGCCGGCGTACAGGAAGCCGGTGTACGGGATGCCGTCCTTCTCCATGCCGCGGATGGTCGGCAGGATGATCTCGCGCATGGCGCGCGCATGCACCTCGGCAGTGACCACCGGAGCGGGCGAATACGCGCCCATGCCGCCGGTGTTGGGGCCTTCGTCATTGTCGAGCAGGCGCTTGTGATCCTGGCTGGTGGCCAGCGCAGTCACGTTCTTGCCGTCGCACAGCACGATGAAGCTGGCTTCCTCGCCCTGCAGGAACTCCTCGATGACGACGCGTGCGCCGCCTTCGTTGTGCGAAACGCCGAACTTGTTGTCGACCAGCATGAAGTCGACCGCCTCGTGCGCCTCCTGCGCCGTCATGGCGACCACCACGCCCTTGCCGGCCGCCAGGCCGTCGGCCTTGACGACGATGGGCGCGCCCTTGGCGTCGATGTAGGCGTGCGCGGCCGCGGCGTCGGTGAAGGCCTCGTACTCGGCCGTCGGGATCTTGTGGCGCTTCATGAAGGCCTTGGAGAAGGCCTTCGAGCTCTCGAGCTGCGCGGCGGCCTGGGTGGGGCCGAAGATGCGCAGTCCGTGCGCGCGGAATTCGTCGACCACGCCTGCAGCCAGCGGGGCCTCGGGGCCGACCACGGTCAGCGCGATCTTTTCCTTCAAGGCCCATTCGCGAAGCGCGGCGGGCTCGGTGATGTCGATGCAGTCGTAGCGCCCGTCGCTCGCGGTGCCGCCGTTGCCCGGCGCCACGTACACGCGGCTCACCCGGGAGGCCTGCGCCAGGCGCCATGCCAGAGCGTGTTCGCGGCCCCCTCCTCCAATAACCAGTACCTTCATCCGCGGGCCTTCATTTCTCGCTGTGATTCAACAAACATGCATCGGGCGCTCGTGTTCACTCGGACAGCGAGGCGTTGTGATAGACGTCCTGCACGTCGTCCAGGTCTTCGAGCACGTCGAGCAGCTTCTGCATTCTTGCGGCGTCCTCGCCGGTGACATCGACCGTGTTCTCGGCGCGCATGGTGACTTCGGCGGCGTCCGGCTTCAGGCCGGCGGCCTCGAGCGCGTTCTTGACGGCCTCGAAGTCGGCCACTGAAGTGATCACTTCGATGGCGCCGTCGTCGTCGGTGACGACATCCTCGGCGCCTGCCTCGAGGGCCACTTCCATCACCTTGTCCTCGCTGGTGCCGGGCGCGAAGATGATCTGGCCGCAGTGCTTGAACTGGAAGGCCACCGAGCCCTCGGTGCCCATGTTGCCGCCGTGCTTGGAGAAGGCGTGGCGCACTTCGGCCACGGTGCGCACCCGGTTGTCGGTCATGGTGTCGACGATGATCGCCGCGCCGCCGATGCCGTACCCCTCGTAACGAATCTCTTCGTAATTGACGCCTTCGAGGTTGCCGGTGGCCTTGTCGATGTTGCGCTTGATGGTGTCGATGGGCAGGTTGACGGCCATGGCCTTTTCAACCGCCAGCCGCAGCCGGGGGTTGGCCCCCAGGTCGGCGCCGCCTGCGCGGGCGGCCACCGTGATTTCTCTGATGGCGCGGGTCCAGAGCTTGCCGCGCTTTTCGTCCTGGCGGCCCTTGCGGTGCTGAATGTTCGCCCATTTGCTGTGTCCGGCCATGGCTTTCTATCTCGCTGTCCTGTGTTTCTGTGTCAATCCGAGCAGCCCCGAGTTTACTGTCCGGCGCACACAACGCCGGCCACGCTCCCCGGAATTGCGGCCCAGGCTTTTGGTGATAATTGTTTAAATGACGCCATCGCCTTCCGTCGGGCCCGGGAATCCCGACACCCCGCCGCAGCACGCCCCCCTGCCACAGCGCCACGAGCCTTTGCTGCGCGTGGAGCGCCTGTCGCTGGCGGGCAGCCTGTCGCTCGCTGCGGACGGCAAGGCCCCTTTCGCGGCCCTCGGCTACGGCACGCCGCACGGCGTGGCGTGGATGCCCACGGTCAACGCGCGCGTGCTCTCGGACGGCGGCGCGATGGCCGACGTGTGGCATGCCAGCGGCGCGCAGGTCGAGTCGGGCACCACCGGCATCGCGCGCTGGCGCACCGACGGGCACTGGCTGCTCGGCGCGATCGACCTGGACGAATCCGCCGAGAAACAGGATCTGGCCGCGCTCGCGCACCGCGCCTACCGCGACCTCTTCAAGACGCTCGACCAGGCCGGCACACCGCACCTGCAGCGCATCTGGAACTACCTGCCTCGGATCAACGCCGACGGCGGGGGCCTGGAGCGCTACCGCCAGTTCAACCTGGGGCGCCAGGAAGCCTTCCTCGAAGCCGGCCGCGCCGCCTTCGAAGGTGCGCCGGCCGCCTGCGCGCTGGGCATCCACCAGGGTGCGCTGTCGATCCGCTTCCTCGCCGGCCAGCGCGCGCCGCTGCCGGTCGAGAACCCGCGGCAGGTCTCGGCCTACCGCTATCCCGAAACCTATGGCCCGCGCTCGCCGACATTCTCTCGCGCCGCACTGGCCGACATCGGCGGCGGCAGCATCGCCCTCTTCATTTCCGGCACCGCGAGCATCGTGGGTCACGAGACGGTGCACCACGGCGACGTACGCGAGCAGACACGCGAAACGCTGCGCAACCTGCAGGCGGTTGTCGATGCCGCCAACGAGCGCTGCAGCGCGGAGTTCTCGCTCGCCGAACTAGACTGCGTGGCCTACGTGCGGCATCCGTCGGACACCGCCGCAGTC
>CAJYQC010000333.1 GCA_913776885.1 uncultured Variovorax sp.
GATCTATGACGCAGGTGGTGACCTGCCTCGTGGTGCCGGCGCTGGCGGTGAAGCTGCGCAACCAGCGCGGCCTGGCGGTCGCGCTGGCGCTGCTCACTGTGGGCGCGATGCTGGCGATGCTGTTCGCGCCGCTGGACGGCTTGTTCGGCGTGTGGGCCTGGGCGGTGCTGCTGGGCATCGCCCAGGGCGGCACCTTCGCGCTGGCGCTGACGATGATCGTGCTGCGCTCGCCCGACTCGCACGTGGCCGCGCATCTGTCGGGCATGGCGCAGGGCGTGGGCTACATGGTGGCGGCCTTCGGGCCGCTGGTGGCCGGGCTGCTGCACGGCTGGACGGGGAGCTTCCGCGCCTCGTCGTGGCTCTTCATCGGCCTGGGGATCGCGCTCGTGATCGCGGGGCTGGGGGCGGGACGCACGATGCACGTGGGCGCGACGACCGTGCCGCGCCACTGACGCGCAGAACGTTCCGGCCTACTGCGGCCCGCCGCAGAAGCCCGCACGCTCGGTGGTCTTCGCGGTGAACAGCACGCGCGTGGTGGTCGCCGCGCTGCGCGGCTCGTTCTGCGGCCACTCGGTCTGCACCCAGGTGTATTGCCAGTCGTAGGGCGCGCCGGGCTTGAATGTCTCGCCATAGGCGATGCGCAGGCTGCCGAAGCTCTCGTCGTGGCAGTGCTTCGAGGTCTTGTATTCCTTCTCGCTGAAGCAGGCGCGGATCATCTTGGAGCACGAGAAGGGAATGCCCTCCTGCACCGCCTTGCCGCCTTCGAGCGGTACGAAATCGGCGGTGTCGAACGACGCGCCGCCGCCCGAATAGCCTTCCGACACCGTCTGCAGCACGGCCACCGCCCATTTGCCCTCGGCCACCGGATAGAGCGCCGGGGCGAGCGACAGGCGCGCATCGGCGCGGCTGGCGTCGCTGTCCTTCTTCAGGGCCTGCGCGTAGTCGGAGAAATCATGGAGGCGGGCCAGCTGCCAGCCCTTCGCGTCGCGGGCGTCCCGCCTGACGCGCGCCATGGCCAGCGGCTCGGCGGACAGCACCACGTAGTCGCCGGCCGCGGCGCCGCGCGGGCGGTAGAGGCCCAGCTGCTGCGCGTTGCAGGGCTGCGGCAGCAGTGCGCACAGCCGCGTGCGCCACTGCGCATCGATCGAATCGGGCTTCTTCACCGCATCGAACACCTGCGCCGACGGCGCGGAAAGATCGGGAGCGGCAGACACCGCAGCGGCGAACGGCAGCAGGGCGAGCAGGAGCGGCAGCTTTCTCATGGAGCCGGATGGTAGCCACCGGCGGGGCGGCTGGTTGATAAAGTCGCACGCGACCATGAACCCATCCTCTTCTCCCGCCCTCCTGCAGATCGACGCGCTGCGCTTCGCCTACCCCGACCAACCCGCGCTGGTGTCCGGCTGGAACGCATCGGTCGGCCCGGGCGTCACGCTGCTCTACGGCGATACCGGCTCCGGCAAGTCGGCCTTGCTCCAGGTGATCGCCGGCACGCTGCCTGCCTCCGCCGGACGGCTGACCGTGGCCGGCACGAGCCTCGACGCCTCGCCCGAGGCGTACCGCCGCCAGGTGTTCTTCGTCGACCCGAGCACAGACCGCTTCGACCAGCTCACGGCTCGCGAATGCACCGCCTCCCTCGCCGAGGGCGACGCGGGCTTCGACCAGGCGAAGTGGCAGGCCATCGCCGACGGGTTCTCGCTGGCGCCGCACCTCGACAAGAAGATGTTCATGCTCTCGACCGGCTCGAAGCGCAAGGTGTGGATGGCCGCCGGGCTGGCATCGGGTCGGCCGCTCGTGCTGCTCGACGAGCCGACCGCGGGGCTGGACATGCCCTCCACGCGCTGCCTGTGGGCCACGCTCTCGGGCGTGGCGGCACAGTCGAAACAGGCGGTGATCGTGGCCAGCGCGGCCCGTATCGACACAGTGCCCCTGGCGGCCACCATCGAGCTGCCGCTGGCCTGAGCCCGGGAAAGGGGCTGCCGTTGGGCGCGACTACGCCCGGGAAATGCCCGAAAACCCCGTTTCCAGCCTGCCAGAGCGGCGTTAAGACGTGTTTGCGGCCGGGGCTTGGTAACCCGCATGGCGAAACACGCTCCCGGCGGGCGACAATCGGGGGCTCCGGCAAAAAACGGCATACCCCCGAAAAAGCCGGAAGTTCCAGCCAACCCGACAACCAGGATCTACGGAAGAAGCGCATGAGCTCGAAGCAACCCACCATCGTCTACACCCTCACCGACGAGGCGCCCCTGCTGGCGACCTACGCGTTCCTGCCGATCATCCGCGCCTTCACGAACCCGGCCGGCATCAGCGTCGAGACCAGCGACATCTCCGTGGCGGCCCGCATCCTGGGCGAGTTCCCCGACTACCTGAGCGACGAGCAGAAGGTGCCCGACAACCTCGCCGAACTGGGCAAGCTCACGCTCAAGCCCGAGGCCAACATCATCAAGCTGCCCAACATCAGCGCCTCGGTGGCCCAGCTCAAGGCGGCCATCAAGGAACTGCAGGGCAAGGGCTACAAGATTCCCGACTACCCCGAGAACCCGACCACCGACGAAGACAAGGACATCCGCGCGCGCTACAACAAGTGCACCGGCAGCGCGGTGAACCCGGTTCTGCGCGAAGGCAACTCCGACCGCCGCGCGCCCAAGGCCGTCAAGGAATACGCCCGCAAGAACCCGCACAGCATGGCCGACTGGAGCCAGGCCTCGCGCTCGCACGTCTCGCACATGCACGGCGGCGACTTCTATCACGGCGAGAAGTCGATGACGCTCGACCGCGCGCGCAACGTCAAGATGGAGCTCATCACCAAGAGCGGCAAGACCGTCGTGCTCAAGCCCAAGGTCGCCCTGCTCGACCGCGAGATCATCGACTCCATGTTCATGAGCAAGAAGGCCCTGCTGGCCTTCTATGAAAAGGAGATCGAGGACGCGCACAAGACCGGCGTGATGTTCTCGCTGCACGTGAAGGCCACCATGATGAAGGTCTCGCACCCCATCGTGTTCGGCCACTGCGTGAAGATCTTCTACAAGGAAGCCTTCGAGAAGCACGGCAAGCTGTTCGACGAGCTTGGCATCAACGTCAACAACGGCATGGTCGACCTGTACAACAAGATCGCCACGCTGCCGCAGAGCACGCAGGACGAGATCAAGCGCGACCTGCACGCCTGCCACGAGCACCGCCCCGAGCTGGCGATGGTCGACTCGGCCAAGGGCATCACCAACTTCCACTCGCCCAACGACGTGATCGTGGACGCCTCCATGCCCGCGATGATCCGCAACGGCGGCAAGATGTGGGGCGCCGACGGCCGCCTGAAGGACGTGAAGGCAGTGATGCCCGAATCGACCTTCGCCCGCATCTACCAGGAGATGATCAACTTCTGCAAGTGGCACGGCGCCTTCGACCCCAAGACCATGGGCACCGTGCCCAACGTCGGCCTGATGGCGCAGAAGGCCGAGGAATACGGCTCGCACGACAAGACCTTCGAGATCCCCGAGGACGGCGTCGCCAACATCACCGACCTGGACACCGGCGAAGTGCTGATGAGCCAGGAAGTGGAGCAAGGCGACATCTGGCGCATGTGCCAGGTCAAGGACGCCGCGATCCGCGACTGGGTCAAGCTGGCCGTCAACCGCGCGCGCAACTCAGGCATGCCGGTGGTGTTCTGGCTCGACGCCTACCGCCCGCACGAGGCGCAGCTGATCACCAAGGTCAAGATGTACCTGCACGAGCACAACACCACGGGCCTGGACATCCAGATCATGAGCCAGGTGCGTGCCATGCGCTACACGCTCGAGCGCGTGGTCCGCGGCCTGGACACCATCAGCGCCACCGGCAACATCCTGCGCGACTACCTGACCGACCTGTTCCCCATCATGGAACTCGGCACCTCGGCCAAGATGCTGTCGATCGTTCCGCTGATGGCCGGCGGCGGCATGTACGAGACCGGCGCGGGCGGCTCCGCTCCCAAGCACGTGCAGCAGCTGGTGGAAGAGAACCACCTGCGCTGGGACTCGCTGGGCGAATTCCTCGCGCTCGCCGTGAGCCTGGAGGACCTGGGCCTGAAGACGAACAACAAGAAGGCGGCCATCCTGGCGAAGACGCTGGACACGGCCACCGGCAAGCTGCTCGACAACAACAAGAACCCCTCGCCCAAGACCGGCCAGCTCGACAACCGCGGCAGCCAGTTCTACCTGGCGATGTACTGGGCGCAGGAACTGGCCGCGCAGACCGAAGACCTGGAGCTGCAGGCCGCCTTCGCCAAGCTGGCCGAGACGCTCGCAGCCAACGAGCAGAAGATCGTCGACGAGCTCGCCGCCGTGCAGGGCAAGCCGGTGGACATCGGCGGCTACTACCTGGCCGACCCGGTCAAGTTCTCGGCCATCATGCGCCCGAGCGCCACGCTGAACGCGGCGCTGGCCTCGGCGTAAGAAGGCCGATCGACCTCGTGCGGGCGGCAGCCATGAAGCCCTTCAGGCTCGCGATGCTCCCCGCCGTGCTGGCCCTGGCCTGCGCGGCGGGAAGCGCACACGCGGCCGAGGACTGCGAGGCCCTGCGCACCCGTATCGAACAGAAGATCGCCGCGAGCGGCGTGGCGCGCTTCACCGTCACCGTCGTCGATGCCAACGCATCGGCCGACGGACAGGTGGTGGGCAGCTGCGAGCTGGGCACGAAGAAAGTCGTCTATCTGAAGGACGCAGGGGCTGCAACGGCTCCTGCTCCCGCATCTATCCCTGCATCTTCTGTCCCGAAGCCGGCTCCGGCCCAGGGCGCGGACGAACCCATGATCACCGAGTGCAAGGACGGCACCGTGACCATGGGCGACTGCAGACGGCAGTAACGGCAACCCGGCGGCGCCTGCCGCCCGGCCCTGTCCGCCCCATTCATTCCTGAGGCCGGATCGATCCGGCTCTTCAGCCCTTCGCCACCACCCGCGCGATCCACGCGAGCAGCACCGCCTCGACCTCGTCGCGGTTGGTCTCGTTCAGCGCCTCGTGACGCGCGCCGCCGAAGACGTGGCACGACACGTCGCGCAGCCCCGCCTGGCGATAGCGCTCCACCAGCGGGTAGAACCACTCGGCCTTGTTGCTCACCGGATCTTCGCCGCCGATGAAAAGGTACAGGGGCAGCTCGGGGCGGATGGTCTTGCGCATCGCCTCCGGCGTGAGGTCGCCCAGCTTCGCGAACATCGAGCCCAGCCCCTCCGGCGAGACCGTGAAGCCGCACAGCGGATCGGCGATGTACGCATCGACCTGCGCCGGATCGCGGCTGAGCCAGTCGAAGGGCGTGCGCACGTCGGGCAGCGCGGCGTTCATGTCTTCCAGCTTGAAGCCCGACTGCAGCGCGGTTCCCAGCAGGTCGAGCGCCGACGTGCCCGACAGCGCAGCACCCGCGAGCAGCGAGCCGTGCTCGACCAGGTAGTACTGCAGCGCGAACGAACCCATGCTGTGGCCCAGCAGGATCAGCGGCAGGCCCGGATGCACGCCGCGCACATGGCGGCTCAGCAGCGCCATGTCGTCCACCAGCCCGCCGAACGCGCGCGGCCCGAACTCGCCCAGCTCGCCGCGCGTCTGCGCGCCCTTGCCATGGCCGCGATGCTCGTTCGCATAGACCACGTAGCCCGCCTGCACCAGCGATTCGGCCAAATGACGGTAGCGCAGCGAATGCTCGCCCATGCCGTGCGCGAGCTGGACGATGGCGCGCGGCTTCGTCACCGTGCCAAGCCACCGATGAACCTCCACCGTGACGCCGTCGTTGGCGGTGAGCTCGAAGTGGGTCTCGGTGGTCGGCATGCAGTGCTCCATTCAGTGATCGATGGAGCCGATCCTAGGGGCTGGTGCGCGGCGATTCGATCAGGGGTTTCCTGCTTTTGTCGCGCGGTGGACAGCCAGCACCTGCGCCATTTTCCGCAGCGCCGCCTCCGGCGTGGCCTCAATGTGGATCGAACACGCCAGCATCAGGTTCAACTGCTGCCCGAAGTCCTCGACCGCGATGCCGGTGCCGGCTTCGCGCAGCACGCCGTTCGTGTCGACCTCGCATGGCAGCGCGGCGCGTACGCGGTCTGCGTAGCTGCCTTCGGGCACGCCGTAGGCCACGACCGGGATGCCCAGCGCGATCGCCGCGCCGACCTCGAACACGGTGCCGGAATCCGGCTCCATGCCCCTGAAGCTCGCAAGATTGGCGACCACGCCATCGGCGCCGCGTAGGCGCTGCATGTTGGCTTCGTAAATCTGCTTCTCGGGCGCGTCGGAGGTCTGCTCTTCGTTGCCGTCCGCCGGCAGCAGGGCCGCGAGGCCGGCTGCGTCGCAGGCGGCCGACAACCTGACGAAATGCGCCCTGGCATCGGGGCGAAAGACGTCCGGCCCCGCGAGGTAGATGCGCGGGCGGGCGGTGTTCGGGCGAGGCTTTTTGTCCATCGGCGCAGCATCCGCGATTTCCGGCTCTTGCTCAATCCTTGCGACAGGGTGCAAAGCGAATTACCGATGGATGCAGAGGCCTGCCGCCCCGGCTGCTGCGGCTTCGGGGAATCAGGCAACAAGGCCGCGCGAGGCGATGCACGTCCGCGCCCGCCATGCTCTCGCCTTCTCTACCGCGAAAGCACTACGCGGCGCTGAACCGAGCGAAGCGAAGGCCGCAGTCGGCATCGCGTTTTGCAGGATCAGGCAAAAACCGCGTTCGATTCGTCTACCGCTTCGGGCCCGCGAAAACGCACACTTCTCTGCATGCCCGGCCCACGCTCATTCCAGTGTGCGCCCCACGGCAGACAGATCAGCACGAGGAGTTCACCATGACCACGATCCAGGAAAAAGTCGTACTCATCACCGGCGCGAGCAGCGGCATCGGCGAAGCGACCGCCAGGCTGCTTGCGCGGCGTGGCGCCAAGGTGGTGCTCGGTGCGCGCCGCACCGACAGGCTCGCCGCGCTCGCGGCGGAGATCACGGCCACGGGCGGCACGGCGAGCTACCAGCGGCTCGACGTGACGCACCGGCCCGACATGGAAGCTTTCGCCGAATTCGCGCTCGAGACGCACGAGCAGATCGACGTGCTCGTCAACGCCGCGGGCGTGATGCCGATGTCGCCGCTGTGGAACCGCAAGATCGAGGAGTGGGAGCTCATGATCGACGTGAACCTGCGCGGCGTGCTGCTGGGCATCGCGGCGGTGCTGCCGACGATGCAGGAGCAGGGCTGGGGCCACATCGTGAACGTGGCGCCGGTGGCGATGCATGGGCTGTCGCCGTGCTCGGCGGTGTACCACGGCACGCAGTATGCGGTGAACGCGGTCTCCGAGGGCCTGCGGCAGGAGCATGCCGGCCGGCTGCACGTGACGGTGGTGAGCCCCGACGTACACGGCCCCATCGATCCGCTGGCCGAGCGCATCGCGGCCAGCTACGCACGCGAACGCATGCGCACCAACCGGCGCATCGCGGTGCCCGTGGATGCGGTGGCACGCTCGATCGCGGGCGCCATCGAGGGCTACGGCATCACGGCCGGGGCGATGCGCCCACCCGCCAGGCAACATCATCAGCAGCAAAGGCCGCGCCCGGCCGAATACGCTCAGTAGGTCTTGTAGGGCAGGAACTTGCCCGACAGCACCACGTTGACGCGGTCGCCCTTCGGGTCGGCCTCGCGCTGGATGTCCATGCTGAAGTCGATGGCGCTCATGATGCCGTCGCCGAAGTCCTCGTGGATCAGTTCCTTGATGGTGGTGCCGTACACGCTCACCACCTCGTACCAGCGGTAGATGAGCGGATCGGTGGGCACCGGCGTGGGCAGCGAGCCCTTGTAGGGCACCACCTTCAGCCACTTCTGCTCCTCGGCGGTGAGGCCGAAGATCTTGCCGATGATCTTCGCCTGGGTGTCGTCGAGCGTCATCTGGCCGAGGCAGGCGGCGGTGGTCCACTCCTTCGAAAGGCCGACCTTCGTGGCCACGTCCGCCCACTGGATGCCCTTGCTGACCTTGGTGGCGATGATCTTCTCGGTGACGTCGTTGCGGTTCATGGGGTCTCCTGTTGAACGCACCACGGCAAGCAACAGGCGTGCCGGGGTTATTGCTCCCTCTCCCGTCGGGGAGTGGGTTGGAGTGAGGGCTTGCGGCGATGGACGAAGCGCGGCGGCGTTGCAGCCGCGGCCCTCACCCTAGCCCTCTCCCCGAGGGGAGAGGGGACAACGCGGGAACAACGCAGTTCAGCGCGGCTCAGCGCGGCTCAGCGCGCCCAGTGGAACTTGCGGTCCGATTCCTTGATGGGCTGGTCGTTGATGCTCGCGTAGCGCCTCTGCATCAGGCCGTTCTCCGCGAACTCCCAGTTCTCGTTGCCGTGGCTGCGATACCACTGGCCCGCGTCGTCGTGCCACTCGTACTCGAAGCGCACCGCGATGCGGTTGTCCATGAAGGCCCAGAGCTGCTTCTTGAGGCGGTAGTCGAGTTCGCGCATCCACTTGCGCGACAGGAACTCCACCACCTGCTCGCGGCCGTTGACGAAATCGGCGCGGTTGCGCCATTCGGTGTCGGGCGTGTAGGCCAGGCTCACGCGAACGGGGTCGCGCGAGTTCCAGGCGTCTTCGGCGGCCTGCACCTTCTGCGTGGCGGATTCGAGGGTGAAGGGCGGCAGCGGCGGGCGTGATTCCATGGCGGTTCTTTCGATCGAGGTTGAAGGGGAATGCGCCTGAATGTGCCACATGTAGACAGACCTGTCTACATGCCTACAATCGCGCCATGGACATCTCCTCCATCTCCGAACTACCGGCGCGCGAGCGCATCCTTCGCACTGCGCACGACCTCTTCTACGCCGACGGCATCCGCGCCACGGGCATCGACCGCGTCATCGCCGCATCGGGCGTCACCAAGGTCACCTTCTACCGGCACTACCCCTCGAAGGACGACCTGGTGCGAGCCTTCCTCGATCACCGCCACGGCCTGTGGATGGCATGGTTCGTCGATGCGCTCGGCCGGCTCGGCGCGCAGCAGCGCATCGGCGGCGGCCAGGCGCTGGAGGTGCTGGCCGACGCCATGGCCGAATGGTTCGCCGACCCGGCCTTCCGCGGCTGCGCCTTCATCAACTCGGTGGTCGAGGTGGGCGGCAGCGTGAGCGGCGCGAGCGACATCTCGCGCGAGCACAAGCGCGAGATGGTCGAGGTGATCGCAGGGCTGCTGCCCGAAACGCTGGAGGGCTCGCAGCGCATGGCCATCGCGCAGGCGGCTGCGCTGGGCGTCGACGGCGCCATCGTCAAGGCGCAGATGGGCGGCGCAGCGTCGGCGCGCGAAGCGGTCGACGACCTGCGCCGGCTGCTTCAGGCGCTGGCGGCCACGCTGCCCGCCCCGGCAGCAGTCACTTCACGACCATCAGCGTGAACGGCCACACATAGGCCTGCAGCGTCACGTAGAAGCCCACGAGGCACGCAAGCGCGATCGAGTGGAAGAACACGTAGCGCAGGATCTCGCCTTCATGGTTGAACCAGCGCGTGGCGGTGGAAGCCACCACGATCGACTGCGCATCGATCATCTTGCCCATCACGCCGCCCGAG
>CAJYQC010000334.1 GCA_913776885.1 uncultured Variovorax sp.
GCTGACCTCGTCGACCACGTCGTCGATTTCGCGGCAGAAGGCGTAGAAGGCCGTGATCGCGGCGCGGCGCGGCCTGGGAAGGAACAGGAAGGCGTAATAGAAACTGCTGCCCGAGGCGGCGGCCTTGTCTTGCACGTATTGCTCGGGGGTCATCGGGGAGGCGCTGCTTTCATGGGTCGTGATTGTCTCCGCATCCGCACGGCCTTCCAGAGCAGAACCGGCGCGTCGAGCTTGCCGATGGTGGGCCGCTGGGTGAAGGTGTCGAAGCCCAGTTCCTGGATTTTGTCGAGGATGCGAAGGCCGCCCTGCACGACGAGGCGCAGCTCCCAGCCGGCGCGGCCGGGCAGCCGGTGCACGAGCGGCGCGCCCTCGGTCATGAGTTCGCGCGCCCAGTAGCACGTCACCGCTACGAGATTGATAGCTTCCTGCGGAGGCTCCGCGCGCGCGAGGGGCGCGAAGACCTTGAAGTTCTCGGGCGAGAGGCCACGCCGGTCGCAGTCGGTCAGCGGAAAGTAGAAGCGGCCGCGCGGCAGATCGATGCTCGGGTCCTGCCAGAAGTTGATGAGCTGCAGCGCGCTGCAGATGGCGTCGCTCTGCGCCAGGGCCTTTGCGTCGTGCACGCCGTACAGGTGCAGCAGGAGGCGCCCGACGGGGTTGGCGGAGCGGCGGCAGTAGTCGAGCAGTTCGGCGCGGTCGGCGTAGGTGCTGCGGTCGCGGGTCTTCTCGATGTCCTGCACGAAGGCGCTCAGCAGGTCGGCGAGCAGCTCTTCAGGCAGGGCGTGCCGGGCGATGCTGTGGGCCAGCGGGCCGAAGACGTGGGGCCAGCGCGATTCGGGCGGCACTTCGCCGCGGGCTGCGGCTGCGAGTTCTTCCCGATAGGCGTGCAGGTCGGCCAGGCGCTCTGCGGGCGAGGCGCTGCCTTCGTCGGCGATGTCGTCCGCGGTGCGCGCGAAGTGGTAGATCGCCGCGATCGGCGGGCGCAGGTGCGGCGGGCATAGCCAGGAGGCTACGGGGAAGTTCTCGTAGTGCGCGGGCGGCGCGGCAAGGTGGGGAGTGGCGGGCACGCCACGATTGTCAGCGACGGCGCAATGCCCCCGCACTATGCTCGCAGCGTCGCCACTACGAACTCCCCGCTTCATGAAAGCATCCGCTCCGGCTTCCGGGCCCCAGGTTTCAGCGTACGGCGAGGCGGCGCACCCGGCGGGGCCGGCGCTCATGGTGGCGGCGCTGGGCGTCGTGTTCGGCGACATCGGCACCTCGCCGCTGTATGCCTTCAAGGAGACGATGAACCCCGAGCACGGCGTGCCGTTCACGCCCGACTCGGTGCTGGGCCTGCTCTCGCTGATCTTCTGGGGGCTGATGTTCGTGGTCACGCTCAAGTACGTGGTGTTCGTGCTGCGTGCCGACCACGACGGCGAGGGCGGCATCCTCGCGCTCCAGGCGCTCGCGCGAAGCGCAGTGTCGGGCCCAAAGACCAGGCCCTGGGTGTGGAACGCCATCGGCGTGCTGGGCCTGGTGGGCGCGGCCATGTTCTACGGCGACAGCCTGATCACGCCGGCCATCTCGGTGCTGTCGGCGGTCGAGGGGCTGGAGGTGCAGGCGCCCGTGCTGCAGCGCGCCGTGCTGCCGATCACGGTGGCGATCCTGGTCGCGTTGTTCATGGTGCAGAAGAAAGGCACCGGCACGGTGGGCAAGATCTTCGGGCCGGTGATGCTGCTGTGGTTCATCGTGCTGGCGGCGGCGGGAGCCTGGCAGGTGGTGCAGCAGCCGCAGGTGCTGGCGGCGCTCGATCCGCGCCGGGCGCTGGGCTTCCTGGTCGAGCACCGGGCGCAGTCGCTGGCGGTGCTGGGCGCGGTGTTCCTGGCTTTCACGGGCGGCGAGGCGCTGTATGCCGACATGGGGCATTTCGGCGCCAGGCCGATCCGGCTGGCGTGGCTCTTCATCGCGCTGCCGGGGCTGGTGCTCAACTACTTCGGGCAGGGGGCGCTGGTGCTGGCCAACCCCGCAGCCATCGACAACCCGTTCTTCCGGCTCTTTCCCTCGTGGGGCGTGCTGCCGATGGTGGTGCTCGCAGCGATGGCGACGGTGATCGCCTCGCAGGCGGTGATCTCGGGCGCCGTCTCTCTCCCGGCGCATGCAATGCGCATGGGCTATCTGCCGCGCATGCGGGTGATCCAGACCTCCGGCACGGCGATCGGGCAGATCTACGTGCCGACCGTCAACTGGCTGCTGATGGTGGGCGTACTGCTGCTGGTGCTGGGCTTCAGGAGTTCCGGAGCGCTGTCGGCGGCATACGGCATCGCGGTGTCGATCACCATGGTGACGACCACGCTGCTGGCCGGCATCGTGGCCTGGGGGCTGTGGCGTTGGAACAAGGTGGCGGTGGTGATCGGCGTGGCGGCCTTCGCGGTGGTCGACCTGACTTTCGTGATCGCCAACAGCCTGAAGGTGGCCGAGGGCGGCTGGCTCACGCTGGCCGTGGCGGCTGCGGTGATGGTGCTCTTCACCACCTGGGCGAAGGGGCGCCGGCTCGGCCTCGAGGCCGCCGCCGCCGAGAGCCTGCCGCTGCGGCCCTTCGTCGAATCGCTCGCGCAGCACATGCCGCACCGGGTGAGCGGCACGGCCGTGTTCCTGAACCCCGACGCCACGGCGGTGCCGCACGCGCTGCTGCACAACCTCAAGCACAACCAGGTGCTGCACGAGCAGGTGATCGTGCTGCGCGTGCTGGCCTGCGACACGCCGCGCGTCGACGCGCGCCTGCGCATCGAGGCCGAGCAGCTGATGGAGGGCATCTGGATGGTCACGGCGCGCCATGGCTTCATGGAGCGGCCCGACGTGCCGGAATTCATCCGCATCCTGGCCTACCAGAAGACGCTGGCGATCGACTCGATGAAGACGTCGTACTTCGTCTCGCGCGCCTCGGTGGGCGAAGAGAACCTGCCGGGCATGAACCCGATCCGGCGCGCGCTTTTCGGCTGGCTGCAGCGCAACGCGGGGCGCGCGTCGGACTATTTCGAACTGCCCGACAACCGGCTCGTCGAGATGGGGCAGCGCACTTAGCGCGGGCGGCGCGAGCGGGCCGCTGCAGGCCGTAGTGACCGGCGGGTCATTGACACTGCTCAAGGTTTACCCTAGATTACTAACCAGTGGGTCAGTAATGGCCCGGTTCGTCCTCTCCAGGGTGTCTCATGACCGCCTCCGCCGTCTTCCTTCCCCGTGTGCGCAGCGCCGCCTGGCTGCTGCTTCCCGCCGTGCTTCTCGCCGGCTGCTCCCAGAAGCCCGCGGCCGAAGACCCGGTTCGGGCGGTCAAGTTCGTGACCGTGGGGACCAGCGAATTCGATGCCCAGCCCGAGTTCTCGGCCGAGGTGCGAGCCCGCGTCGAATCGCGCCTGGGCTTCCGCGTGGGAGGAAAGATCACGAAGCGCCAGGCCGAGCTCGGCCAGCACGTGCAGGCCGGTCAGGTCCTGGCCCAACTCGATCCGCAGGACTATCGCCTGGCCGCCGAAGCCGCACGCGCCCAGCAGGCCGCTGCGCTCACCAATCGCGACCTCGCTGCCGCCGGACCAGCCGCGCACCGTGACGGGCG
>CAJYQC010000335.1 GCA_913776885.1 uncultured Variovorax sp.
CCGCGATTCCCGACGAGAGCGGTGCCTGTACCGTGTCGGCCGAGCGCATCTCGGTGGCGCCATTCACCTGCGCGAGCGTCGGCCAGCAGGAACTGTCCAGCTACCGGATGACGCGGCTGCTGCCCAACTACGCGGTCTACACCGACGAGAAGGAGCCGACTTCGTCGGTCTCGCTGATCGACTCGCCGCCGGGCTGCCTGATCATCCGGCGCTACGTGGAATACGGCTGGCGCGATCCTGCAGCCGCGCCTGCCGCGCCTGCCGCGCTGCCACAGCCTGCCAGCAAGAAGTAGGTCGGCAGTACACATCTGCAGGGCAGGAGGCGTCCGTCTCCGACACACTGGGTCGTCCTTGACCGGCCTTGTGCGCGGACCGCGGGTCCGAAGAATGGTGCATGTCCGCCCCATGCTGGATTTGCTGGATTCAATGCTGGATCGACGGAGGGTGAATCCGCCGCGGACGCAAGGAAGGACCCGCACCATGCCTCTGGCTTCACTGATCGGCCGCTGGGCCATGCAACCGTTCTCGAAGGCGCTGCCGCCGCTGGGCGACACCGAGCGCGCGGCGCTGGAGGCCGGCACCGTCGGGTTCGAAGGGCGGCTGTTCGCCGGGCACCCCGACTTCGACGCGCTCGCGGCCATGGGCCCCAATCGCCTCAACGAGCGCGAGCAGGCCTTTCTCGACAACGAAGTGCGCGCGCTGTGCCGCATGCTCGACGACCACGCCATCGATCAGGCCCGCGACCTGCCGCCCGAGGTGTGGCGCTACCTGCGCGAGAAGCGCTTCTTCGGGATGATCATTCCCGAGGAGTTCGGCGGCCTCGGTTTCGGCCACCATGCGCACGCCACGGTGGTGGCGCGCATCGCCACCGTCAACGTGGCGACCGCTGTCACCGTGATGGTGCCCAATTCGCTGGGGCCGGCCGAGCTGCTGCTGCGCTACGGCTCCAACGCGCAGAAGGCCCACTACCTGCCTCGGCTGGCCGACGGGCGCGAGCTGCCGTGCTTCGGGCTGACTTCACCCTACGCGGGCTCCGACGCGGCCTCGATTCCCGACCGCGGCGTGCTGGTGGAGCGAGAGTTCGAAGGGCGCATGACGCGCGGCTTCCTTGTCGATTTCGACAAGCGCTACATCACGCTCGCGCCGGTCGCCACCGTGGTCGGGCTGGCGTTCCATGCCGTCGACGAAAGCCGGCCCGAAGGCGAGCGCGAGCTGGGCATCACCTGTGCGCTGATCCCGGTGCCGCAGGCCGGCATGGAGATCGGCCGCCGCCACCGGCCGATGGACAGCGCCTTCATGAACGGCCCGATCCACGGCCGCCAGGTGTTCGTGCCGATGGACTGGATCATCGGCGGCGAGCAGCAGGTCGGCCAGGGCTGGCGCATGCTGATGGAGTGCCTGGCGGCCGGCCGCGCGATCTCGCTGCCGGCGCTGGGCTCGGCCATGCAGCAGACCGCGCTGTACGTGGCCAACGGCTACGGCCAGATCCGCGAGCAGTTCGGCATGCCGGTGGGCAGGTTCCATGCGGTGGCGGGGCTGGTCGCGCAGATGTCGGCCGAGCTGTATGCGAGCGATGCCGCGCGGCGCTTCACCGCCGCTGCGCTCGACGAGGGCGAGCGGCCCAGCGTGGCCAGCGCCATCCTCAAGGTGCAGCTGACCGAAGCCGGCCGGCGCGCGGTGAACCACGGCATGGACATCCTCGGCGGCAAGGGCATCATCTCGGGCCCTTCGAACCTGCTCGGCGTGGCCTACCGGCAGGCGCCGATCGCGATCACGGTGGAGGGCGCCAACATCCTGACGCGTGCGCTGATCGTGTTCGGGCAGGGCGCGGTGCGATGCCATCCGCACGTGCTCGACGAGATGGCCGCGGTGCAGGCGAAAGACGAGACCGCGCTCGGCGAGGCGCTGATGGCCCACGGCAGGCACGTCGCGCTGAACCTGTGGCGCAGCCTGTTCGGCGCGCCGCTGGTCGGATCGCCGCCCGAAGATCTCGCGCACGAGGCGCGGCTCATCGCACGCATGAGCGCCAAGTACGCGCTCACGGCCGACCTTGCCATGGGCCTGCTCGGCGGCAAGCTCAAGCGCATGGAGCTGCTCTCGGCGCGCCTGGGCGACGTGCTCGCGCATCTCTACCTGGCGATCGCCTGCGTATGGCGCTACGGCGTGGAGCAGGCGCCGGAGATGCTGCCCTTCGCGCGGGCCGCGATCAGGCTGCAGATCGACGAGGCGGGCAGCATCCTGCGCGATCTCTATGCCAACCTGCCGACGCGGGGGCGCCGCCTGATCGGCGCGATGGTGCTGCGCCGCACCGCGCATCTGGCGCCGCTGCGCGACGTACAGCTGCTCGAACTGGCTGAGCTGCTGCGCAAGGACCCGCGCATCGTGAAGCGCCTGGCGCCCGACCTCAGCGAGCCTGCCGCGGGCGGCCTGCGTGACCTGATGCAGGCGATGGAACTGGGCGCGAAGCTCGGCGACGGCACGGCAGCGCTCAACAAGGTGCTGCGCCGCACGAACTCGCTCGAAGAGGCGGCGCGCTCTTCAACCGACCCCGAACTGGCGCTGGCATACCTGAAGGCGGCCGACAAGGTCATCCAGGTGGACGACTTCGAAGGCCCGCCGCGCGACGGGGAGGGCAGCGCGGACTTCAGCGAGCCGGCTGCTGCTGTTGCTTTGCCGCCAGCGCCGCCAGTGCGGCCGCCGTCTGTTCGTCCGCCGGAAAGAACGATTCGACCGCGAGTTCCTGCAGCGTGACGTCCACCGGCGTGCCGAAGATCGTGATGGTGCTGATGAAGCTCAGCATGCCGCTGGGCATCGCTACCTGGAAGGGCACCGCCACCGCCGATAGCGCGGTGTCGACGGCGGGTGCGTCGTGGCTCACGGAAGGTGCCGGATAGGCCTCGAGTTCGTCGTGCAATGACTGCAGCACCGGGTCGCCTGTGGCGGCGATCTGCTGCTGCAGGCGCTCCAGCAGATGCACGCGCCATTGCGCGAGGTTGGCGATTCGCGGCGCCACGCCTTCGGGATGCAGGCTCAGGCGCAGCACGTTAATCGGCGGCTTGAGCAACTCGGGTGAAGCGCCTTCCATCAGCAGCGGCACCAGCGCGTTGTGCGCGACCAGATTCCAGTGGCGGTCGACGGCAAGGGCCGGAAAGGGCTCGTGGCCCTTGAGCACGAGGTCGATGGCGCGGCGCGCGGAAGCCATCGCGGGATCGTCCAGCGAGCGCTGCCTGTACATCGGCGCGAAACCCGCGGCCACCAGCAGCGCATTGCGCTCGCGCAGCGGCACTTCCAGCCGCTCGGCCAGCCTGAGCACCATCTCCCGGCTGGGCGCCGCGCGGCCGGTTTCGACGTAACTCAGGTGGCGGGTCGAGACCTCGGCCTCCTGCGCCAGGTCGAGCTGGCTCAGGCGGCGATGGGTGCGCCAGTGCCGCAGGTGCGCGCCGAACGAATCGCGCGCTCCAGGCTGGCCCGGCTTGGTCGTGTGGGAGCGGGTGGTGTTCATGGGCCTGCATTCTGGCGCCGCGGCGGCGCGGCGCCATGACCTCCCAGGTCATCGACTTGGTGCGGCCGGGCCGGAATCATCGACCCCAACGCGGCAGGACCGGCTTGCAGCGTAACCACCCAAGGAGAGATTCCATGTCCGTCTTCGCATCCCCCCGCTTCCTGCCCAACGTGATGTGGGCCGACGCCGCCTCCTGCGCCGCCACCGGCGCGCTGCAGTTGGCCTTCACCGACGCGCTGGCTCGCCTGACCGGGCTGCCGGCACCGCTGCTCATGGGCACGGGTGTGTTCCTCCTGGCCTACGCGGCCGCCGCGGCCTTCATGGCGAGCCGCAGCACGCCGCCGCGCACGCTGATCGGGCTCGTGGTGATCGGCAACTTCGGCTGGGCCGTGGCCTGCGTCGCGCTGCTGGTGGGCGGCATCTTCCCGGTCACCGCTGTGGGCGTGGCCTGGGTGCTGGCGCAGGCCGTGTGCGTGATCGTGCTGGCCGAGCTGCAGTGGACCGGGCTGCGCCGCAGCCGTGGCGGCGCGCGTCCCGCCGCGAACCTGACGCCGGCCGGCCGCTGGTGAGCCGGCCATGCCCGCGGCGCCCCTGTTTCCAGCGCTTTTCGCGATGAGGAACGGGGGGCCCAACAGGGCGATGAAGAGAGGGGCGCGGGAGGACGGAACGAGAGAAGGCCGACTACAGCCGTTGACATTGATCCCCGCTATCCTTGAGAGGCTTCCACGAACACACAGGAGTCTTTCTATGGCCAAAGCCCCGGCGCATGCCTTTGCGTCCACCCTCAAGTCCTTCAAGACCCCGTCGGGCAAGTCCGGCAAGTACTGGTCCCTGAAGGAACTGGCCAAGCAATATCCCTCCGTCGATCGTCTCCCCGTCTCCATCCGCATCGTGCTCGAATCGGTGCTGCGCAACTGCGACGGACAGAAGGTCACGGCCAAGCATGTCGAAGAGCTGGCCCACTGGGCACCGAATGCCGAGCGCGTCGACGAGATCCCCTTCGTCGTCACCCGCGTGGTGCTGCAGGACTTCACCGGCGTGCCCCTGCTGGCCGACCTGGCCGCCATGCGCAGCGTGGCCGGCAAGCTGGGCAAGTCGCCCAAGACCATCGAGCCGCTGGTGCCCGTCGACCTGGTGGTCGACCACTCGGTGATGGTCGACCACTACGGCACGCCCAAGGCGCTCGACCTGAACATGAAGCTGGAATTCCAGCGCAACAACGAGCGCTATCAGTTCATGAAGTGGGGCATGCAGGCCTTCGACACCTTCCGCGTGGTGCCGCCGGGCTTCGGCATCGTGCACCAGGTCAACCTCGAATACTTCGCGCGCGGCGTCTACAAGAGCCCGAACGACAACGAAGAAAAGCCGACTTACTACCCCGACTCGCTGGTCGGCACCGACAGCCACACCACCATGATCAACGGCATCGGCGTGGTCGGCTGGGGTGTGGGCGGCATCGAGGCCGAGGCGGCGATGCTGGGCCAGCCGGTCTACATGCTCACGCCCGACGTTGTGGGCTTCGAGCTCACCGGCCAGCTGCGCGAAGGCGTCACCGCCACAGACCTGGTGCTGTACGTCACTTCCATCCTGCGCGCCGAGAAGGTGGTGGGCAAGTTCGTCGAGTTCTTCGGCCCCGGCGCGGCCTCCATCGCGGTGCCCGACCGCGCGACCATCGGCAACATGGCGCCCGAGTACGGCGCGACCATGGGCTTCTTCCCGGTCGACGAGATGACGGTGGCCTACTTCGAAGGCACCGGCCGCACCAAGGAAGAGGTCGAGCGCTTCGAGGCCTACTACAGGGCGCAGGGGCTGTTCGGCATGCCCAACCCGGGCGACATCGACTACACCAAGGTCGTCAGGCTCGACCTGAGCACCGTGTCGCCCAGCCTGGCCGGCCCGAAGCGCCCGCAGGACCGCATCGACCTGGGCCACCTCGCCACCAAGTTCTCGGAGCTCTACAGCAAGCCGAACGACGCCAACGGATTCAACCAGCCGGCCGACAAGCTCAAGCTGCGCTATCCGCTGGCTCCCGCCGGCAAGAGCGGCGACGACGAGGCCGCTGCGCCGCCCGCGGGCGCGCCGCTCGACGTGGTCGAGATGGTGGCCAACCGCTCGACCAAGGCCGCCGCGCACGTCAGCGCGAGCGCGCCGCCCGCGCCCAAGGGGGCGGTCACCATCGGCAACGGCGACGTGCTGATCGCGGCCATCACCTCGTGCACCAACACCTCCAACCCCAGCGTGATGCTGGCCGCGGGCCTGCTCGCGAAGAAGGCGGTGGAGGCCGGCCTCTCGGTCAAGCCGCACGTGAAGACCTCGCTGGCGCCGGGCTCGCGCATCGTCACCGAGTACCTCGAGAAGGCCGGGCTGCTGCCGTACCTCGAGAAGCTGGGCTTCTACCTCGCGGGCTACGGCTGCACCACCTGCATCGGCAATGCCGGCGACCTCACGCCCGAGATCAATGAAGCGATCACCAGGAACGACCTGATCGGCGCGGCCGTGCTCTCGGGCAACCGCAACTTCGAGGCGCGCATCCATCCGAACCTGAAGGCCAACTTCCTGGCATCGCCGCCGCTGGTGGTGGCCTTCGCCATCGCCGGCAACGTGATGGTCGACCTGATGACCGAGCCGGTGGGCAAGGGCAAGGGCGGCAAGGACGTCTACCTGGGGGACATCTGGCCCACGCCCAAGGAGATCGACCAGAACCTGCGATACGCGATGAACGCCAAGTCGTTCCGCGCGAACTACGACAAGGTCAAGACCGATCCGGGCAAGTTCTGGAGCAGCATCAAGGGCACCACCGGGCAGGTGTACGACTGGCCGGAGTCGACCTACATCGCCGAGCCGCCGTTCTTCGAGGGCTTCAAGATGAAGCCGCACGCGTCGGACGCGGGCTTCAAGGGCGCACGCATCATGGCGCTGTTCGGCGACTCGATCACCACCGACCACATC
>CAJYQC010000336.1 GCA_913776885.1 uncultured Variovorax sp.
CAGAGGAGCAGCATCCAGGCGGCGCCCAGCAGATGGTGGAAGCGGGCGTGATGAAGGGCGTGGACCAGGTGATCTCGGCGCACGTGATGGCCACGCTGGACACCGGCAGCATCGCCGTGCTCGACGGCCCTGCGCTGGCCAGCTCCGACCGCTTCGTGCTGCGCGTTCGCGGCCGCGGCGGGCATGCGGCCAACCCCGACCGCTGCATCGACCCGATCATGATCGGCGCGCAGATCGTCGGCAACCTGCAGGCCGTGGTGTCGCGCAACGCCGATCCGCACGAGGCGGTGATCCTTTCGGTCACCCGCTTCGACGGCGGCACCGCATTCAACGTGATTCCCGACACGGTCGAGCTCTGGGGCTCGGTGCGCTGCTTCAGCGAGCACGTGCGCGAACTGGTGCCGGCGCTGGTGGAGCGCATCGCCAACGGCGTGGCCGGTGCGCACGGGGCGAGTTGCGAGCTCGAATACGTCCGCGGCTACAGCCCGGTGGTCAACGACGCGGCGGTGGCGGCACGCATGCGCGCGGTGGTCGAGCAGGGCATCGCGACCGCGGTGCTGCGGTCCATCAAGCCGCTGCCGAACAGCGAGGACTTCAGCGCCTACCTGAAGCACGCGCCTGGCGCCTACGTGTTCATCGGGGCGCGTAGCGCCGCCAAGGGCATCGTGCACCCGCATCACCACCCGCACTTCGACTTCGACGAGGACGCGCTGCTGCACGGCGTGCAGTTGTTCGCGAACGCGCCTTTCCACCTCAGCGCATAGGCGATTCACCCTAGGGCAGGGTATCGCCAAGGTCATGCAAAGCGGCGCACAATGGCTTCCAACCCTTGGCGCAGGCGCATCCTGAATCAGCCATGGTGGAGTGAACATGCGAGGGATGAAGCGCCGCGGCGGGGCTACGCAAGGAGCCATGTCATGACCCGCTTCATCGATGTTCACAGCCTGGTCCGCCTGGTCGACGAGACCGGTGTCCCGCAGTTCCTGACCGCGCTGGCCGACGCGCTGCGCGACGACTTCATGCGGTGGCGGGAGTTCGACAAGAAGGCGCGCGTGGCCAGCCATTCGCACCTCGGCGTGATCGAGCTGATGCCGGTGGCCGACGACGGCGCGTACGCCTTCAAGTACGTCAACGGACATCCGCACAACACCGCGGTCGGGCTGCCGACCGTCATGGCCTTCGGCGTGCTGGCCGAGGTCGACACGGGCTACCCCGTGCTGCTTTCCGAACTCACGCTAACCACCGCGCTGCGCACGGCCGCCACCTCGGCGATGGCCGCGAAGGCGCTGGCGCGGCCCGATTCGCGCAGCCTCGCGCTGATCGGCAACGGCTCGCAGAGCGAGTTCCAGGCGCTGGCCTTCCATGCGCTGCTGGGCATCGAGGAAGTGCGCGTGTACGACATCGATCCGCACGCCACCGACAAGCTGGTGCGCCACCTGTCGGCCTGCACGCCGCTGGAGATCGTGCGCGCCCGCTCGGTGGCCGAGGCGGTGCGCGGCGCGGACATCGTCACCACCGTCACCGCCTACCAGGGGCGTGCGACGGTGCTCACACCCGACATGGTCGAGCCGGGCATGCACATCAACGCGGTGGGCGGCGATTCGCCCGGCAAGACCGAGCTGCATCCCGGCGTGCTCGGCAAGGCCCGCGTGTTCGTCGAGTACGAGCCGCATACCCGCGTCGAGGGCGAGATCCAGCAGGTGGCCGCCGACTTCCCGGTGAGCGAACTCTGGCGCGTGCTGCTGGGCGAAGTGCCCGGGCGAGATAGCCCCGCGCAGGTCACGCTGTTCGACTCGGTGGGCTTCGCGCTGGAGGACTACACGGCGCTGCGATACATCCAGCGCATCGCCACGGAGCGCGGCATCGGCCGGCAGATCGCGCTGGTGCCCGAGCTCGACGACCCGAAGGACCTGTTCGGGCTCACGGCCTCCGGGAGGCGCCGGGCGGTGCTGCGGCGTGCGGCATGATGGGCGGCTTCGCCACTGCCGCCTTCCGTTTTCATGCTCACCATCTACAACGACCAGCACGCTCTCCACCAGGGCAAAGTCGAGATGTTCCGCGGCGAGCTCGTGCCGTGCTTCGAGGTGCCCGCCCGCGTCGACCATGTGAGGCACGAACTGGAGCGCAGGCGCATCGGCGCGCTGCAGGCGCCCGATAAAGCCTTCGACGAAGCGCTGCTCGCGAAGGTGCATGCGCCGCGCTACCTGGATTTCATCGCCCATGCGTGGGACGAGTGGGTGGCGCTGGACCCGTCCAACGCGACGCGCGATGCGCTGCCCTCGTACTGGCCCACGCGCGGCATGCGCAGCGACGTGCTGCCGAAGAGCTTTCCGGCGCGCCTGGGGCTCTTTTCCTTCGACGCGGGCACGCCGCTGATGGCGGGCAGCTGGGCGGCGGCGCGCCATGGCGCGGCCTGTGCGTGGACCGCGGCGCAGCGCGTCATCGGCGGCGAGCGTGCCGCCTTCGCGCTGACGCGCCCGCCGGGCCACCACGCGGGCGCCGATTTCTTCGGCGGCTACTGCTTCCTGAACAACGCCGCCGTCGCCGCGCAGGCGCTGCGCGACGCGGGCATCGAACGCGTTGCCGTGCTCGACGTCGACTACCACCACGGCAACGGCACGCAGGCCATCTTCTACGCGCGCGACGACGTGCATTTCGCGAGCCTGCACGGCGATCCGCTGACCGACTATCCCTACTACCTGGGCCATGCCGACGAGCGCGGCGCCGGGCGCGGCGAGGGCTTCAACCACAACCTGCCGCTGCCGCGCGGCACCGACTTCGCCGCATGGCGCGCCGCGCTGAAGACCGCGCTGGCCCGCATCGCCGAAGTGAAGGCGGGCGCGCTGGTGGTCTCGCTGGGCGTCGACACCTTCGAGGGCGACCCGATCTCGGGCTTCAGGCTGAAGAGCGACGACTACCTGCGCATGGGCGAGGACCTGGCGCGCGCCGGACTGCCGACGGTGTTCGTCTTCGAGGGCGGTTATGCGGTGGCGGAGGTGGGCGTCAACGCGGTGAACGTGATCGAAGGTTTCTCGCAGGCCTAGCAGCTGACGCGCAGGCGACTCGGACGCCGGAATTCGCCCCTGTTTCCCACGGAAATCAGGGCAGCCCCGATTGCCTTCGCCGGTGCGGCCGGGCCCAATCGACGGTTTTCCCAAGTCAGGATCCAGTCAGCATGCTCCGCCGCTCCACCTTTCTCCGCACCGCCGCCGCCATCGCCGCAGCCGGCGGCCTCGCACTTCCGATGGCAGCGTTCGCGCAGGCCTTTCCCGCCAAGCCCATCAAGCTGGTCATCGCCTTCCCGGCCGGTGGCCCGACCGACATCACCATGCGCCAGCTTGCGGAAAACGCGAGCAAGATCCTCGGCCAGCCGGTCATCATCGACAACAAGCCCGGCGCCGGCGGCACGCTGCCCGCGCAGGCGCTGCAGACCGCGCAGCCCGACGGCTACACCGTCGCGCAGATCCCGCTGGGCGTGTTCCGCCTGGGCTACACCACCAAGATCAACTGGGATCCGCTCAAGGACATCACCTACGTCATCAACGTCACCGGCTATGCCTTCGGCATCGTGGTGCCGGCCGACAGCCCCTTCAAGACCTGGGGCGACTTCGTCGCCTACGCCAAGGCCAACCCCGGCAAGCTCACCTACGGCTCCACCGGCACGCTGACCAGCCCGCACCTGACCACCGAGATCGTCGCGCAGAAGGCCGGCATCCAGCTGCAGCACGTGCCCTACAAGGGCAGCGCCGACCTGATGCTCGCGGTGGTCAGCGGCCAGCTGATGGCCGCGGCCGACAGCACCGGCTTCGCGCCGCAGGTCGAGGCCGGCAAGCTGCGCGTGCTCAACACCTGGGGCGAGAAGCGCCTGGCCAAGTTCCCCGACGCGCCCACGCTGAAGGAGCTGGGCCACGACGTGGTGCAGAACTCGCCCTTCGGCATCGGCGCACCCAAGGGCACGCCGCCCGAGGTGGTGAAGAAGCTGCACGACGCCTTCAAGCAGGCGATGGAAGAGCCCAGCTACGTGGCCGCACTGGGCCGCTACGACATGCTGCCGAACTACATGAGCTCGGCCACCTACACCAAGTTCGCGCAGGACACGGTCGTGAAGGAGAAGGCCATCATCGAGAAGCTGGGGTTGGCGAAGGAAGTCAAGACGAACTGAGCGAGCCGAGGACGAAGAGCTCGTCCACCAGCCGGCCCGCCAGCTCCGGCTGCACCCCGTCGCCGCCGAACACCAGCCGGAACACGATCGGCGCGATCAGGTGGTCGATCACCTGCTGCGGCTCCGGCGCTCGCTCACCGCGGGCGTGGGCCTGCTCGACCAGGGTGAGCGCTTCCCTGCGGCGGTTGCGCAGGCAGTCGGTGTCGGAGTTGCCGTTGGCCAGCGCTGCCGCGGCCTTCAGCAGCGAGGTGTTGCACGGCCTGGACAGGTGCTCGATGAGTTCGCGCGCCCAGGCTTCGAGGTCGGCGCGCAGGGTTCCGGTGTTCGGCAGCGGGCGGTTGGGGTCGAGCCGGTGGGTGGCGGTTTCGGCCAGCAGGCCCTGCAGGTCGCCCCAGCGGCGGTAGATGCTCGATGCGCTGACGCCCGCCCGCTCGGCCACGGCCGGCACCGTGACGCGCTCCGGTCCCTGTTCGGCCACGAGTTCCTCGAGGGCGGTGCGCACGAGCGCCTGCACCTGGGCGCTGCGGCCGCCAGGGCGCTTGTTGGGGAGGGCGGTGTCGGTCATGGCGATGGACTTTAACGCAAAGATATTTGCTTTAGTGGATTCACGGTTCTAGAATCACAAAAGCAAAAAAAGTTGCGTTAAGGATTCGCCATGCCGTCCTCCTGCCCCGAACTCGCCTCCGCCACCGCCGAGATCGCTGCCCGCTCCAGGCCCTGGCGCCTGCCGCAGCGCGCCGCCTTCGCGCTGCTGGCGACGGTGCTGTTCGCCTTCTTCTTCGCGGCGGCCGCGCCTTCGCCTCTCTTCGTGGTGTTCCAGCATGCCTGGCACTTCTCGTCCTCGCTGCTCACGGTGGCTTTCGCGGTCTACGCGATCGCGCTGCTGGTCTCGCTGCTGGTGGCGGGGTCGCTGTCGGACCACATCGGGCGGCGACCGGTGGTGATGGCGGCGCTGGTGCTGCAGGCGGTGGCGATGGGGCTCTTCCTGCGCGCGAACGGCATCGGCGGGCTGATCGTCGCGCGCGTGGTGCAGGGTATCGCCACGGGTGTGGCGAGCGGCGCGCTGAGCGCCGCGGTGGTCGAGGCCGCGCCGGCTTCGCGCAAGCGGCTGGGGGCGATGATCACGAGCGTGTCGCCGCTTGCCGGCCTTGCCGCGGGTGCGCTGCTCACGGGCGTGGCGGTGAAGTTCTCGGTGCAGCCGGTGATGCTGGTGTTCGGCGTGCTGGCCGCCGTGTTCGCGCTCGGCGCGGCAGTGGTGCTGTGGATGCCAGAGACGGTCACGCCGCGCGCCGGCGCGCTGGCCTCGCTGGTGCCGCGCGTGTCCATTCCCGCCAAGGCGCGCGCCGAGTTCGCGCGCGGGCTGCCGGTGTTCGTCGTGGTTTGGGCGCTCGGCGGGCTGTACCTGTCGCTGGCGCCTTCGCTGATGCTGCACGTGTTCGGCATCGACAACGGCGTGGTCAACGGCCTGACCGTGGCAGTGCTCTCGGGCACGGGAGCGATCGCGCCGACGCTGCTGGGCCGCCTCGCGGCACCGCGCCCGGCCCTCGCCGGCATGGCCAGCATCGCGCTCGGGCTGCTGCTGCTGCTGGCTTCGCTCGCCACGCGCTCGCTCGCGCTCTTCTTCGTGGGCACGGCGGTGGCGGGCATCGGCTTCGGCGGGGCCTTCTCGGCGCTGGTGCAGACGCTGGCACCCATGGCGCAGTCGCACGAGCGCGGCGAGCTGTTCGCTGCGATCTTCGTGGTGAGCTACCTCGCGTTCAGCCTGCCTGCGATGCTCGCGGGCTTCCTGGTGGCGCCGCTGGGCTTGCTGAACACCACCGAAGGCTATGCAGCGGTGCTGCTGCTGATCGCGGCCTTCGGTGTCTGGAACCAGTGGGCAGGCCTGCGTCGGCGTTCGCGCGAACTGCCCGCGAGCGAATAGCCGCCAGGGCATCTCGGGTCAGCAAGCAGTCAGGCCCTCATGTCAAGAGCGTTGGCCCTTCGGCGGCCAAGTGTTTACCCTATGTAATTCATTTGTCTTCCTCGGTGGAAACACTCCGATGCAGCCTTGTGGCGAGAAAGCCCGGGCTCTCAACAGCTGCATCTGAATCGGAGCGGCAACTTCCCCATCCTGGAGTGATACGAATGAAAAAATCCCTGCTTGTTCTGGCTGCACTGGCAGCCTGCGGTGCCGCGTCGGCGCAGTCGACCGTGACGCTGTTCGGCGTCGTCGATGCCGCCTACCGCAACGTCTCGAACAAGAGCGAGTCGATCCCGGCCACCATCTTCACCCCCTACTACAGCGTGAAGGCCAGCCGCAGCGAACTGGCCAACTCGGGCCTGAGCTCCAGCCGCCTGGGCTTCCGCGGCGTGGAAGACCTCGGCGGCGGCCTGTCGGCCAGCTTCTGGCTCGAAGCCCCCATCACCAACGACGACGGCGCCACCGGCATCTCCACCTTCAGCCGCCGCTCGACCGTGAGCCTGGCCGGCAGCTTCGGCGAGATCCGCCTGGGTCGCGACAAGACCGCCACCGTGCTGAACGACGAGCAGTTCGATCCGTTCGGCGACACCGGCATCGGCGGCACGCTGATCGTCGACGCCAACGAAGGCAGCCTCTCGGGCACCGGCTACGGCAGCAACAGCACCTACAAGCGCGCCGGCAACATGGTGCAGTACTTCCTGCCGCGCAACCTGGGCGGTTTCTACGGCAACGTGGGCTACAGCTTGCACGAGATCACCCGTACGTCGCCGGACACGTTGTCGGGCGCCGACAGGACGAACACCGGCCGGCACATCGGCGGCCGCGTCGGCTACGCCTCGGGCCCGTTCGACGTGGCTGCCAGCTACGCGCAGAACGACACCAGCTTCACCTCGGGTTCCGGCTCCTCCGCCGTGGCGCGCCCGGGCAAGATCAAGACCTTCAACATCGGCGCGACCTACGACTTCGGCGTCGCCAAGCTGTTCGGCGAATACTCGCGCTCGAAGGACCAGCGCGATCCGCTGAACATCTTCACGCCGGTGCCGAGCACCGACCTCGCGGGCTACCTGATCGGCGTGACCGTGCCGATCGGCCCGGGCCAGATCCGCGCCTCTTACTCGCAGGTGAAGTACGACTACAACCGCGTGCCGGCGCTTTTCGCCGTGAACACTCCCGACCCGAAGTCGAACAAGTTCGCGCTGGGCTACGTGCACAACCTGTCGAAGCGCACCGCGCTCTACGGCACGATCGCGCGCGTGACCAACAAGAACGGCGCCGGCAACACGGTCGGCGCAGGCCCGTCGTACGTGGCGACTTACAACCGTGTGGCGCTGCAGCCCAAGTCGTCGATGGGCTACGAGTTCGGCATCCGCCACAGCTTCTGATCGCAGCGAACTCCTGAGACCGTTTTTCTCCAAGGACTCCGTCAAACGGTCCCTTTGCCCGCCTCGCGCGGGCTTTTTTTCGCCTGTATTTTTCGCGCGGGTTGTTGTTTGTCCGCAGCCTTTGGCGGCGGTCAGCGTGCCGACAGAACCGCGCGCGCCGCCTCGGCGAAGCCGCTCCCGCGTTCGCCCTGCGTCACGTAGCGCGGCAGATGCTCGAGCTGCGGCACGAAGCGCGCGACGTTCGCCACGCCGATGCTGTGCGCGAAGGTGCGGAACATCAGCTGGTCGTTGGTGGAGTCGCCCACGTAGGCCCAGCGCTCCATCTCGTCGTCGAGCCGGCGGCCCCACAGCTCGCGCACTATCCAGCGCGCGCCCTCGAGCTTGTCGTTGTCGCCGTACCAGCCGTTGACGTGGATGCTGCTGACGGTGGCGTGCATGCCCTCGCCGCGCATCAGCGCAACCACCTGCGCGATGGTGGCTTCGCTCAATTGCACGAACTCGCTGTGGTCGATGGCGATGTCGGTCTCGCGCCCCGGCGAGTCGGTGGCGCGGCCCACGCCCGGCAGCTCGCGCTCGATGCGCTCCAGCACCGACTGCATGCGCGCGAAGTTGGCCGCGCGCGTGGGCTCGTCCTGCTGGTAGCGTTTCTCGACCTTGCCATCGGCAGAGGGCAGCAGCGCCACTGCGCCGTTCTCGGCCACGATGGCATCGACAGGCCAGGCGTTGACGAAAGGAAGGCTCCAGCCCACCGGGCGGCCCGTGATCGCCACCACCGAGAGGCCCGCCGCCTTGAGATCGCCCAGCGCCTGCAGTGCATCTGGCGTGATCGCACCCTCGTGCGTGAGCGTGTCGTCGATGTCGGTGAACACGCCGATGAGCCCGGCGCGCGCAGTCTCGGGCCAGTCGGCCAGTGGCAGCAGATGATGGGGCGAGGAGGGCAGGGAAGGCGGCTGCGAAGGCATGGCGGAAAGAATGCGAAAAGGAGCGGCGATCGTACCGGCGCTTTCGTGTAGCATCCCGCCCCCGCCGTGCCATCGAGGCCGGTGCGGCGCCCTCCA
>CAJYQC010000337.1 GCA_913776885.1 uncultured Variovorax sp.
TCTCGGCGAGGTTCTCGGCAAGGCTCGGGCTGTCGGCTGCGATGACTTTGGAGACACCAGCGATCTGGGCAGCCGCCTTGGCTGCTTCGGCGGCATTGGCGCCGGCCACCAGCACGTGGACGTCGCCACCGCAGGCCAGGGCTGCGGTCACGGTGTTGAGGGTGGCCGGCTTGATGCTGGCGTGGTCGTGTTCAGCAATAACAAGTGCGGTCATGTTCAGATCACCTTCGCTTCGTTCTTCAGTTTGTCCACCAGCGTTGCAACATCCGGCACCTTGATGCCGGCACCACGCTTCGGCGGCTCGGCGACCTTCAGGGTCTTCAGGCGGGGCTTCACGTCAACGCCGAGGTCTTCCGGCTTGACCGTGTCCAACTGCTTCTTCTTGGCCTTCATGATGTTGGGCAGCGTCACGTAGCGCGGCTCGTTCAGGCGCAGGTCGGTGGTGATGACCGCGGGCAGCGTGAGCGCCACGGTCTCCAGGCCGCCGTCGACTTCACGGGTCACCGTGGCTTTGTCGCCTGCGACTTCGACCTTGGAGGCGAACGTGGCTTGCGGCAGATCAGCCAGCGCAGCCAGCATCTGGCCGGTCTGGTTGGCGTCGTCGTCGATGGCCTGCTTGCCCAGGATGATGAGAGAAGGCTGTTCCTTGTCGACCAGCGCCTTCAGCAGCTTGGCCACGGCCAGGGGCTGCAGTTCTTCAGCGGTTTCGACCAGGATGCCGCGGTCGGCACCGATGGCCATGGCGGTGCGCAGGGTTTCCTGGCTCTTCGCATCGCCGCACGAGACGGCGATGACTTCGGTGACCACGCCCTTTTCCTTCAGCCGGACCGCTTCTTCAACGGCGATCTCGTCGAAGGGGTTCATGCTCATCTTGACGTTGGCAATGTCCACTCCGGTGCCGTCGCTCTTCACGCGCACCTTCACGTTGTAATCGACGACCCGTTTGACAGGCACAAGAACCTTCATTGACTTGACTCCATTGAGATTGCAAAAAGGGGGCTTCGAGGGCAAGCCGGTCATTCTAGGGTGCGACCTTTGCCGCCTCCGCGTTCTTCCCGTTGGCACAGGTGCCGCAAAAAAAGAACGATCGTGCTTTTTCATGATTATAAAGCAGGGTCGGAGCGGCGCCCCTTCGGGAACATAAAGAATTTGTGACGCAGCCGTTGCTGGTGCTCCGCGCGCCTTCAGGCTGCATCGCTGCACACATTTCAGCTCGCTGCGCCCGCCGGCGCCCGCGAGCTGCCCAGGGACATCCAGCGCGCCGACCGCGTGCGCGCACTGCTGGTCCACGTGGCCGACCCGGTCCGCCGCGCGCTGGCCGAGGCCGCGCTCGAAGGCTTCGTTCAGCGCACCAAGCCAAGGCTGGCCGCGCTTCGCCGCCAGCCCATCCACAACGACTTCAACCTCTACAACCTCCTGGTCGATCCGGATGAGCCTGCGCGCGTGGCGGGCATCTTCGACTTCGGCGACATGGTGCATGCGCCGCTCGTCGACGACCTGGCCGTGGCGGCCTCGTACCACATCGACGAACAGGGCGACGCGCTCGCGACCATCGCGCGCTTCGCGGCCGACTATCACGCCGTGTCGCCGCTGACCGACGGCCAGACCCATGCGCTGCTCGACCTCGTGCGCGCGCGGCTGGCGATGGTGGTCGCCATCAGCGGCTGGCGCGCGGCTCGACAGCCCGACAACGCCCCTTACCTCATGCGCAACAACGCCGTCTCCTGGGCGCGGCTGCAGGCCTGCGCCGCGCTGACGTCCGAACAGGTGCAGGACGCCATCCGCAGCGCCTGCAGCGCCGCTGAAACCACGTCATCCACAGAAACCATCCATGGCTGAAAAAACCACCGCCGAGCTGCTTGAGCGCCGCGCCCGCCTGCTCGGGCCTGCCTACCGGCTCTTCTACGACGAGCCCTTCCATCCCGTGCGCGGCGAAGGCGTCTGGCTCTACGACGCCGCCGGCACGCCCTGGCTGGACGCCTACAACAACGTGGTACCGCTGGGCCACGCGCGGCCCGAGGTCGTCGAGGCCATCGCACGGCAGGCGTCGGTGCTCAACACGCACACGCGCTACCTGCACGACGGCATCCTCGACTACGCGCAGCGGCTGCTGGCCACCATGCCGCCGGAGCTCGGCCACGCCATCTTCACCTGCACCGGCAGCGAAGCCAACGACCTGGCCATGCGCATCGCCACGGCGCACACGGGCGGCACCGGCCTCATCGTCACCCGCTTCGCGTACCACGGCGTGACCTCGGCCCTCGCCTGCGCCTCCCCGTCGCTCGGCCAGTACGTGCGAATCGGCGAGCATGTCCGGCTGGTGGATGCGCCAGACGGAGGAGACGCAGATACGGGCAGGCGCTTCGCCGACGGCGTGCGCGCCGTCATCGCCGACCTGAAGGCGCACGGTATCGCACCCGCCGCGCTGCTCGTGGACACGGTTTTCTCCAGCGACGGCGTTTTCACCGCGCCGACCGGTTTCCTGCGAGAAGCGGTGGAAGCGATCCACGCTGCCGGCGGCGTGTTCATCGCCGACGAGGTGCAGCCCGGCTTCGGCCGGACCGGCGAGGCCTTCTGGGGCTTCCTTCGCCACGGCGTGGTGCCCGACATCGTGACCATGGGCAAGCCGATGGGCAACGGCCATCCGGTAGCGGGTCTGACGGTGCGCCCCGAGGTCATGAAGGCCTTCGGCCAGGCCAGCCGCTACTTCAACACCTTCGGTGGCAACCCCGTCTCCATGGCCGCGGCCTCCGCCGTGCTCGACGTGATCCAGCACAACGGCCTGCAGGACAACGCCCTGCAGGTCGGCACCTATGTGCGAGAGCGCCTGGCCGCGCTCGGCCAGCGCCATGAGCTGGTAGCCGAGGCGCGCGGCGCCGGGCTCTTCATCGGCCTTGAACTCGTGGCCGACCGCGCCACGCGCGCGCCGGCCACGGCGCAGGCGGCCAAGGTGGTCAACGGCCTGCGGCAGCGGCAGGTGCTGCTGAGCGCGACCGGGCCGCAGGCCAACGTGCTCAAGATCAGGCCGCCGCTGGTGTTCACGCGGGAACATGCGGATCTGCTGGTCGAGCGGGTGGACGAGGTGCTGGGGACGCTTTGATGGTTGCGGGGGCACATGCTTCCGTACGAGCCGTACCACCCGTTCCGACACCGTCGCCGGTGCCGGCACTCCATGTCACAAGGCACTTGCCTGCGTGCCCTGAGAGAGCAGGCATGACCACCTAGGAGGTGCGTCCTTGCTCGGCAAGCGACCATCCTGAGTTCTGCCGCAATTCGTCGAGGTCGACCTCTGGCAATCCCGCATGCACTGCACGCTGCATGGCATAGCCGGACATCTTCGCGGCCGCGGCGCCAATCTCGTCCTGCTCAAGCCATTGCAGCGAGCGCAATGCGCGCTGCAGCGCAATTCCGATTTCCACCGCGCCGGCGCCGT
>CAJYQC010000338.1 GCA_913776885.1 uncultured Variovorax sp.
GCGGCCGTGCCGGCCGGTTATCCGCCGCCGGCCAACGGCAATCCGTTCGCACAGGCGCGCATGCAGCCGGCTTCGTACCAGGCGCCGTATCCGGCACCGGCGGGATACCCGGTCGCCCAGGCCTACCCGGCGGCGAACCAGGCTTATCCGGCCTACCCAGCCAATCCGGCCGCTGCTGCGCAGGGTGCCTACCCGCCAGGCGCCCTGCCCTGGAACTCGGGCGCGCCGGCGTCGAACGCCAAGGGCCGCAGCACGGCGGCCAAGTCGTCGTCGACGCGCACAGCGCGCAATGCCGCGGCGAACCCGAACAACGTGCCGCAGGCCTCGGCGTACATTGCGCAGCCGATGCAGTCCCTGCCGCAGTACCCGGTGCCGGGCACGCAGCAGGTGGCGCCGGTCTACATTCCGCCGGGCCAGCAGCAGCCGGGCGGCTATCCGGCGGCGGGCTATCCGCAGGCCAATGCCGCCTATGCGCAGGCCAACACGCCGCGCACGGATTCCGGCTGGAACGCACCCCTGCGCGCCGCCCCCGCGACCAACTCGGTGGAAGCCGAGCTGCAGGAACTCGAAGCGCAACGCGCGGTGAGCCTCACCGCGGGCACGGTCTACCGCAACCGCGCCGGCGAGGCGGGCCTGAGCCGGCTCTCCGACTTCCAGCTGCCGATACAGGCGCGCTTCCCGGTGGGTGAAGGCAAGATCGTCGTGGGCGTGACGCCCACCGTGCTCGATGCCGGCACGCCCGCCAGCGACTACGGCACCGGCAGCCGCTTCGGCGGCGGCCCCAGCGCCGCGCTGAACTCGCTGAGCAGCGGCGCCACGGCCGGCCAGCAGAACGCGGCCGGGGTCGGCCTCAACGTCGGCTACGAGGGCAAGAACATCGATGCCGGCATCGGCACCACGCCGCTGGGCTTTCCCACCACCAACGTGGTCGGCAACGTGACCTTCAAGGGCAGCATCGGCGACTCCTGGAACTACAAGGCCGACATCTCCCGCCGGGCCGTGACCGACAGCGTGCTGTCGTTCGCGGGTGCCAAGGACGAGCGCACCAACGAGCGCTGGGGCGGCGTGGTCGCCACCGGCGTGCGCGGCGACATCGGCTACGACGACGGCACCTACGGCGTGTACAGCTACCTCGCGGCGCACGGCATCACCGGCCGGAACGTGCAGAGCAATTCGCGCGTGGAGACCGGCGGAGGCGCCTACCTGCACCTGCTGAACAGCCCGAGCTCCAAGCTCACGCTGGGCATGAACATCGGCCTGATGGGCTACCAGAAGAACCTGAGCTACTACACCTACGGGCAAGGCGGCTACTTCAGCCCGCAGAGCTTCGTGAGCGTGGCCTTCCCGGTCGACTGGACCGGCCGCAGCGACCGGTTCTCGTGGCGGCTGAACGCCTCGCTGGGCGTGCAGTCGTTCACCCAGAAGTCATCGCCCTACTTCCCGACCGACCCGACGCGCAACAGTGCCGCGACCAACGCGGCCTACCAGGCGCTGGCGCTGGGCCTGAACGCCTCCAACTTCAACAACACCTACGCGAGCAGCTCCAAGACCGGCCTGGCCTACAACCTGGCTGCGGTGCTGGAGTACCAGCTGGCTCCGAAGATGTTCCTGGGCGGGGCGCTGGGCTTCAACAACGCGCAGAACTACCGGCAGTTCACCGGCAGCGTCTACCTGCGCTACGTGTTCGGCGGCTCCAGCAGCATCGGCGTGCCCGGATACGGCTCGGGCACCTCGCTGAACCCGATGACCTCGCCCTACACGCCGCTGCTGTGATCCGGGAGGCCCGCGCCGGGCTTCCCGTCGCGGCCCCACAGCGGCGCGCGCTCGTACTGGGCGACCCACGGCGCGACATCCTTGGCCTCCATCGGCTTGGCGATGCCGTAGCCCTGGCCCAGCATGCAGCCCATGGCCAGCAGCGCCTCGCCCTGCTTCACCGTCTCGACGCCCTCGGCCACCGCCGTGAGCCCGAGCGCGTGGAGCAGCGCGATGATGCCCTGCACGATCGCGCGGTCCTGGCTGTTGTCGAGCATGCCGCGCACGAAGGACTGGTCGATCTTCACCGTCGACACCGGCAGCTGGCGCAGGTAGGTCAGCGACGAATAGCCGGTGCCGAAATCGTCGATGGTCACCCCCACGCCCAGCAGCTTGCAAGCTTCGACGAACAAGGCGACGTTGGCGAACTGGCTGATCGCCGTGGTCTCGAGGATCTCGAGCTCCAGCATGCCCTCGCCCTGATTCGGAAACTGCGCGAGGTGCCGCGCCAGGCGCTCGACGAAGTCCCAGCGCATCATGTGGCGCGGGGCCACGTTCACGCTCACCGAAATCTGCAGGCCCGCCAGGCGCCACTGGTGC
Source organism: uncultured Variovorax sp. (assembly GCA_913776885.1). Lineage (GTDB taxonomy): Bacteria > Pseudomonadota > Gammaproteobacteria > Burkholderiales > Burkholderiaceae_C > Variovorax. Next base: position 2,353 of record CAJYQC010000338.1, read on the forward strand.
GCCTGCCACAGCGCCGTGGCGATGGCCCAGTCACCGACCTGCTCGACCAGCGCGTCGTCCTCGATGAGGGGCACGAACTGCGCCGGGGGCATCAGCCCGCGCTCGGGGTGCATCCAGCGGATCAGTGCCTCGACCCCGACCACCACGCCGCGCGACATGTCGACCTTGGGCTGGTAGACCAGGAAGAACTCGCCCTGCAGCAGCCCCTCCTGGATGCGCTGGCGCTCGCGCACCACCTGCTCGTCGGCACGTGCCTGCGGGGCGTCGAAGTAATGCACCTTGCCGTCGGCCGCGCGCTTGGCGAAGAAGGCGGCGTGCTGCGCCTGGCGCAGCGCGGTCTCGGGCGGCGGGCCGTTGCTGTCGAGCAGCATGGCGCCGATGCTGGCGTCGAGCGCGGCGGTGTGGCCGCGCCATTCCCAGGGTTCGGCGAGCGCGGTCTGGATTCGCTCGAGCACCTGTGCGCACTGCGAGGTGCCCAGGCCGGCGAAGAGCGCCGCGAACTCGTCCCCGCCCACGCGTGCCATCACGCTCTCGCGAGGCAGCTCGGCCTTGATGCGGCGGGCCACTTCCTCCAGCGCCGCGTTTCCCGCCACCATGCCCAGGCGCGCATTCAGTTCG
>CAJYQC010000339.1 GCA_913776885.1 uncultured Variovorax sp.
CAGCGGATTGGTGGCGATGGAGATCAGCGCCCCGGCCAGCACCAGGCTCTGACCTTCCACCGGCAACAGGCCGAGCGACACGCCCAGCCCAGCCAGGATGAAGGAGAACTCGCCGATCTGCGCCAGGCTCGCGCTCACCGTGAGCGCCGTGCCCAGCGGATAGCGGAACACCAGCACCAGCGCACACGCCGCGAGCGACTTGCCCAGCACGATCACCAGCACCACCGCGAGCACCTGCAGCGGCCGCTCGAGCAGCACGGACGGGTCGAACAGCATGCCGACCGACACGAAGAACAGCACCGCGAAGGCGTCGCGCAGCGGCAGCGATTCCTGCGCGGCGCGGTGGGCGAACTCCGACTCGCGCATCACCATGCCCGCGAAGAAGGCGCCCAGCGCGAATGACACGCCGAAGAGCGCCGCCGACGCATAGGCGATGCTCACGGCCGCCGCCACCACGCACAGCGTGAACAGCTCGCGCGAACCGGTGCGCGTGACCTGCCAGAGGATCCACGGGAACACCCGCCGGCCCACCACCAGCATCAGCGCCACGAAGCCGCCGACCTGCAGCATCGTGAGGCCCAGCGTCTGCCACAGCGGGTCGGCATTGCCGGCTCCGCCCGCAGCGCCCTCCACGCCCAGCGTGCCCGCAAGCGGCGGCAGCAGCACCAGCACCAGCACCATCGCCAGGTCTTCGACCACGAGCCAGCCGACCGCGATGCGCCCGGTGAACGAATCGAGGATGCCCAGGCTTTCCAGCGCGCGAAGCAGCACGACCGTGCTCGCCACCGACAGCGCCAGCCCGAACACCAGCGCGGCGCCGGGGCTCCAGCCCCACCACATCGCCAGCCCACCGCCCAGCAGCGTGGCCACCGCGATCTGCGCGAGCGCGCCGGGCAGCGCGATCTTGCGCACCGCCAGCAGGTCGTCGAGCGAGAAATGAAGGCCCACACCGAACATCAGCAGCATCACGCCGATCTCGGCGAGCTGTGCCGCGATGCCCGCGTCGGCGACGAAGCCCGGGGTGAAAGGGCCGATGATCACGCCCGCCAGCAGGTAGCCGACCAGGGCCGGCAATCGCAGCCGCGCCGCCAGGAATCCGAGCATGAGCGCCAGCCCCAGGCCGGCGGCGATCGTATTGATGAGGGAGACGCTGTGGGGCATCGTTGCATTTTGCAGGAACGATGCCCGGCCTTTTGGTTCGTCAGGCCATCCGCGGTGCCGCCTCAGCCGGCCATCTTGCCGCTGCGCTCGGCATCCAGCACCTCGGGCTCCTGCGCCTCCACCCAGGTCTCGTTGTCGAGTCCGGCCTGCAGCCGGGCCTCGTCGAGCTCGTTGGTCCACTTGGCGACCACGATGGTGGCGACGCCGTTGCCGATCAGGTTGGTCAGCGCACGGGCCTCGGACATGAATCGGTCGATGCCCAGGATGAGCGCCAGCCCCGCCACAGGCACATGCCCCACGGCCGACAGCGTGGCCGCCAGCACGATGAAGCCGCTGCCCGTGACACCCGCCGCACCCTTCGAGGTCAGCAGCAGCACCGCCAGCAGCGTGATCTCCTGCGTGAGCGTCATCGGCGTGTTGGTGGCCTGCGCGATGAACACCGCCGCCATCGTCAGGTAGATGGAAGTGCCGTCGAGGTTGAATGAATAGCCGGTCGGAATCACGAGGCCCACGCAGGTCTTGTTGGCGCCCAGGTTCTCCATCTTCTCCATCATGCGCGGCAGCACCGATTCGCTGGACGAGGTGCCCAGCACGATCAGCAGTTCTTCCTTGATGTACTTGATGAACTTCCAGATGCTGAAGCCATGGAACCTCGCGATCAGCCCCAGCACCACGAAGATGAACAGCAGGCAGGTCAGGTAGAAGGTACCCATCAGCTTGCCCAGCGAGAACAAACTGCCCAGGCCGTACTTGCCGATGGTGAAGGCCATCGCGCCGAAGGCGCCGATGGGCGCCAGCTTCATGATGTAGTTGACGATGCCGAAGAGCACGTGCGAGCCCTTCTCGATCACGTCGAACACCAGCGTGCCGCGCCCGCCGAAACGGTGCAGCGCGAAGCCGAACAACACCGCGATCAACAGCACCTGCAGGATCTCGCCCTTGGCGAAGGCATCCACCACCGTGTTGGGAATGATGTTCAGCAGGAAATCGACCGTGCCGGTCATCTTCCCTGGGCCGGTGTACGACGCGATCGACTTGGTGTCGAGCGTGCTCGGGTCGACGTTCATGCCCGCACCGGGCTTGAGCACGTTCACCAGCACCAGGCCCACGACCAGCGCGATGCTGCTGACGACCTCGAAGTAGAGCAGCGCGAGGCCGCCGGTCTTGCCGACCTTTTTCATGTCTTCCATGCCGGCGATGCCGACCACCACCGTGCAGAAGATGATCGGCGCGATGATCATCTTGATCAGCTTGATGAAGCCGTCGCCCAGCGGCTTCATCGCCTCGCCGGCCGCGGGATGGAAGTGGCCGAGCAGCACGCCGATGATCACGGCAGTGATCACCTGCACGTAGAGCGAGCGGTACAGCGGGAGCTTTCTGGCGGATGTGCTTGTTGTGCTTTCCATGTTTGCCTCCGGAGGGTTTGGAAAATGTTGGACGCGTACTCGTGGTTTTCTATCCGTGGGGTCCGTATCGGTGAAATGAAAAGACCCGCCGAAGCGGGTCTGTGAATCAGGTGCAGGTCAGCATGTTCAATGCATGTGAAGGCCGCCGTTGACGGAGAAGTCGGCACCCGTGCTGTAGCCGCCTTCGTCGGTGGCCAGCCACGAGATGATCGAGGCGATCTCGCTGGGTTCGCCCAGGCGCTTGACCGGGATGGTCGCCACGATCTTGTCGAGCACTTCCTGGCGGATGGCCTTGACCATGTCGGTGCCGATGTAGCCCGGGCTCACGGTGTTGACCGTCACGCCCTTGCTGGCCAGCTCCTGCGCCAGCGCCATGGTGAAGCCGTGCATGCCGGCCTTGGCCGCCGAGTAGTTGGTCTGGCCCGCCTGGCCCTTGGCGCCGTTGACCGAGCTGATGTTGATGATGCGGCCCCAGCCCTTTTCCACCATGTCGCCCACCACCTGCTTGGTGACGTTGAACATGCTGTTGAGGTTGGTCTCGATGACCGCGCTCCAGTCCTCGGGCGTCATCTTCAGGAACATGCGGTCCCGCGTGATGCCGGCGTTGTTGACCAGCACGTCGATCGGGCCGTGCGCGGCCTTGGCGGCGGAGAAGGCTTCGACGGTGGATTGCCAGTCGCCGACATTGCCGACCGACGCATGGAACTCGAAGCCTGCGGCTTTCTGTTCGGCCAGCCACTTGGCGTAGTCGCGCGTGGGGCCGCAACCTGCGACCACGGTGAACCCGTCCTTGTACAGACGCTGGCAGATGGCTGTTCCGATGCCACCCATGCCCCCGGTGACATATGCAACTTTCTTGCTCATGAGATTTCCTTTGTGTAATGGCAAAAGCCTGAACGGCCGCCTTCACTCTAGCGAGTTTCAAGCCATGGGCCCTCTCAGGAAAACACTGAGCCAGGCTTGCAACCAGCTGTCACGAAGCGGCCTTCGTGCTCAGCCTCTATCCTCTCATCCGTGCGTGTCCGCACGAGCCAATCACCCAAGGAGTTCCAAAGTATGAATTTCGGGATCATCGTCTTCCCCGACGTCGAGGAACTCGACTTCGTCGGCCCCTGGGAGATGCTCACCATGTGGAGCAAGCTGGCCGGCGGTCCCGAGCACTGCCTGATCGTGGCAGAGCATCGCGAGCCGGTGGCCTGCGCCAAGGGCCTGTCGATCAACCCGCATGCTTCCTTCGCCGACTGTCCGCAGCTCGACTGCCTGCTCGTGCCCGGCGGCATGGGCACGCGCCGCGAGGTGGACAACGTCGTCATGACCCGCTTCCTCGCCGACCAGGCGCCCGGATGCACCACGCTGATGTCGGTATGCACCGGCGCCTTCGTGCTCCACGCGGCGGGCCTGCTCTCGGGCAAGACCGCCACCACCCACTGGGGATCGCTCGACCGACTGCGCGCGCTGGGCGACGTGAAGGTGGTGGAGCAGCGCTTCGTGCAGGACGGAAACGTCTGGACCTCGGCCGGGGTATCGGCCGGTACCGACCTGATGCTGGCCTACATCGCCCACACTGCCGGCGAGGAAGCCGCCGCCAAGGTGCAGCTGCAGGCCGAGTACTACCCGGCGGACACCGTCTACGGAAGCACTGCGAGCCACGAGCGTGCGCCGGCCTACGTGAAGCGGCCCGGTGCGCGTTTCCAGGCACCATGACGGCACCTTCTCACCCCGAATCCCTGCCCGCGCTCGCGGCACGCGTGGGCGAAGCGCTGCGCGCGCGGGGCCAGACGGTGGCGGTGGTCGAGTCATCGGCAGGCGGACTGGTATCGGCCGCCCTGCTCGCCATCGCAGGCGCCTCGGCCTACTTCAAGGGGGGCGCGGTCGTCTACTCGAGGCGTGCCGGCCGCGCGCTGCTGAACCTGACCGCCGAAGACATGGCCGGCCTGCGCGGTGAGACCGAGCCTTACGCCCGCCTCGTCGCCGGCCGGGTGCGCGACACCCACCACTCGACCTGGGGCATCGCCGAAAGCGGCGCGGCCGGGCCTTCGCCCAGCCCCTACGGCGACGTGCCCGGGCGTGTTTGCCTGGCGCTCGCCGGCCCGGTCACGGTGAGCCGCACCATCGAGACCGGCAGTGCCGACCGCCCCGCGAACATGGACCTCTTCGCGCGCCACCTGCTCGCCCTGTTCGACGAGACGCTGCGCGCGCAGCCTGTCGACTGAGAAAGCTCAGTCCGCCTGCACGCCCGCAGCGCGGATCACCTTGCCCCACTTGCCCACCTCCGCCGCCAGGTGCGTGCGAAGGCTCTCGGGCGTCTGCCTGTCCGCCGGCACGATCTCCGAACTGAGCTCGGCCAGGCGGCTTTTCACCATGTCGTCCTGCAGGCCGGCGCGCAGGGCGGCATTGAGCTTCTCGATCACCGCGGGCGGCGTGCCCTTGGGCGCATAGATGCCGTGCCACACCCGCACGTCGAAGCCCTTGAGGCCCTGCTCGTCGAGCGTGGGAATGTTCGGCATGCTCGACAGCCGCTGCGGCGTGGTCACGCCGAACACCTTGACGCGGTTGCCGTCTTTGATGACCGGTGCGGTCTGCGTGGTCTGGTCGCACAGCAGGTCGACCTGCCCGCCCATCAGGTCGTTGAGAGCCGGGCCCGCACCCTTGTAGGGCACTGTCGTCAGCTGCACACCGATCTGGTTCATGAACAGCAGCCCGCACAGCTGCGACACCGCCCCCACGCCCGCATTGGCCAGCGTCACCTTGTCCTTGTTGGCCTTCACGTAGGCCAGCAGCTCCTGGTAGTTGTTGGCCGGGAAGTCCTTGCGCGACAGCAGCGTCATCGGCACGTCCAGCACCTGGCCGACGTACTCGAAGTCCTTCAGCGGGTCGTAGTTGAGCTTCTTGTAGAGCGCGGGCGCTGTGGCCATGCCCATGTGGTGGATCAGGATGGTGTAGCCGTTGGGCGCCGCCTTGGCCACCCGGGCGGGCGCGATGGTGCCGCCCGCGCCCACGGTGTTCTCCACGATCACCGGCTGGCCCAGCGACTTGCCCATGGGAATGGCCAGCATGCGCGCGACCACGTCGGTCGGGCCGCCGGCCGAGTACGGCACGACCATGGTCACGGGCTTGTCGGGCCATGCGGCCTGCGCCGATGCCGGCGCCTGGAAGGCGAGCAGGCAGCCGGCCGCGGAGGCGGCGATCAGGGTCTTCAGTTTCCAGTTTCTGGTTGCTTTCACTTTCTTGTCTCCTTTGGTTGTTCTCTGGTCCGTTCGTCAGGTGTGTTCGAGTGCGAGCAGGCGTTCGGCCAGCCGCACCACCGGCGCGTCGACCATGCGCCCGTCGAGGCTGACGACGCCGCCGCCGGCCTCGCGGATGGCCGCGACCACGCGGCGGGCCCACGCCAGCTCCTGCGCCGAGGGGCCGAGCGCCGCATGCACCGGCGCGACCTGCTCGGGGTGGATGCACAGCTTGGCGCCGAAGCCGCCGCGCAGGGCGCGCGCGGTGTCGGCGGCCAGCCGGGGGGCGTCGCGCCAGTCGGGCGTCACGCCGTCGATGGGCGCGGCCAGGCCGGCACGGCGCGATGCCAGCAGCAATGCGAGGCGCACCGGCACCAGTTCGGCCTCGTCGGCATCGCAGGCCAGGCCCAGGTCGGCCTGGAAATCGAGGTTGCCGAAGGCCAGGCGCAGCACCTGCGGGGCGGCGGCGAGTTCGTCGACCGCGGCGAGGCCGGCGGCCGATTCGATCAGCGGCACCAGCACGGCCGAGGGGCCTGCTGCCGTGGCCAGCCGCGACAGGTCGACCGCGCGCTCCGCCTTCGGCAGCACGATGCCCGCAATCAGCCCCTGCACGGCGAGCGCACCGGCCTGCGCGCAGTCCTCGGCGTGCCAGGGCGTGCCAGCCGCGTTGATGCGCACCAGCAGCCGTCGCCGGTCTCCAGCGGGCAGCGCGGCGAACGAGGCAGCCAGCTGATCGCGCGCCTGCACCTTGCGCCCGGGCGCGACGGCGTCTTCCAGGTCGACGATCACGCCGCCCGCCCCGGTGGCCAGCGCGCGCGCATGGCGCTCGGGCCGGTCGGCGGGCACGAAGAGAAAGGCGCGTGCCAGCGAAAGCAGCGGCGCGCTCACACCGCGCCCGCCTCGCGCAGCGCCGCGATGTCCGCCTCGCTGCGCCCGAGGCTGCGCAGGATGGCGTCGGTGTGCTCGCCTACCGCCGGGATCGGGTCCATGCGGTAGTCGAAGGCGCTCTGGCGCCCTGCCGGCAGCAGGGCCGGTATGTCGCCCGCCGGCGAGCCCACCTGCCGCCAGCGCTCGCGCGCCTGCAACTGCGGATGCGCCCACAGGCCGGCCATGTCGTTCATGCGGGCGTTGGCGATCTGCGCGGCGTCAAGCCGCTCCAGCACCTGCGCCGTGCTCAGCG
>CAJYQC010000340.1 GCA_913776885.1 uncultured Variovorax sp.
TACCGCTGCAGGTGGGCGGCGGAGCGGGGCGCAAGGGCCGCCGCTCGCCGCAGGAGCTGCTGGAGCTCGTGGGTCTGAAGGACCGCATCAACGCCTTTCCGCATGAAATGTCGGGCGGGCAGCGCCAGCGCGTGTCGATCGCACGCGCACTGGCGAGCGACCCGAAGATCCTGCTGATGGACGAGCCCTTCGGCGCGCTCGACGAGATCACGCGCGACCGGCTCAACGAGGAGATCCTGCGCGTGTGGCGCGAGACGGGCGTGACCATCCTCTTTGTCACGCACAGCATCCACGAGGCCGCCTTCCTCGGACAGCGCGTGCTGATGCTGGCCGCCAACCCAGGCCGCGTGCGCGAGATCGTGCCCGTGGAACTGCCCGCCGACCGCACGCTGGAAGTGCGCGAGACGCCCGAATTCGTCCGACTCACGAGCCACCTGCGGCGCGTGCTGGAAACCTGCTGAGGCCGACCCCATGAATACACGCTCCATCGATACGGCCGTGCCCGGCGCAACAGGTGCGCTCGGTGCGCCGGCCGCATCGGCCGACCCCGAATACGCCACCTGGGCCGCCGCACGGCAGAAGCGCATCTGGCGCCGCCGCATTCTTCCGGCGCTGGGCATCGTCGGGCTCATCGCGCTGTGGTGGCTGGTGATCGTCGCCTTCGGCGTCAAGCCCTTCATCGCGCCCACGCCGTGGGCGGTGCTGGAGACGCTCTACGCCAAGCGCGACGTGCTGCTCGACAACCTGCTGCCCACGGCCTTCGAGGCGGCCGGCGGCTTCGTTCTGGGCAACCTCGCGGCCATCGTCGTCGCGACCATCTTCGTGCACAACAAGACGCTGCAGGACATCTTCTTTCCCGTGGTGTTGATGTTCAACGCGGTGCCGCTGGTGGCGAAGGCGCCCGTGCTGGTGCTCATCATGGGCAACGGGGTGGAGCCCAAGATCACCATCGCCGCGCTGGTGTGCTTCTTCCCGACGCTGGTGAACATGGTGCGCGGGCTGGAGTCGGTGAACCCGCAGGCGATGGAGCTGATGCGGGTGCTGTCGGCCAGCAGGACGGAGATCTTCTTCCGCCTGCGGCTGCTCAACGCGCTGCCCTATCTTTTCTCGGCGCTTCGCATCGCGGCGTCGATGTGCGTGATCGGCGCGGTGGTGGGCGAGTGGGTCGGTGCCACGGTGGGCATCGGCGCAATGATCCTGCAGGCCACCTTCAACTTCGATTCGCCGCTGCTCTATGCCGCGATCGTGATGAGCGCGACGCTCTCGGGGCTGTTCTTCCTGCTGGTGACGCTGGTGGAGAAGTGGGTCATCCGCTGGCAGCCCGAGGAAAGCGCGCACTGAGCCTGCATCGGCACGCAAGCGTGCGACCGGCGGGCCACGAACCCGGCCGGCGAATTCCAAGACACATCGAAACATTTCAACAGGAGATTTCTATGAGCCGTATTGGCGACTGGATGCAGGAGCCTGCGCACGACGTGCGCGTGGCAGCCGAATCGGACGTGGTGGTGGTCGGCGGCGGCCCCGCCGGTCAGGCTGCGGCGCTGGCCGCGGCACGCAACGGCGCGAGCGTGACGCTGCTGGAGCGCTACAACCACCTGGGCGGCCTGGCCTCCGGCGGCATGGTGCTGGTGCTGGACGACATGTGGGACAGCCACCAGCAGGAAATCTCGGTGCGCGGCATCTGCCTGGAGATGATCGAGCGCATGTCGACGCTGGGCCTTGCCGAGTGCCCGCGCCAGCACGAATGGGGCACGCTGCCGGAGTCTGTACGGCGCTGGAAGCGCTGGGGCACCTACGACTTCCACAGCAAGACGAAGCCGCACCCCATCTGCTTCGCCGCCGCCTTCGACCCCGACGCATGGAAGCGCACATCGCTCGAGATGGTGCTGCAGGCCGGCATCGAGCTGCGGCTGCACTCCTGGTTCTCTCGCACGCTGGTGGAGGACGGCAAGGTCAGGGGCGTGGTCTGCGAGACCAAGGGCGGACGCGAGGCCATCCTGGGCAAGGTGGTCATCGACACGACAGGCGACCTCGACGTTGCGGCCTCGGCCGGTGCGCCGCACATCAGCGGCAGCTACATCGTGACCACCGTGTTCCGCCTGGGTGGCGTCGACACCGAGGAGGCCGAGCGCTTCGAGCGCGAGGAGCCGGATGCCTGGCAGGCGCTCGACCGCGAGATCAAGCACATGCTCGGCGGTGCCTGGGAGGCCTGGTGGCTCAAGACGCCGCTGCCGGGCGTGGTGTGGTGCAACTGCCCGCACATGCCGGGCCTCGACGGCCTGAAGGTGAGCGACCTGACGCGCGCCGAGGTGCAGGGCCGCGCCACCATCCACAAGGTGATCGACTTCGTGCGCGCGAAGCTGCCGGGCTTCTCCAAGTGCACGCTGATCGACATGGCGCCGCAGACCGGCATCCGCCAGACCCGCCTGCTCGAAGGCGCCTACGTGATGACCAAGGAGGACGTGGCCCAGCGCACCCGCTTCGAGGACAGCGTGGCGCGAGGGCGCGACTACTACTACCCGTACCGCACGCTGCTGCCGCGCAGCGTCGAGAACCTGCTGGTGGCCGGCCGCCACTACTCGGCCACCTCCGCGGCGCAGAAGATCTCGCGCGAGATCCCGCCGTGCATGGCGATGGGCGAGGCCACGGGCACCGCAGCCGCGCTGGCGCTGGATGCCGGCGTGACGGTGCGCGATGTCGACATCGCGAAGCTGCAGAAGACACTGCGTGCGCAGGGCGCCGACCCCGGCGACCAGACGGGGCCGAACGCCGACGTGCCCGCCATCGCCCGTTCGTTCACGAAGGAGGCCGCATGAGCACCGCCGCCAACGCACTGCCGCTGGACGGCATCCGCATCATCGACTTCACGCAGGTCATGATGGGCCCGGTCTGTACGCAAATGCTGGCCGACCATGGCGCCGATGTCGTCAAGATCGAGCGCAAGGGCGCGGGCGACCTGAGCCGCTCGACCTTCGCGCCGGTGGCCGGCGAGGACAACCCCATCTTCTGCAGCCTCAACCGCAACAAGCGCAGCGTGGAGATCGACCTGCGCGACGCAGCGCAGATGGAGCTGGTGAAGGCGCTGATCGCCGGTGCCGACGTGGTCACCAACAACTTCCGCGCCGGCGTGATGGAGCGGCTGGGCCTGGGCTACGAAGACTGCAGGCGGCTGAACCCGCGCATCATCTACGCGGTGGGCACCGGCTACGGCGAGACTGGCCCCTATGCCCACAAGGGCGGGCAGGACGTGCTGGCGCAGGCGCTCACCGGCGTGATGGCGCGGCGCGCTGATGCATCGGTGCCCGTGTCGATCTACCCTACGGCGCTGGCCGACTACACCGCCGGCATGCACATGGTGCAGGGCATCCTGCTGGCGCTGCTGCAGCGCGAGCGCACGGGTGAGGGGCAGAAGATATCGGTGTCGCTCTACAACTCCATGCTGGCCATGCAGATGCAGGAGGCGGCCATGGTGATGATGGAAGACTCCGAGGTGAACTGGGCAGCCATGCCACTGTCGGGCGTGTTCGACACCCGGACCGGTCCGCTGGTGCTGGTGGGGGCCTTCAAGGCCAACCCGCTGCGCGACATCTGCACTGCGCTGGGCATCGACGACCTCTCGCTCGACGCGCGCTACGCCACGCTCTCGGCGCAGTTCGAGAACAAGGCTGCGCTGCACGCCATCTTCCGCGAGCGCTTCGCCAGCGACAGCAGGGAGCACTGGCTTGCGAAGCTGGAAGAACAAGACCTGCTGTCGGCCCCGGTGCGCGACATGCGCGAGGCGCTGGTCGACCCGCAGACGCTGCACAACGCGATGATCCTGGAGGGCGGCACGCCCTCGGGCCGGACGCTGAAGTTCATTGCAAGCCCCATCCAGATGTCGGGCGCCAGGGCCGGCCTGCGCCGTGCGCCGCCCAAGCTCGGTCAGCACACGGCCGAGGTGCTGGCAGAGGCGCGCGCGCTGATCGAGGAGGCCGACGCATGAGCGTTCTTCTCGAAGTTGCCGACCATGTCGCCACGGTCACCATCGATCGGCCCGAGGTGCTCAACGCCGTCGACCTGCCCACAGAGGCAGAACTGCAGCGCATCTGGCGCGAGATCGAGTCGCGCGACGACATCCGCGCGGTGGTGCTCACCGGCGCCGGCGAGCGCGCCTTCTGCGCCGGTGCCGACCTGAAGAACACTTCCAACCTCAAGGGCGTGGAGTACTGGGCGGCGGCACGCCCCGGCGGCTTCGGCGGCATCGCGCTGCGCGAGACGCTCGATGTGCCGGTGATCGCGCGCGTCAATGGCCTGGCGCTTGGCGGCGGTTTCGAGATGGTGCTGGGCTGCGACATCGTCGTGGCCTGCGAAGAGGCCAGCTTCGGCTTGCCCGAGCCGCTGGTGGGCCGGCTGCCGCTGGACGGCGGCATGCTGCTGCTGCAGCGGCAGATTCCCTACCGCCAGGCCATGGGCATGATGCTCACCGGCCAGCGCGTGAAGGCGCAGCGCGCGCTCGAGATGGGCCTGGTCAACGAGGTGGTGCCGCGCGCCGAGCTCGACACGGCCGTCGGCCGGTGGGTGCAGCAGGTGCTGGCCTGCGCGCCGCTGTCGCTCAAGGCCATCAAGCAGGTGGTGCGGCGCACCGGCACGCTGGCGCCGGCCGAGGCGCACCGCATGCGGCTGCCGGCGCTGGTGGCTGCCCTGCAGTCGCAGGATGCGGACGAGGGCGTGCTGGCTTTCCAGCAGAAGCGCAAGCCGCAGTGGCTGGGCCGCTAGGCCGCCCGCAAGCGAAGGTGCAGCCATGCCCCATGTCATCACTGGCGCCTGCATCGACATCAAGGACGGCGCGTGCGTCAAATGCTGTCCGGTCGATTGCATCTACGAAGGCGCTCGCACTCTGTACATTCACCCGGATGAATGCATCGACTGCGGCATTTGCGTGTCGGCCTGCCCCACGCAGGCGATCTACGAAGACCTTCGGCTGCCGCCCGAAAAGGCACATTTCGCGGCGATCAACCGCGACTTCTTCGCGGCTGGGGTCAGCGGACTGGGGTCGCCCGGCGGCGCGGCCGACGCCGGCCCGGTGGCCTGCGACCACCCCGGCATCGCCCTGGAGCAGCCGAGGCTGGCCGGATGAGCCGAGCGCCCCGTACGGGCGCGGGAGGGCCGGCTGATGCACGCCAGCATCCTCAAGTACTTCATCGAGGTGGCGAGCTGCGGCTCGGTGCGCAAGGCCTCGGAGCGGCTTTACGTGGCCGCGAGCGCGGTCAACCGGCAGATCCACAAGCTGGAGGACGAACTCGGCGTGGAGCTGTTCGACCGCATGCCCAACGGCCTGCGCCTGAACGCGGCCGGCGAGCGCCTGCTCAAGCACGCGCAGGAGACGCTGCACCAGTACCAGGTGATGCGCACCGAGCTCGACGCGCTCAAGGGCGAGCGCACCGGCCACGTGAAGGTGGCGGCCATGGACTCGTTCTTCGAGGAGCTGCTGCCCTCGGCGGTGGAAGACTTCCTGCAGGTGTTCCCTGCGGTCACATACACCATCACCGCTGTGCAGCCGATGGACGTGCCGCAGATGGTGATGTCGGGCCAGGTCGACGTGGGCATGACCTTCGTGAGCCGGCTGCCGGGCGGCGTCGCAGCCGTTGCGCTGGCGAAGCTGCCCATCGGGCTGGTGATGCCGCCAGGGCATCCGCTGGCCAACCATGCGAGCGTGTCGCTCAAGGAGTGCGCGCGCTATCCGTTCCTGCGTTCCAGTTCGCACCCGGTGATCAGCGCCGCGCTGTCGCCCGAGTTCGCGGCGTTCTGGGACGACATGGAGCCGGCCGCCACCTGCAATTCGACGCCGATGCTCAGGCGGCTCATCCAGGCCGGCAAGGGCATTTCGTGCTTCTCGAAGATCGCCTTCATCGAGGACCTGAAGCGCGGCGACCTGATCTGGCGCCCCTTCGACCTGCCGGCGCTCGACCAGCTGCAGGTCGGCATCGTGGTGCCTTCGCAGCGCGTGCTGCCGCACGTGACGCAGAACTTCGTCGGGCGCATGGCGCGGCGGTTGACGCAGCTGGAGGTCGCGGCCGCCGCCGTGTGAGCGCGGACGCAATGATCTGAATGCGAGGGTACGGGCCGCGGTCGCGAGCACGGGCATCCGCGCTGCGGCCTGCATCCATCGTCGAGGCGCCTCGCAGTAGCGGGAGGAACGAGGCGTTCGCCCCAACAGCGCTGGCTGCGTCAGCTGTGGTCGACGTAGCCGCCCAGCTTGCCGCAGTGCAGGCAGCCGAAGACGAACACCGCGAAGCTGCGGTCGCCCGATGGCGTGTCCAGCAGCGACTGCCAGCCCTCGCCGGGTTCCAGGCGAACCGCTTCGCAGGTCTCACGCACGAAGTCGGCGGCGTTTTCCGATGCGAGAAGCGCGCGGTCGACGTGCTCGATCTCGCCGAGGAAACGGCCCGCGTCGTTGCAATGCGCCCACCATTGCTCCTGCTGCCAGCTGAAGAAACTCGGCGTGCGCTGCGACACCTCCTCGATGACGGGCATGGGCAGCTCGACCTCGCCCATGCCGACGCCGGCTGCGTCGTTGAATTCGCCGTCGAACTTCGCCGCGGCCGAGCCGTCGGCGATGCACCACGGGCAGAAGTGCGATTCGCTGCCGACGGCGAAGAAGCTGCCGCCGTAGATGTAGCCGGTGGCCTTGCCGCAGCACTGGCAGGTCTCGCCCGACGTGCGCATCACGCCCGATTCGAACGGGTCGGCGTAGTAGCGGAACTCGGGCAGCGCACGTGCGGGGTCGGGCGCAGCGCCGAGCTCGTCTTCGAGCGCCTTCGGGGCGTTGTCTGGAGCTGGCGGTGGGGGAACGTGTCTGGACATGCGTCTGTGCTCGAAAGAGAAAAGGCCCGACGGCCATCGCCGTCAGGCCTCTTGCATGGATGCGCCGCGAGCGGCAGGAATTCAGGTCAGGCGATCTCGGCGATCAGCTCGATCTCGACGCAGGCGCCCATCGGAATCTGCGCCACGCCGAAGGCGCTGCGCGCATGCGCGCCCTTCTCGGGGCCGAAGACTTCGGCGAAGAACTCGCTCGCGCCGTTGGTCACGAGGTGCTGCTCGGTGAAGGTGCCGACCGAATTGACAAGGCTCATCACCTTGACGATGCGCTTGACCTTGTTCAGGTCGCCCACGGCCGCGTGCAGCGTGCCCAGCAGGTCGATGGCGATGGCGCGGGCGGCCTGCTTGCCTTCCTCCGTGCCGATGTCGGCGCCGAGCTGGCCGGTCCAGACCTTGCCGTCCTTCTTGGCGATGTGGCCCGAAAGGAACACGAGGTTGCCGGTCTGCACGAAAGGCACGTACGCGGCGGCTGGGGCTGCGACGGGCGGAAGGGTGATGCCGAGGCTGGAAAGTTTGTCGTAGACGCTCATTGAGGCTCCTTGTCTTGGGTGGACGATTGTGTCTGTGTTTGCGACTGGGCATCGACCACTTCCCCCACGGGCTGCACGGTCACGCCGACGCTCAGCGTGTGCCTTGCGCCGCCGTGGAGTACGCCGCGCATCGGCGAGACGTCGGAGTAGTCGCGGCCGATGGCCAGCGTGACGTAGTCCTCGCCGGGCTGGCGGCCGTTGGTGGGGTCGAAGTCGACCCAGTCGCCGGGGCTGCCGCCGCTGCCGTCGTCCTCGCCGGGCAGGTACACAGACACCCAGGCGTGCGAGGCGTCGGCGCCCACCAGCCGGGGCTGGCCGGGCGGCGGCTGCGTCAGCAGGTAGCCGCTGACGTAGCGCGCGGGCAGGCCCATGGTGCGGAAGCACGCGATCATGATGTGGGCGAAGTCCTGGCACACGCCCTTGCGCTGAGCGAGCGCCTCGACGGCGGGCGTGTTGATCTCGGTGCTGTCGGCGTCGTAGTCGAAGTCTTCGTAGATGCGCTCGGTGAGGTCCATCGCCACGTCGAAGGCCGGGCGGCCCGGCACGAAGCTGGCGCGCGCGTAGGCGACGAAGTCGTCGTGCCGCGGTACGTACGGCGAGGGAAAGACGAACTCCGACGCCGCGTCGAAGGTGGCGTCCTTGCGGAAGCAGAAGCGCTCGCGCACGGCCTCCCAGTGCAGCTCGCGCGCCACGGCGGGCGAGAGCACAGGCTGCGAGGTCTCGACGACGCTCTCGGCGGTGACCACTAGGCGGTCGTGCGTGGCCTCGAGCGCGAAGAAGGCGCGGGTGTTGCCGTACAGGTCGGCCTGCTCGCTGCGCTGTGCCGGCGCGGGCTCGATGGAGAGCTTGTGGCTCACGAGCTTCTGCGAGCCCGTGGCCAGTGGCTTCAGGTGCGCGAGATGCTGCGCCGTCTCGACCGGCGGCGAGTATTCGTAGCGTGTTTCGTGGGTGACGTGCAGCAGCATGGCGAAGCCGATTCGTTGACTGGGGGCGCTTGCCTGCCTACTTTGCCTCGGAGCCGAAGTACAAAGCGTAGATCTTCGCGTAGGTCCCGTCGGCGCGGATCGCCTCCAGGCCCTGGTTGACCTTGGCGAGCAACTCGGCGTTGCCCTTCTTCACGGCGATGCCGTACTTCTCGACCGGGAAGCTGGTGTCGCTCACCGTCTTGAAGCCGCCTGCGGTGTTGTTGGCGAGGTAGTGCACCACCACGCCGTTGTCTGCAACCACCGCCTGCACGCCGCCGGCCTCCAGCTCCTTGAGCGCCAGCGGCGTCGACTCGAAGCGCTTGATGGCGGTGCTCGACTTGCCCAGCAGCTTGCCGACCACCTCGTCGCCGGTGGTGCCGTTCTGCACGCCGACCTTCAGGGGCTTGAGGTCCTCGAAGCTTTTGATGGGCGCGTCGTTGCGCACGGCGATCAGCTGGCGCGCGTCGAAGTAGGGCTGCGAGAAGTCCATCGTCTGGCGGCGCTCGTCGGTGATGGTGATGGCCGACACCAGCAGGTCGCGGTCGCCCTGGTCGAGGGAATTGAAGATGCCTTCCCACGGCGTGTTGACGAACTTCACCTCGAAGCCGGCCTTCTGCGCGACCGCCTTCACCACGTCGATGTCGAAGCCGACGATCTCGCCCCGGTCGTTCTGCGACTCGAAGGGCGTGTAGGCGGCGTCGGTGCCCACCACCAGCACGCGTGCTGCTGCCGGCGGGGCCGCGGCAGCGGCCGGGGCCGATGCAGGCTCCTGCTTGCCGCAGCCGGCGATAGCCAGGGCCGCGAAGACGCTCGCGGTGGCGAGTGCGAAGCGGCGGTTGATGGTGATATGGCGAGGCATGGCGGTGGTTCTCCTTGAACTTATTGTGGAACGCCGCGGAACCGGCTTTGCCGGGCCGCAGGCGTCGCCCCCGGCGAGGGGGTGTGCGTAGCGACACGAAGTGCGCGAAGCATGGGGGAGTACCTGTTCAGGCGCCGACCGAGCGCAGCGACTCGGAGGTCAGCGTGAAGTAGCGCGTGCCGATGGCGTCGGACACGTGGTAGGCCGCGGTCTCGCAGCCGGCGAGCAGCTTCACGAGCTCAGGGTAGTCGGCGTCGGGCCCGGCGGCGCAAAGGTGCTCGAGCGTCCAGCCGGCCGGATCGGGCAGCTCGTACGAAAGGGCCGTCAGCTTGCCCGGCGCACTGCCGGCCAGCCGTGCGATGCGCCCGCGCAGGGTCTGCGTGACCCACGCCAGCGAGCGCGGGTTTTCGGCGTCGAGCACCAGCAGGTCGACCATGGTGGCGACGTCGCGGCGCTGCTGGTAGCGGGCGTGGAAGGTGATGGTGCTGTCGAAGAGGGCCACCATGGCCTCGAAGCCGCTCACTTCGTGCACCGCACCGTTGTCGAAGCCGGCCTCCAGCGCGTTCGCGAGGAAGCCCAGCCGCTCGATGTGGCGGCCGATGGACAGGAGCCGCCAGGCATCGTCGCGCGTCATGCGGTCGGTCTGCGCGCCGGTCATGGCGGCGAGCGCGTTGCTGGCGGACTCGAGGGCGCGCAATGCCGCGCTGGCGGCGAAGCTGCCTTCGTCGGCCTGCTCGGCGGCGCGGCGCAGGAATTCGGCCTCGGTGCGCACGATCTGGTTCCAGGTGTCCTGCGAGAGCCGCTCGCGCACGGCCGCCGCCGCCTGCCGGATGCAGCGCAGGCTGAAGCCCACGCTGCCGCCGCGCGCCACGTCGCCCAGCTCGGCGATGAGCGCGCGCTCGAACACACGGCGCGACTGCGGCGCGCTCGGCACACCGGCCGGCACCAGCGCATTGCGCAGCGCCATGCGGTGCAGCCATTCGAGCAGCGGGCGCGACGACTGGTCTTCGCTGCCCAGCAGGCTCAGCGTGAGGCGGGCCAGGCGCACCGCGTTCTCGGCGCGCTCGGTGTAGCGGCCCAGCCAGAACATGTTCTCGGCCGCGCGGCTGGTGACCGGCGCGCGGTGCCGCGCGAGCGATGCCGGCGTGCTGTGCGGCTGCAGCAGCGTGGTGCGATCGACCTCGCCGTGCGTCTGCACCCACACGTCGGCACTGCTGCCGCCGCGCTGCATCGACGCGAACTGCGCGTCGGGCTCGGTGAGCCGCGCCAGGCCGCCCGGCAGCACGCGCCATGACTGCGCGCCGTCGCTCACCGCGAACACGCGCAGCATCACGGCGCGCGGCGCGATGTGGCCCGGGCCCATGTCGTTGGCCCAGGTGGGCATCTGCGACAGCGGCATGTAGCCCTGCACGGTGTGGACGTCGCCCTCGCGCACGATGCGGCCGGCCCACTCGTCGAGCTCGCGCCGCCCGAGCTGGCTGCCGAGCACGGCCTCGAAGCTCGCGCGGCCGTCGAAGCCGGGATACGTGGGCTTGATGGCGCAGTCGCCCAGCTGGGGCAGCACCGATTCGAGCGCGGCGCGCTCGCCGCACCACCAGGTCGGCAAGGCGGGCAGCATGAGCTTCTCGTCGATCAGGCGGCGCGCCAGCCCGGGCAGGAAGCCCAGCAGTGCGGGCGATTCGAGGAAGGCCGAGCCGGGCATGTTGGCCACCAGCACGTTGCCGGCGCGGATGGCTTGCAGCAGGCCGGGCACGCCGAGCGTGGAGTCGGGGCGCAGCTCCAGGGGGTCGAGGAACTGGTCGTCCAGACGCTTGATGAGGCCGTGCACCGGCCGCAGGCCCTGCAGCGTCTTCAGATAGAGCCGCTGGTCGCGCACCGTGAGGTCGCTGCCCTCCACCAGCGTGAGGCCGAGGTAGCGCGCGAGGTACGCATGCTCGAAGTAGGTCTCGTTGTACGGTCCCGGGGTGAGCAGCGCGATGTGCGGCGGCACGCCGGCCGGGCACATGCGTTGCAGGCCTTCCATCATGGCGCTGTAGGTGGCGGCCAGGCGCTGCACGTGCAGTGCCTCGAAAGCCTGAGGAAACTGCCGCGTGATGGCCAGGCGGTTCTCCAGCAGGTAGCCCAGGCCCGAAGGCGCCTGCGTGCGCTGGGAGACTACCCACCAGTTGCCGTCGGGGCCGCGCGCGAGGTCGAAGGCTGCGATGTGCAGCCAGGTGTCGCCCGGCGGCTTCACGCCGTGCAGCGCGCGCAGGTAGCCGGGGTGGCCGCGCACCAGCGCCGGGGGAATGAGGCCCTCGGCCAGCAACTGCTGGGGGCCGTAGGCGTCGGCCATCACGCGGTCGAGCACGCGCACGCGCTGCAGCACGCCGGCCTCGATGCGACTCCAGCTCTCGGGCGAGACGATCAGCGGGAACAGGTCGAGCGACCAGGGCCGCTGCGGGCCGTTGGCGTCGGCATACACGTTGTAGGTGACGCCGTTGTCGCGGATCTGCCGCTCCAGGCTGGCCGCGCGCCGGGGAAGGTCGTTGAAGCCGCCAGGGCCCAGCTGCTCGAAGAAGGCGTTCCAGGCCGGGGTGAGGGGCGGCTGCCCGGGCTGTTCAGGTTGTTTCGGCTGCTCCGGGGACGGGGCTTGCGGCGCGGCCGGAGGCGGTGCCGCCGCGTCGTGCAGCTGCGGGGCCGCGGCGGGTGTGGCAAGGGGTGCAGTAGTCGCCCTGGAAGGAGCCGCCGGCGTGGCCAGCCCGCGCATTTCGTCGAAATGGCCGGGCAGGGCAGGCGGGGCGAGCGCCGACGCCAGGGCCCCCGGAAACTCCAGTGCCTGGGCGTCGAACAGGGATTCGTTCAAAGGTTCCACAGGGGGTGGATTGTCACACCGCCGTCACGGGGCGGCCGTTCGGGCGGTGTGACGGATTTCCCCTCAACGCCGCAGATCGAGCGTGAACGGGAATTCGCGGCTGCCCGGCAGCTCGATGGTCGCCGGCGGGGTGCGCAGAAGGCCCGGGGTGTGGCCGGTGCGCGTGAAGCGCGAATGGCGGCGGCTTTCGGCCTCGTAGGCGTTGACCGGGAAGGTCTCGTAGTTGCGCCCGCCCGGGTGGGCCACGAAGTACTGGCAGCCACCCAGCGAGCGCTTCATCCAGGTGTCGACCAGGTCGAAGGTCAGCGGCGCATGGGCCTTGATGCTCGGGTGCAGCGACGAAGGCGGGTTCCAGGCTTTGTAGCGCACGCCCGCCACGAACTCGCCGGCCACGCCGGTGGGCTGCAGCGGCAGCACCTTGCCGTTGACGGTGACGACGTGGCGGCTCTCGTTCAGGCCGGTCACGCGCACTTCGATGCGCTCCAGCGACGAATCCACATAGCGCACCGTGCCGCCGATCGCGCCTTCCTCGCCCATCACGTGCCAGGGCTCGAGCGCGTTGCGCAGCGAGAGCTCCACGCCCATCGCCTGGACCTGGCCCACCAGCGGGAAGCGAAACTCGAAATGCGGCGCAAACCAGTCGGGGTCGAAGGCGAAGCCGGCCTGGCGCATCTCGCTGATGACGTCGTCGAAGTCCATCTTCACGAAGGTCGGCAGCAGGAAGCGGTCGTGCAGCTCGGTGCCCCAGCGGGTGACGGGCGCCTTGTAGGGCTCGTCCCAGAAGCGGGCCACCAGCGCGCGGATGAGCAACTGCTGCGCGATGCTCATGCGCGCATGCGGCGGCATCTCGAAGGCGCGCAGCTCCAGTAGGCCGAGTCTGCCGGTGCTGGAGTCGGGCGAGTAGAGCTTGTCGATGCAGAACTCGCTGCGGTGCGTGTTGCCCGTGACGTCGATCAGGATGTTGCGCAGCGTGCGGTCGACCAGCCAGGCCGGCATGTTCTGGCCGTAGATCTCGCGGTTCTTCGCGATCTCCTTCAGCGCGATCTCCAGCTCGTAGACCTGGTCGTTGCGTGCCTCGTCCACGCGCGGCGCCTGGCTGGTCGGGCCGATGAACATGCCCGAGAACAGGTAGCTCAGCGACGGATGGTTGTGCCAGTACAGCAGCAGGCTGGCCAGCAGCTCGGGCCGGCGCAGGAAGGGGCTGTCGGCGGGCGTGGCGCCGCCCATCACGAAGTGGTTTCCGCCGCCGGTGCCGGTGTGGCGGCCGTCGGTCATGAACTTCTCGGCCGACAGGCGGGTTTCGAAGGCGGCGTTGTAGAGGAATTCGGTGTGGTCGACCAGTTCCTTCCAGTTGTGGGCCGGATGGATGTTGACCTCGATCACGCCCGGGTCGGGCGTGACCTGCAGCAGCTTCAGGCGCGGATCTCGCGGCGGCGGATAGCCTTCCATCACGATGCGCACGCCCAGGTCGCGGGCGGTGGCCTCCACCGCCGTGACCAGATCGAGGTAGTCCTCCAGCCGGGCCAGCGGCGGCATGAAGACGTAGAGCACGCCCGAGGCGCTGCCCTTCTTCTCGGCGGCGGGGCCGTTGGCGCGCCGCGGGTCGCGCACCTCGACGCACAGTGCGGTGCGGGTGATCCAGTGGGCGGATTCGCCGCGCAGGGGCTGGCGCGTGACCTTGGGATCTGCGGAGCTGGCGGCGTCGTTGTCGGCCTCGCCATGCCCGTCGCCGTCGCTCGCTGCGCCCGGCGTCTGCATGCGAAGGGCGGAGGGCACGACGGGTGGCGTGCCGAAGGTGTAGGGCACGGAGCCGAGGTCGGCCCCCGCACCGCCGATGCCGCCG
>CAJYQC010000341.1 GCA_913776885.1 uncultured Variovorax sp.
GCGGCGCACTGGCGAAAGATCGCGCGCCGCGAAGGCGTGCACCTGCTGGGCCCCAATTCGCAGGGCTTCCAGAGGCCGCTGCTGCATCTCAATGCCAGCGTGGCCGGGCCGCTGGCCGGCAGCGGACCGCTCGCGCTGGTGGCGCAGTCGGGCGCGCTCACGGCCTCGATGCTCGACTGGGCGCGGCAGAACGGCGTGGGTTTCTCCAGCGTGGTGTCGCTGGGTCCGCACACCTCGGTCGACATTCCGCAGGTGCTCGACTTCCTGGCGAACGACCAGGCCACGCACAGCATCATCATCTACCTCGAAGGCATCGCCGATGCGCGCCGCTTCATGAGCGCGCTGCGCTCGGCTTCGCACGCCAAGCCGGTGGTTGTGCTCAAGGCCGGGCGCAAGCCCGCCGGCAACGAGGCCGCGCAGACGCACAGCGCGGCCATCGTGGGCAGCGACGACGTGTTCGACGCCGCACTGCGCCGTGCGGGCGCAGTGCGCGTGCGCTCCTTCGTCGAGCTTTTCTCCGCAGCCAAGTGCCTGGCCTCGCGCTATCGCCCCGTCGGCAAGCGGCTGGCGGTGGTCACCAACGGCGGCGGGCCCGGCGTGCTGGCGGCCGACTGGATCAACGAGATCGGGCTCGACCTCGGCAAGCTCTCGGCCCCGGCGCAGAAGGTGCTGCAGCCCGCCCTGCCCGCGCTCGCCTCGCTGGCCGACCTGATCGACCTTTCCGAAGAGGCGCAGCCCGCCCACTACCGCGCCGCCATCGACGCCGCTTCGACCGACAGCCAGGTCGACGGCGTGCTCTCCATCTTCTCGCCCAAGCCCGGCATCGACGCGGCGGCCACCGCGAAGGCGCTGGCCGACATTCCGCGGCCGATGAACAAGCCGCTGCTGGCCTGCTGGATGGGCGACTCCTCCGTGGGCAAGGCGCGCTCGGTGCTGGCGGAGGCGACCATCCCGAGCTTCCGCACGCCAGAGGCGGCCGTGGGCGCCTTCGGCAACATCGCGGCCTTCTACCAGAACCAGCAGCTGCTGCAGCAGACGCCGCCGCCGCTGTCTGCACTGGCCAAGCCCGACATCGAGGGAGCGCGCCTGCTCATAGAGAGCGTGCTGGCCGAACGGCGCAATGTACTGACGGAGATGGAGTCGAAGTCGCTGCTGTCGGCCTTCCACATTCCGATCACGCGCACGCTGCTGGCGCGCAGCCCCAGCGAGGCGATGATGATCGCGACGCAACTGGGCTTTCCGGTGGCGCTGAAGATCGATTCGCCCGACATCGCGCACAAGTCCGACGTGGAAGGCGTGGCGCTCAACGTGCTCAACGGCACTGCCGCGCGCGACACCTACGTCGAGATGATGGAGCGCGTGGCGCGCCTCGCGCCCGAGGCGCGCATCAACGGCGTGACGGTCCAGAAGATGGTGCGCGCACGCCGCGGCCGCGAGATCTACGTGGGCATGGTCACCGACGAACCCTTCGGGCCCGTCATCGTGTTCGGCGCGGGAGGCACCATGATCGAGCTGCTCGACGACCGCGCCATGGAACTGCCGCCGCTCAACCAGTTCCTGGCACGCCGGCTCATCGAGCGTTCGCGCGTGGCCGAGACGCTGGGCGAATGGCGCGGTGCCCACGCAGTGGACATGGAGGCGCTCGAAGACCTGCTGCTGCGCGTGTCGGAGATGGTGTGCGAACTGCCCGAGCTGCGCGAGATGGACATCAACCCCATCATCGTGGACGAGAACGGCGCCATCTCGGTCGATGCGCGCATCGTGGTGGGCAGCAGCACGCAGGCGGTGGCGGCCCACGTGGGCAACGCGGTCAACGGCTACCAGCACCTGGCGATCATGCCGTACCCCGCGCGCTACCGTCGCGAGTGGCCGCTGGCCGGCACGGGCGGCGGCACCTACATCGTGCGGCCGGTGCATCCCAACGACGCGCAGATGCTGCAGGCGCTGGTGCAGGGCCTGTCGCCCGAGAGCCGCTGGTTCCGTTTCGTCTCGCGCTTCCACGAGCTGCCGCCGTCGATGCTCTCGCGCTTCACGCTGATCGACTACGACCGCGAGATGGCGCTGGTAGCAGTGGTGATGGAGCGCAGCGTGTCGCCCGACGGCACCGTGCTCGAGAGCGAGCGCATCGTGGGCGTCTCGCGCTACGTCACCAACCCCGACCAGACCAGCTGCGAGTTCTCCCTCGTGGTGGCCGACGAGTTCAGCGGCCGGGGCATCGGCTCGCGGCTGATGGAAAGCATCATCGACGTGGCCCGCGACAAGGGCCTCGCCGAAATGGACGGGCTGGTGCTCGCCAACAACCCCGACATGCTGAAGCTGGTGCGCCGGCTGGGGTTCACGGTGAAGTCGTTCCCGGAGGACCCTGACTTCAAGCTCGTGACGTACATGCTTTGAAGCGCCCTGCCCTGCAAGGCGGCAGGGCTCAGGCCTGCGGCATCCCGTCGCTGCCGCTGCCGCACAGCACCACGGCGATCTTCTCGTCGTCGCGCCGATCGAAGCAGCGGTGGCTCACCGCCGCCAGCGCGGTGGCTGCGCCGAGCTCGATGGCCAGGCCCGCGTGCTGCCACGCCGAGCGTGCCGAATCCTCGATGACCTCCTCATCGACCAGCACGATCTCGTCGACGTACTTCTCGATCAACTCGAAGTTCAGCAGCTCGGTCGAACGCGCGGCCAAGATGGGCACGCGCGTCTTCACGTTCTCCAGCTTCACGATCCGGCCTTCCTTGCGACAGGTGTAGAGCGTCGGACAGCCCGCTGCCTCGACCCCGATCACGCGGATCGAGGGCTTGAGCAATTTGGCCGCCTGCGCGATGCCGGCGAGCAGCCCGCCGCCGCCGATGGAAACGACCAGCGTCTCGACCTCGGGCCACTCGTCGATGATCTCCAGCGCAGTCGTGCCCTGTCCGATCACCACGTCGCGGTCGGCATACGGATGCAGCAGCGCACCGCCGTGCTCGGCCACGTTGGCGCCGGCGGCGTCCCAGCTCTGGTCCCAGAAGTCACCGTGCACCGTGAGCTTCGCACCATGGCTCTCGATGCGGGCGCGGGTGATCGGCGTGCTGGTGTTCATCACGAACACGTTGGCCGGCAGGCCCAGCGTCTTGCCGACATAGGCCACGGCCGCGCCGAAATTGCCGCCCGACGCGGTGGCCAGCCCCTGGCGGCGCACCTCCTCGGGAAGTTTCAGCACGCGGTTGAATGCACCGCGCGCCTTGAAGGAGCCTGTCACCTGCTGGCACTCGGCCTTGAAGCGCACCTGCGCCGCGCCGCCGGGCACCCAGGGATGGGCATCGACCAGCGGCGTGCGGCGGATGTAGGGCTTCACGCGCTCGTGCGCCGCGCGG
>CAJYQC010000342.1 GCA_913776885.1 uncultured Variovorax sp.
AGATCGCCGAGGTGTCGCGCTTCCGCTCGGGCAAGGAGATCACCGCGGCGATCAAGGGCATCGCGGACGGCACGGTGGACATCGTCGTGGGCACGCACAAGCTGCTCAGCGAATCGACCAAGTTCCACAACCTGGGGCTGCTCATCATCGACGAGGAGCACCGCTTCGGCGTGCGCCACAAGGAGCAGATGAAGGCGCTGCGCGCCGAGGTGGACGTGCTCACGCTCACCGCCACGCCCATCCCGCGCACGCTGGGCATGGCGCTGGAAGGCCTGCGCGACCTGTCGGTGATCGCCACCGCGCCGCAGCGGCGCCTGGCCATCAAGACCTTCGTGCGCAACGAGGGCACCGGCGTGATCCGCGAAGCCGTGCTGCGCGAGCTCAAGCGCGGCGGGCAGGTCTACTTCCTGCACAACGAGGTCGAGACCATCGAGAACCGCCGCCAGAAGCTCGAAGAGATCCTGCCCGAAGCCCGCATCGCCGTGGCCCACGGCCAGATGCCCGAGCGCGAGCTGGAGCGCGTGATGCGCGACTTCGTGGCGCAGCGCTACAACCTCCTGCTGTGCTCGACCATCATCGAGACCGGCATCGACGTGCCGACCGCCAACACCATCGTGATCAGCCGTGCCGACAAGTTCGGCCTGGCGCAGCTGCACCAGCTGCGCGGGCGCGTCGGCCGTTCGCACCACCAGGCGTATGCCTACCTCATGGTGCCCGACACCGAGGGCCTGACCAAGCAGGCGGCGCAGCGGCTCGACGCCATCCAGCAGATGGAAGAGCTCGGCTCCGGCTTCTACCTGGCCATGCACGACCTGGAGATCCGCGGCACCGGCGAGGTGCTGGGCGAGAACCAGAGCGGCAACATGATGGAGATCGGCTTCCAGCTCTACAACGAGATGCTCAGCGAGGCCGTGCGCGCACTGAAAGCCGGGCAGGAGCACGACCTGCTGTCGCCGCTGTCGGTCACGACCGAGATCAACCTGCACGCCCCCGCCCTGCTGCCCGACGACTACTGCGGCGACGTGCACCTGCGCCTGTCGTTCTACAAGAAGCTGGCGACGGCGAAGACACCCGACCAGATCGACACGCTGCTCGAAGAAATCGTCGACCGCTTCGGCAAGCTGCCGCCGCAGGCGCAGACGCTGATCGACACCCACCGCCTGCGCGTGCTCGCGCGGCCCTACGGCGTGGTGAAGGTCGACGCGGCGCCGGGCATCATCAACATCACCTTCAAGAAAGACCCGCCGGTGGATGGCATGGCCATCATCCAGCTGATCCAGAAGAACAGGCACATCAAGCTCGCCGGCAACGAGAAGCTGCGCATCGAGCGCGAACTGAAAGAACCCAAGGACCGGGCCCAGATGGTGCGCGACGTACTGCGCAGCCTGGGCCAGCCCACCGCCAGGGAAAGCGCCGCCGCGGCGATATAAGTGGCCGGCACTTATATAATTGCGAGTGTAATTTCCCGACGGGAGAATCCCATGTCCCAAGTCACCATCTACCTGGAAGACGACACGCTGGATGCGGCCAAGAGCGCGGCGGCCCGCGCGGGGCTGTCTTTGAGCCGGTGGTTCGCGCAATTCGCCGAGGCCGAGAAACGTCGGCTGGGCACGGATCGTTCCGCCTTCTGGGCCGAGATCGACCGACTGCGCGCTGCGGGCGGCGACGACGGGCTGGACTTTCTGCTGGGTCCCGAGCGGCACAGCGATCTGGGCGTGGACGCGCCGCGCGAATCGCTCTGATGTTCCTGCTGGACACCAATGCGCTGATCTACGCGTTCAAAGGGCAAGGACGCTATCGGGAGCGCATCGACGCGACCGATCCGTCCGTGCTGCATGTCTGCAGCGTCAGCCTGTTCGAAATCGCATTCGGCCTGGCGCGCTCGAGCAACCCGGCGCCGATGCGCCTCTTCATCGAAGATTCGCGCCAGCGCTACGTCTGGCTGCAGCTGGATCACACGAGCGCCATCCGCGCCGGCCAATTGCGCCAGGCGCTTTCTCAAACCGGAACGCCCATCGGCCCCTACGATCTGTTGATCGCCGGCACGGCGCTCGCCCACGACCTGATCGTCGTCACTCGCAACACCCGTGAATTCGCGCGGGTCCCCGGCTTGCGCGTCGAGAACTGGTACGACTGATGACCACTCCTTCACCCTCCTCGGAAATCTCCCCCGGCCTCGTCATCCAGCGCATGAAGCCGCCGCTGAAGCTCGCCGACTTCAAGCTGATCGCATTCGACATGGATTCGACGCTGATCAACATCGAGTGCATCGACGAGATCGCCGATGCCGTCGGCAAGAAGGCGGAGGTGGCCGCGATCACCGAAGCCACGATGCGCGGCGAGATCAAGGACTTCAAGGAAAGCCTGCGCCGCCGCGTCGCGTTGCTCAAGGGCGTGCCGGTCGGGGCGCTGCAGCAGGTGTACGACGAGCGCCTGAAGCTCAACCCCGGCGCGAGCGAGCTGGTGGCGGCCTGCAAGGCAGCGGGCCTCAAGGTGCTGCTGGTGTCGGGCGGCTTCACCTTCTTCGCGAACCGCGTGAAGGACCGGCTGGGCATCGATTTCGCGCGCTCCAACCTGCTCGACGAGGCCGACGGCAAGCTCACCGGCGAGGTGGTCACGCAGAGCTGGGGCGACATCTGCGACGGCGCCGAGAAGCGCCGCACGCTGCTGGAGGTGGCCTCGCTCATGGGCATCTCGCCGCAGGAGACCATCGCCGTGGGCGACGGCGCCAACGACCTGCCGATG
>CAJYQC010000343.1 GCA_913776885.1 uncultured Variovorax sp.
GGCGAATCGGCCAGCGCGGCACGGCAATGCCCCCAGTTGGCCTCGCACGCGCGCAGGCGCCGGCACGCGGACGCCAGTTCCGGCGACGACACCGCGCTGCCCGCATGCACCTGCCGCTGGCGATGGAATTCGCACAGGATGCGCGCATAGGCAAGTTGCTGCAGCAGCAACAGCGCCTGGGTCAATCGATTCGACATGAAGAGATTTCGCGCGCGTGCACGGTGGCGCCCGGTAGGACGCGGCGCAAAGCGAAGGCCCGTCTGGCCGCACGGCACCCGCCATGTCCGGTACGAAGGAGACAGCATCTGCAAAAAAAAGCCCGGCACGGTGCCGGGCTGCAAACCTCATGCTGTCATGCATCAGGCACCCGCTCAGGGAGGAAAAGCGGGGATGGATCGCTCCATCGGTGTCGATCGTGGCGCAGTGCTTCCGCGTGCGTTGACGGAAGCCCCTCCCCTCCGCTCGTAGGACCCGGCGCACAGGCAGCGCTGCGCACTTCAGTCGGGCTCGCGCTGGTAGTCCTTTAGTTTGTTGTAGAGCGTCTTCATGCTGATGCCGAGCATGGCGGCGGTTCGCTCCTTGTGGTGCTTGCAGTGTTCGAAGGTGGCGAGGATCACGCGGCGCTCGATCTCCGAGAGCGGCGTGCCCACCGGTATCGCGAGCGACGGCGCTCCATCGGCGTGGTCGTCCCGCGCCGCCTGCACTGATGGCGCGGCAATGTGCCGCGCATCGGCGGCCGCGGGCTGCGGCAGCCACTCCTCGGTCACGGTGCTGCCCACGGCCATGACCCACGCACGCTGGATCGCGTTGCGCAGTTCGCGCACGTTGCCGGGCCAGGTGTGAGCCAGCAGCCGACGGCGCGCATCCTCGGTCAGGCGCTTGAGGTCCGCCGTGTCTTCCTGCTCCTGCAACTGGCGCAGGAAGTCGTCGGCCAGCAGCAGCACGTCCTCCCCGCGTTCGCGCAGCGGCGGCAGTCCGATCGGGAAGACGTTGAGCCGGTACAGCAGATCCTCCCGCAGGACGCCGCGCGCGACGGCCTGGTGGGCATCGCGGTTGGTCGCGGCGATCACGCGCACGTCGGTCTGCTGCACGTCGTTCGAACCCACGCGCATGAAGGTTCCCGTCTCCAGCACCCGCAGCAGCTTCACCTGCAGCTCGGGCGGCATCTCCGTCACCTCGTCGAGGAACAGCGTGCCGCCATGGGCGCGCTCGAAGAAGCCGCGGTGCTGGCGGTCCGCGCCGGTGAAGCTGCCCTTCTCGTGGCCGAAGATCTCGCTCTCGATCAGGTGCGGCGACAGCGCGCCGCAATTCACGGCCAGGAACGGCTGCTCGCGGCGGCGGCTCAGGTCGTGCACCGCGCGAGCCACCAGTTCCTTGCCGGTGCCGCTCTCGCCATGCACGAACACGGCCACCGAAGTGCCCGCCACGCGAGCGATCTGCTGGTAGACCTTCTGCATGGGCTCCGACTGCCCGATGAGCTGGCCGAAGCGCCCCGTTTCGCGCCACTGTTCGGTGATGCGGTCGAGCTCGCGCCGCAGCGCAGAAGGACGCAGCAGCCGCGACAGAAGACCCTTGAGGTGCTGCGGATTCACCGGCTTCACGAGGTAGTCGGCCGCACCGATGCGCAGCGCCTGGATCGACGTCTCCACGCTCGCCTGTCCCGTGATCAAAACGATCTCGGTGTCGCCCAGCAGATCGGATTGCTGCAGCAGTTCGAAACCGGAACCATCGGGCAGATGGAGATCTAGCAGCAGCAGATCGGGCGCCTGCATCGCCACGCAGCGCTTCGCGCTCGCGATGTCGCCCGCCGTGGAGACGGAATGGCCTTCGCGGCTTACCAGCGCGGCGAGCACGTGCGCCGAATCGGCATCGTCATCGACGACGAGTGCGTGTCCCATTGGCCTCCTCGCGCAAACCCTTCGAAACTCCCTGAACCGTCAGGGCGCGAGTGTAGGTTCGCAGGGGGCGTGTTGCGCGCGCGTCGCACAGGCTTGCGATGTTCTCCTACAGGCAGCGAGGAGCGATTCGTGCCCGTGGCCCCCCGCTCAGTCGGCGAGTCCCGCCCGCGCCTGCCATTCGCCGATCCACTCCCGTATTCGCCGCCGTGCGTCAGCGCGCACGGCCGGAATGTCGTCGGCGCAGTTGAGGGAACACAAAAGGCATAACCGCTCACCGCGCAACGACACACTCGCGCGCCAGCCCAGCCTCTGATCAGCGTCGATGACCTCGAGTTCGACATTCCAGCCCTGGGGCCAGTCGTCACCCCAGGGGCCTTCGGCTTTTCCGGGCGCGAGCGGCAGGATGCGCCTCTCCTGCGCTTTGTGGAGCCAGCGGGAACCCATTCGACGCACCACCCGCGACCTACCGCCAGCACAGATGTTCGTCGGTCGGAAGGGGTCGCGCCTTGGCGCCGATGGCCGGCGCACGCGGCGGCTCGTGGTTGATCATGAAGTACTCCTCTCGCGAAGTGCGACGCAACGTTGTCATGCCACTGCATGGCAACTGGCGTGCCAGGGCCCGCGCGTCTGTCGACCGGGCGATTTCTACCGGGTGCGCGAACGCGCCGGTAACTCATGCTGCAAATTTTTCCGATCGAACTCAGTGCCCCGACCTGTCGGTCTGGCGGACTGCGACGTCCGACGAGTCCTGCAGAGCCACGACCTCGTGCAGTTCAGCCGTCAGCGTGGTGAGGCGGCGCACCTGTCGTTCGATGACTTCGAAGGCCTCGTGGCTGGCGTCCGATTCGGGTGCCATGCTGCGCAGCAGTTCGACGGTGTTGGCGATCGTTCCGATCGGCGTTCGCAGGTCGTGGTCGATGCGCGCGAGCCTGGCGGCTGGCCATGGCGCGGAGGATGGCGCCGTGGATGTCGTGAAAGCCGGCGCGGCGCACACGCGCGCCGAAGGTTCCGATGCGCCGCGCGAAGCGAACCGCCAGGCGGTCTTCGCACCGATCACCGCCAGACCGGCAACGGAAGCCTTGAAAAGCAAATTGAACATAGGGCTCGAAGTTGTGGCTCGAAAGAACGCCGCGTCGTCACACTCGTCCAAAGTGCGATGGTAGCCATGGAGACGCGGCGCCGGCTCCGCGGCACCAGCAATCGGTGTGCCGGCCGTCCCTCTCGTCGTCTTTCATCACTTCCGCGGATTCGGCGCCGCTGATCCGCGCACGTCCTACAGCGCGCTCGGGGTGGACGAAACCTGATGGCCGGCATGTCGACATCTGATCCCGCCACGGCCGGCCCACATGCTCCAGAGCCGCTCTTGCCGGCTGCGCGCGCGCTGCTGATCGGCGCGTCCGCCGCGGGCCTTGCGGCGCTGGTGGAGGTCTGCGCTGCGCTGCCCGAGAATTTTCCTGCGCCGGTGCTCGTGGTCCTGCACATCGGGGCGCATCGCAGCCAATTGCCTGCGATGCTGAACCGGCGGTGCGCTCTGAAGGCGCGCTTCGCGACCGACGGTGAATGCGTGCAGCCCGGCAGGATCTACGTTGCCGCACCCGATCACCATCTGCTGCTGATGGCAGACACCATGAGCGTGCTGCGCGGCCCCAAGGAGAACTGGACACGCCCTGCGATCGATCCGCTGTTCCGCTCCGCGGCGCAGCACTGGGGCGCCCGGGCCATCGGCGTGCTGCTGGCCGGCCGGATGGTCGACGGCTGCGCCGGGCTGCGCGCAATCAAGGCGCATGGCGGCGTCGCCATCGTGCAGGACCCGAGGACTGCGAAGGAAGCCTCGATGCCTCGCAGCGCGCTCGACCACGTGGCGGTGGACCTCTGCCTGCCGCCCGCCGATATCCCCGCTCATCTGCTGCGTCTGGCGCGCGGCCCTGTCGCGCCTCCCGCTGCGACGACACGGCCCTACGGGGAACTGCGGGCCGGGGCGCACTTCGGCGCGGACGAGGTGGAGCGCCCGGACCGCTCCTCGACCATGGCCTGTCCCGCATGCGGCGACGCAATGCAAGAATGCGCGGATGGCCCCGCCTGGCAGTACAGCTGCCAGAGAGGCCATGTCTTCTCCGGGCCCAGCCTCGCAGGGGCCCAAGCCGCCGAGTCGGACGAAGCTCTGCGCGATGAAGTCCGCGCACTCCAGAGGCGCGAGGTATTGCTGCGCCGCCTCGCCGCGGTGGCGCGCGCAAGCGGCCGCGAGCGTGAGGCGCAGGCCGGAGAGAAGCGCGCCGACGAGCTCCTCGCCAGGTTGGCACACCATATGCGGCTGCTCGAAGCGGAAGGCCCTTTGCGTGAAGGCTAGGCAGCCGGCGCGGCGATGCCGCCTGCGAAGCGCGCCGCATAATCGTCCAACCTTCGAAGCAGCATGAGCGAACAAAACCCCGACCAGGCCGAAGAGGCTGCAGCAGCACTTTCCGACGACGCGATCCCCACACGCGGCTACCAGATGCTGCCCGTCATCGGCCTGGGCGGCTCGGCCGGCAGCGTCGCGGCACTGCAGTCCTTCTTCAGAGCCATGCCTCCCGAGCCGGGCCTGGTCTTCGTCGTGGTCATCCATCTGTCCGCCGATTTCGACAGCACGCTCGCCGAGCTGCTGCAGCGATGCACCGCGATGCCCGTGGTGCAGGTGCAGGAATCGCTTGCGATGGAACTGGACCATGTCTACGTGATCCCTCCGGGCAAGTCGCTCAAGGCAGTCGAAGGCCACCTGCACCTGGGCAAGCCGCAATCCGAGCGCGGCCGGCACGTGGCCGTCGACCTCTTCTTCCGCACCCTCGCCGACACGCACGGCCCGCATGCCGCCGCCGTGGTGCTTTCGGGCGCGGATGGCGACGGTGCGATCGGCATCAAGCGCATCAAGGAACGCGGCGGCCTCACGATCGCGCAGGATCCCGAGGAGGCCGAGCACAGCGGCATGCCGCGCTCCGCGATGGCGACCGGCATGGTCGACTGGGTGCTGCCGGTCACCGAGATGCCTGCGCGCCTGCTGTC
Source organism: uncultured Variovorax sp. (assembly GCA_913776885.1). Classification (GTDB taxonomy): domain Bacteria; phylum Pseudomonadota; class Gammaproteobacteria; order Burkholderiales; family Burkholderiaceae_C; genus Variovorax. The sequence goes on from CAJYQC010000343.1 coordinate 4,935, forward strand.
CTACATTCGTCAGGAATCTTCGCTGCGGCTGCCGTCCGAGGAGAGGCCCGCTTCCGCGGACTGCCCGCCGGCAGGCATCCACAGCGACACCGACAGCAAGGACGAGGTCGCGCTGCGCGACGTGCTGACCTTCCTGCGCACGCGCACCGGACGCGATTTTTCCTGCTACAAGCGCGCGACCATCCTGCGCCGCATCGGCCGGCGCATGCAGGTCAACGGCATCGACGACCTGCAGGGCTACCTGGGTTGCCTGCGCACCCGGCCCGGCGAATCGGGCGCGCTGCTGCAGGACCTGCTCATCAGCGTCACCAACTTCTTCCGCGATCCCGACTGCTTCGCCGCGCTGGAGCGCCAGATTCCCACGCTCTTCGCCAACAAGGGGCCGAACGACACGGTGCGCGTGTGGGCCGCGGCCTGCGCGACCGGCGAGGAGGCCTATTCGATCGCGATGCTGCTGAGCGAGCAGGCGCGCCTTCTCGACACGCCGCCGCTGATACAGATCTTCGCCACCGACCTCGACGAGGACGCGATCCGCGCGGCGCGCGAGGGCCTCTATCCGGCTGCGATCGAAGCCGACGTGAGCGAAGACCGGCTGCGCCGCTTCTTCGTGAAGGAGCACCGCGGCTACCGCGTGCGCCGCGAACTGCGCGAGATGGTGCTTTTCGCGATGCACGACGTGCTCAAGGACTCGCCCTTCTCGCGGCTGGACCTCGTGACCTGCCGCAACCTGCTGATCTACCTTAACCGCGAAGCGCAGGCGCGGGTGTTCGACATCTTCCACTTCGCACTGCTGCCGACGGGTCGCCTGTTCCTGGGTTCCGCCGAATCGGTGGAAGACGGCAGCCAGCTTTTCAACATCATCGACAAGAAGAACCGCATCTACCAGCAGCGTCCCAGGCCGCGCGCGGGCCTCCACATGCCCTCGGAACCAGGCACGCTGGCGCTCGGGCTCGAAGCCCAGCGCAGCACGGCCGGGGCACCGGTGCTCGCAGGCAACGCCTTCGAACATTCAGCGCTCGACGCCCAGAAGATGGCTCGCGCGCTCGAGGGCCGCCAGACCTCGTGGAGCGAAGTGCACCTGCGTCTGCTGGAGCAGATCGCGCCGCCCTCGATCCTGGTGGACCGCGAATACGACATCGTCCATCTCTCCGCGAGCGCCGGCCGCTTCCTGCAGTACAGCGGCGGCGAGCCCAGCCGCAACCTGTTGCGCGCGGTGACGCCGAGCCTGCGCATCGAACTGCGCGCCGCGCTCTACCATGCCTCGCAGACCAAGGCGCGCGCCGATATCGCCGGCATTCCGCTGGAGCTCGGCAACGAGCGCCTGACGGTGTCGCTTCATGTCACGCCCTTCAGCGAGATCGGCGCGGACATGTACATGGTCGTGGTGAACGCACAGGCGGCAGAACAGGAGCCGGGCACGCGCGACGTCCCAGCGCTGCGCGCCGAGACCGACCCGGTGGCGCGCCACCTCGACCGCGAGCTTGAGCAGCTGAGATCGCACCTGCGCGACACCGTCGAGCAGTACGAAGCCTCCACCGAAGAGCTCAAGGCCAGCAACGAGGAACTGCAGGCCATGAACGAGGAGCTTCGCTCCGCCACCGAGGAGCTGGAGACCAGCCGCGAGGAGCTGCAGTCGATCAACGAGGAGCTCACCACCGTCAACCACGAGCTCAAGAGCAAGGTCGACGAGCTCGGGCATGCCAACAGCGACATGCACAACCTGATGGACGCGACCGCCATCGCGACCATCTTCCTCGACCGCGAACTTCGCATCACGCGCTACACGCCGTCGGCCGTCACGCTGTTCAACCTGATTCCCACGGACGTGGGCCGCCCGCTGACCGACCTCACGAGCCAGCTGCACTACCCCGAACTCGGCGAGGACGCGCAGCGCGTGCTCGACAGGCTCGCACCGATCGAGCGCGAGGTCGGCCAGAGCGACGGCAGCTGGCACCTCGCACGGCTCCTGCCCTACCGCACCATCGAAGACCGCATCGCGGGCGTGGTGCTCTCCTTCGTCAACATCACCGAGCGCAAGCAGGCCGAGGAAGTGCGGCTGTGGCTGTCGGCGGTGGTCACTTCGTCGAGCGACGCGATCATCAGCTTCTCGCTCGACCGCACCATCCTGAGCTGGAACGGGGGCGCCGAGCGCATCTTCGGCTACACGGCCGAAGAGGCCATCGGCCAGCCGCTGTCGATGCTCGCGCCGCCCGAGGCCGCCGATGCCGACCTCGCAGTCGCGCAGCTCGCGACCGCACAGGAGTTCGACACCATCGAGACGCTGCGCCGGCGCAAGGACGGCGCCGACATCCATATCTCGCTGACCATCTCGCCGATCCGCGACGACGGCGGCAACGTGATGGCCGGCACGGCCACGCTGCGCGACATCAGCGCGGCCAAGCAGGCCGAGGAAGCGCTGCGCGAGAGCCGCGAGCAGTTGCGGCTGGTGATCGAGAACGCGCGCGAGTTCGCCATTTTCTCGACCGACCTGGAGCGCCGCATCACCACCTGGAACGCGGGTGCGCAGCGCCTTCTGGGCTACAGCGAGGACGAGGTGGTCGGCCAGCTCGCCGACGTGATCTTCCTGCCCGAGGAGCGCGAGGCCGGTGCGCCCCGGCGTGAGACACAGACCGCGCTCGCCGAGGGCAAGGCCACCGACGACCGCTTCCACGTACGCAAGGACGGCACCCGTTTCTGGGCGAGCGGCGCCATGATGCTGATGCGCGATGCCTCGGGCCAGGCGGTGGGCTTCGTCAAGATCCTGCGCGACCAGACCGCCGCGCGCGAAGCGCAGGAGACGGTGGAGCGAAGCCGCGCCGAGCTGGTGCGAGCGCTTGCCGATGCCGAATCGTCGCGGCGCGAGCTCGAATCGGCCGACGAGACGAAGGACCGCTTCCTCGCCATCCTTTCGCACGAGCTGCGCAATCCGCTGGCTTCGATTGCCAGCTCCGCGATGGTGATGACCTCCTGCGACACCGTCGACAGCGACCGGCTGCGCGCGGCCGAGGTCATCGTGCGCCAGTCGGGCGCGATGGGCGCGCTGCTGGACGACCTGCTCGACGTCTCCCGGCTGCGCCTGGGACGCCTGAGCTTCGACCGCCGGGCCACGAGCATCTCGGGCGTGATCCAGAACGCGGTGGAGGCCGCGCGCCCCGCAATGAACGCGGCCGGCCACCAGCTGTCGGTGCACCTGCCCGCGCACGATCTCGAGGTGCATGCCGACCCGAAGCGGCTGGCGCAGGTCGTCATCAACCTGCTCACCAACGCGGCCAAGTACACGCCGGCCGGTGGCCACGTGAGCATCTCGGCGGAGCTGTCGGACGGCGAAGTGGTGACCACGGTCACGGACGACGGCATCGGCATGGAGCCGGCCAGCATCGAGCGGATGTTCGACATGTTCACGCAGGCCACGCAGACCGGGTCTGCGAACACCGGCGGCCTCGGCATCGGCCTTGCGCTCGCGCGCAGCATCCTCGAGCACCACGACGGGTGGATCGATGCCAAATCGGATGGAGCCGGCCGCGGCAGCCGCTTCCGCTTCGGGCTGCCGCTGCTGCGCGCCAACCCGACCTACAGCCCCGCGCCGGTACTCTCCGAGGGCACGCAGCTGCCGCGTACGCAGACGCCGCATGGCGTGCTGGTCGTCGACGACAACCCCGACGCCGCCTGGGGCCTTGGCAAGCTGCTGGAGATCGCGGGCTACCGCGTGCTGGTGGCCGACAACGGCGAACAGGCACTGGCGCTGGCAGCGCAGCATCGCCCGACGGCGGCCCTGCTCGACATCGGCATGCCGGACATGGACGGCCGCGTGCTCGCACAGCGGCTGCGCGCCACCGAGTGGGGGCGCAATGCGCTGCTCGTGGCGACCACGGGCTGGGGCAAGGAAGACGACATCCGCCGTTCGCTGGAGGCGGGTTTCGATGCGCACCTCGTGAAGCCGGTGACCATTTCGCAGCTGCGCCGGCTGATCGAGGATCACATCGCGCGCCGCGGGAGCTGAGCAGGCGCGATCAACCCCTTGCGCGGCGCAGCTCCACGGGCTCGATGCGCAGCGCCTGCCGATACTTGGTGACCGTGCGGCGCGCAATGCAGAACCCCTGGACGCCCAGGCGAGCCGCCAGCGCGGCGTCGCTCAACGGCGCCGAAGGCGGCTCGCCAATGATCATTTCGCGGATGAGCTCGCGCAGCGCCGCAGGGGCGCTGGCACCGCCGGAGGTGTGCTGCATGCCGCGCGAAAAGAAGTGATGCAGCTCGAAGACACCCGCCGGCGTGGCGATGTATTTGCCACGCACGCTGCGTGACACCGTCGAAGGATGCACGCCGACATCGTCGGCGATCTCACGAAGGCCCAGCGGTTTCATGGCAAGGGGCCCGTGCTCCAGGAAGAGCTTCTGCCGCGCAACGATGGCGCGCCCCACCTCCAGGATGGTCGTCCCCCTCTGGGCCACGCTGGCCACCATCCATCTGGCTTGCTCGAGATATCTGCGCAACTCGGTGCACGCACCGGCGCGCGCACTTTCCAGACGCTGCGCGGACTCGACGTCGATCCTCGCACGGGGCATTGCGCCGGCATTGAGAACCGTGCGCCACGCACCGCGCACCTTCTTCACCGTCAGGTCGGGAACGACCGACTGCGTGGCCGTCTGCCCGTGGCGCCAGCCGGGCCGGGGGGCGAGCTTTCGGATGACGCTTCGGGCGGCGAGGACCGCTTCGGGCGGCTCGTTCACTGCGCGTGCGAGCGCGGCGATGTCGTGGGCGGCCAGCAGGTCGAGGTGGTCTTTCACGATCCGAAGGGCGAGCGCGCGCAGCGCGTCGTCCGGGATCGCCTCGAGCTGCAGGCGCAGGCACTCCTGCACGCTGCGAGCCCCGACGCCGCAGGGGTCGAGCGCCTGGACGTGGCGCAGTGCCGTGCGCAGCTCGTGTTCGACACCGGCACCTCGCTCGCCGAAAACTGCCGCGATGTCGGCGAAGCTCAGCCGCAGATAGCCGTCGTCGTCCAGGGCCTCGACGACCGCGCGCGCAAGCGCCTCGTCGCGCGGCGCCAACCGCAGCACGCCAAGCTGCGCATGCAGATGCGCCCGCAAAGACTCAGGCACCGCAATGCGCTGCAGCCGATCGGCGCTTTCGTCGTGCGACAGGCGGCGCGAGCGTTCGGGCATCCTCGCGGTCATGCGCTCGGATGCTTCCCCCGCATCGGCGACGGGGTCTTCGATCTCGAGAAAGGGATTCGCCTGCGCCTCCTCGCGCAGCGCCTGCACATAGTCGAGGGACGACATCTGCAGAAGTCGCACAGCCTGCTGCAGGCGTGGCGAGAAGTTGGTGGCTTGCAGGGCCCTGGCTTCCAGCGCGGTGAATGCGTTCATGTCTCTTCGTTACGCCTTCGATTGGCAAGCGCGCTATGTACGCGCAAATGCCATGCCAAGGACAACGGTGCCGTGGAGCCACGCAATGCAGGCTGCAACTAGCAAGAAAGTGCGCACCCGTGCATGCAAGCCCGCGTCACCCAGCAATCGTTGCGGCAAAACTTGCATGCCCATTCGGATGTGAGGAACTCCCGCACGCCCACAACTCTTTGCTCGTGCAGCCCGCGGCGGTCATACGCGCAGGCCGACGCGACGCGTTCCTACGTCTGGCCGCGGAGCGTTTCGTAGCGTGGGGCTTCGTGCCAAGGCAGCGAGCCGTTGCGTGCCGAAGCAAACGCCAACGCCAGAACCGAAGCGCAAGGAACCCCCAATGAAAGCCCTCACCTACCGTTCCGCCCACGACGTGGCGGTCGAGAACGTGCCCGACCCGGTGCTGCAGGCCGACGACGACGTCGTGCTGCGCGTGACTGCCACCGCCATCTGCGGCTCCGACCTGCACATCTTCCGCGGCAAGATCCCGGCGATGGAGTCGGGCGACATCCTCGGCCACGAGTTCATGGGCATCGTCGAGGAAACCGGCCGCGGCGTGACGCGGCTCAAGAAGGGCGACCGCGTGGTGGTGCCTTTCACCATCTCCTGCGGCCAGTGCTTCTTTTGCAACAAGGCACTGTTCGCGGCGTGCGAGACGACCAACTCGGGGCGCGGCGCCATCCTCAACAGAAAGAACGTGCGCGCGGGCGCAGGCATGTTCGGCTACTCGCACCTGTACGGCGGCTATCCCGGCGGGCAGGCGGAGTACGTTCGCGTGCCCAAGGCCGACGTCGGCCCGCTGGTGATACCGTCAGGCATCGCCGACGAGGAGGTGCTGTTTCTCTCCGACATCCTGCCCACGGGCTACCAGGCCGCTCTCAACGCAGAGATCGGCCCGGGCTCGACGGTGGCGATCTTCGGCGCCGGACCGGTCGGCCTGATGGCGGCCGCCTCGGCGCGGCTGCTCGGCGCAGAGCGGATCTTCATGGTGGACGAGCACCCCTACCGGCTCGACTTCGCAAGCCAGACCTATGGCGTGGAGCCGATCGACTTCCGCAAGGTCGGCGACCCTGCCGAGGTCATCATCGAGCGCACCGACTTCCGCGGCGTGGACGCATCGATCGACGCGGTGGGCTTCGAGGCCAAGGGCAGCGCCGTGGAGACGGTGCTGACGGACCTCAAGCTCGAAGGCTCCAGCGGCAAGGCGCTGCGCCAGGCCATCGCGGCCACGCGCCGGGGCGGCGTGGTGAGCGTACCTGGGGTCTACGCGGGCTTCATCCACGGCTTCCTGTTCGGCGACGCGTTCGAGAAAGGGCTGGTCTTCAAGATGGGCCAGACGCACGTGCAGCGCTTCATGCCGGAGCTGCTCGAACACATACAGGCCGGCAAGCTCAAGCCCAGCGCCATCGTCACGCACCACATGGCCCTGGAAGACGCCGCGCGCGGCTACCAGATCTTCGACAAGGCGGAGGAAGACTGCCGCAAGGTCGTGCTCACGCCGGGCGGACCAGCCCGCAACGTAGCGGCGCCGATCGCGTCCTGATCCTTCTGCTCTTCCCTTCTTTTTCTATTCTCTTCAAGGAATCGGCATGGCCAACCACAGCATCACGGGCAGCGGCGACGGCACGCGGCCCACCACCAGCGGCGGCGTCGACAACATCGGCGGCGGCGAACGCTTCACCGATCAGCGCAACGCCGCGGGCGAGGAGATCACGGCCCCCGCCCCCAGGGAACGCATGCAGGACAAGCGCAAGGACGTCGAAGCGACGAAGCACGACGACTCCGACGCCTTCGGCCTGCACGAGGACCTGACGCCAGACTCGAACCAGGACCCGGCGCAGCCCCAGGCACCTTCGCAGACACCCGCGCAAAAGGCGATGAAGCAGTTCTCGAAGACGCCGGCCGAGCGCGGCGAGCCGGCACCGGCGCCCGGCGCCGCGCACGCGGCCACCTCCCGCCCGCCGCCCACGGCCGGCGACGCCCCGGTGGGCGAGTCGGACAACCAGGGCAGCTCGCCCTACGGCGACCGCAGCCGCAAGGAAGCCCCGCAGCGGGAACGTTGAAGCCGCGGCCGCGCTGTGGTCCCGGGCTCGGCCCGGGGACCGACGGAAGAATGCGGGAAAAAAGACGACACCCGGCCGGGCGCGCTCTTTGATACATTTTTCTACCATGCCCCAGAAAACGCCCGAGCTTCTCGACAGCGCCGCAGCGGCGGCCATGCGCCATGGCCGTTGAGCCGTCCCTGCCTCAATCCACCTCCGTGCCTGCGGCTGCCTCGGGAATGCCGCTTTCGGAAGCCACCCTGGCCGACGCCGACTTCCGCCTCATGGTGGAAGCCCTGCACGACCACGCAGTGCTGCTGCTCGACCCGGCGGGCGACATCGTGGAAGGCAACCGGGCAGCTCAGCGGCTCTACGGCTGCGAACGCGACGGCATCGTGGGGCAGCACTGTTCGCGCTTCCATCCGCCCGAAGCGATCAAGGAAGGCCTGCTCGACAAGGCCCTCCAGCAGGCGCGCGAGAGTGGACGCGCGCACGTCGAAAGCTGGCTATCGCGGCACGACGCGACGCGCTTCTGGGGCGAGACGACCTTCACGCGCCTGGACGGTCCGGACGGCACGGCGCGCGGCTTCGCGCAGATCACGCGCGACGTCACCGAGCGCCGCCAGCAGGACGAACTGCTGCGCGCGAGCGAAGAGCGCTTCCGACTGGTCGTCGAGGGGGTGAAGGACTACGCGATCTTCATGCTCGACCCGGAAGGCCACATCGTGAGCTGGAACCTCGGCGCGCAGCACAACAAGGGCTACACGGCCGACGAGATCATCGGCCAGCACTTCTCGAAGTTCTACCCACCCGAGGTCGCGGCGCGCGGATGGCCGGCCGAGGAGCTGCGCAACGCGTTGCGCGACGGACGCTTCGAGGACGAGGGCTGGCGCGTGCGCAAGGACGGCAGCCGCTTCTGGGCCAGCGTGGTCATCACGGCGGTGTACGACCGCGCCGGCCGGCACAGGGGCTTCGCGAAAGTCACGCGCGACCTCACCGAACGCCGGCGCATCACCGCGCTGGAGGACGAGGGACGGCGCATGACCACCTTCCTGGCCATGCTGGGGCACGAACTGCGCAACCCCCTCGCGCCGATCTCCAATGCGGTGGAGTTGCTCAAGCGCGAGCAGACCGAGTCACGCGTGCTGCGCATGACGCGCGACATCATCGACCGCCAGCTCAAGCAGATGACGCGGCTGATCGACGACCTGCTCGACGTGGGCCGCATCACCAGCGGCAAGATCCAGCTGGAGGCCAAGCCCGTGCGGCTGCGCGATGCGGTGCTGGACGCGGCCGACGCGGTGCGCGCGCTGGCGGCGCAGAAGGAACAGCGGTTCGAAGTGCAGGCCGACGCGGCAGATCCATGGATCACCGGCGACCGCGCGCGCATCGTGCAGGTGGTCAGCAACCTGCTGCACAACGCCTGCAAGTTCACACCCGTCGGCGGGCAGGTCAGCGTCTCGCTGGGCCTCGGTGCCGCCAACGCCGATACCGGCCTGCACGATGCGGAGATCACCGTGCGCGACAGCGGCATGGGCGTGCAGCCGCAGGACATGCAGCGGATCTTCGACCTCTTCGTGCAGGGCGAGCAGGACGTGGCGCGCAGCAGCGGCGGCCTGGGCCTGGGGCTGAGCCTGGTGCAGCAGCTGGTGGCGCTCCACGGTGGACGCGTGAGCGTGTTCTCCAGCGGGCGCCCCGGCGAGGGCAGCGAGTTCGTCGTGCAGCTGCCAGCGGCGGCAGTGCCGCAGCCCGGCGGCGCCACAGCCCGCTCGGCCGGCGACAGCCTGGTGCTGGTGGTGGACGACAACAAGGACGCGGCCGAGACGCTTTCGCTGCTCGTGCAGGCGCTCGGCTACGACACCAGGGTGGTCCATGGCGGCGTCGCGGCCCTGGAGGCGGCGAAGGAGCTGCGCCCCGACGTCATGCTGATCGACATCGGCATGCCCGACCTCGACGGCCATGCGGTGGTGCGGCGGCTGCGCGCCGAAGTGGTCGACCCGCCCCTGGCCATCGCGGTGACGGGCTACGGGCAGGCAAGCGACCGGGAGACGAGCTACGAGGCCGGATTCCACAGCCACCTGACCAAGCCGGTGGACGTCGACCGGCTGGCCGACATCCTTGCACACCTGTTGCGGCCGGTCGTGGCGACGGATCGGGCGACGGGTTCCTAGGCGTTCGCGACGGCGGCGAGCGAGCCGGCCATCGCGAGCAGGGTGTCGCCGAAGCCGCCGCGCGCGCGTGCGTCGGTCCTGGCGCTGGTGGTCACGCGCGGCTGCGCACTCCAGGCGATGCGCGCGCCGATGGCCTGCAACGCGCGCACCAGCATCACGTCTTCATCGCATGCCAGCGGCATGAAGCCCCCGGCGCGGCTGTAGGCCTCGGCCGAGACGCCGAGGTTGGCGCCATGCACGTGCCGGTGGCCGTCGGTATCGACATAGTTGCGGGCGAAATGCTCCTGCAGCAGCAGGCCGTCGGTGCCGTGTGCACCCCAGCCGCCGACGCCCACCGAGCCGCAGACGGCGTCGGCGTTCTCGGCCAGCTGCTTGACCAGCCAGTCCGGCGACACCTCGGTGTCCGCATCAGTGAAGGCCAGCCAGCGGGCGCCCGCATCGACCAGAAGCTGCGCGCCGGTGGCGCGGGCCAGGCCCACGTTGCGAGCGTCGATGGCGATGGCGGCAACACCATGGCTCGCCACCACGGCGGCAGTGTCGTCGCTGCAGCTGTCGAGCACGACGACCACTTCCACCGGCTCTCCCGCCAGGCCCGGATGCGCCGCGGCCCGAAGCACGGAGGCCAGCGAGGCGCCGATGCGTTCGGCCTCGTTGTGCGCGGGTATGACGACGCCGATCACCGGATGCCCTCGCGCTGGGCCACCGAGCGGCCATCGCGTGCCCAGACCTGCAGCACGAAGTCGTCCTCCTCGTGGAAGACGAGGCGCGGCAGGCCGAGCGCCGCCAGCGCGGCGTGCACCTCTTGTGTGGGAAGGCTGCGCTGGGCGAAGTCGGCGCGCCAGTCGCAGGCCACCAGAGTGCCGTCCGACGCGAGCGAGCGCAGGCAGCATTCGGCGACGCGCCCCATCTCCTCGCGCCCGAGGAAGTAGCCCAGCTCGCTCAGCACGATCAGGTCGAAATCGCGCTCGTCGCGCGGCCAGTCACCGGGCAGGGTTTGCTGCGCGAGGCGTACGTTGGGGAGTGTTCCGGCGCGTGCGCGCGCCACCTCCAGCGCGTGCGGCGAGAAGTCGCTCGACAGCACCTGATCGCAGCGCTGCGACAGCACCATGGTGAGTTCGCCGGTGCCGCAGCCGGGCTCGTAGGCGCGCCGGTAGCGGGCCTGCGGCAGCGCGGCCAGCAGCACTTCGCGCTTGCGGATCTCGTACCAGCGACGGCGCACTTCGTAAGGGTCTTCGCTGGCCTCGTAGAGGGCGTCGAAATACGGTCTTGCGGCGGCGCTCACAGGAACACCACCTCATAGGGCCGCCGCGCGCGGGCGACGGTGGTGGCGCGCAGCACGGGCGGCGCACCGGTGGAGGCATCGTGGCGCAGCTGGCTGGCGAACGCCTGCACGGCAGAACGCTTGCGCTGCACGGTCTGTTCGTCGAGATCGATGCGCACCGCGTGCGCCCATGGCACGCGCACGTCGCCGGGGCTCGACCAGTGCCATCCCCAGACGGGCACTTCCACCAGGCGTGCGCCAGCGGCAGCGCAGGCGAGCGCGCAGGCCTGGCCGGTGGCCTCGTGATCGGGGTGGCCATCGCCGCGCCAGGTGGTGAACACCACGTCGCGCGGCCGCAGCAGCGACACCAGCCGGGCCGCCAGCGTCCCGCGCATGGCACTCAGACCGCCGTCGGGCAGGCCCAGCCGCACGGGCTCGGCATCGAGACCCAGGCGCTGCAGCGCGAGGCGCGATTCACGCGGGCGCTCGCTGGCGAGGCGCTCCGCAGGCCATTCGGTCGAGCCCTCGTGGCTCGCCGTGCCGTCGGTCACCGCGATCACCTCGACGCGGGCGCCGTCGTCAGCCAGCTGGGCGAGCAGGCCGCCCACGGAAAGAACTTCATCGTCAGGATGCGGCGCCACCACCACAGCGCGCGCGCTGCGGGGCACCAGCGTTCCCGCATCGATGCGCGGCAGCTGGGCCAGCGCCGGCCAGCGGCTCCACTCGGCTTCGCTGGTGCCCTCGCCGTGAATGACGGGGCGGACTACAGCATCCATGAAGAGGCCTCCCGGGTCTTGTCTTCGGTGACGATCTGGCCCAGTGCCGCGAGGTCGCGCTCTGCATGGCTCTGGCGCAGGAAAACGGGAAGATCGGCCATGGCCCGCGCGAAGGCGGCATTGCGGCACAGCGGGCCAGCGCCCAGCGCCCTGCCCGCGTGATGCATGACTTGCCCGGCCGCCTTCTCGACGGCCAGCCGCACGCGCAGTGCCACGAGCCTGGCGTCGTCGCGCGGATGCCGGTCGATCCACTGAGCAGCTTCGCGCAGCAGCGCCGCGGCGGGCGTGAGCGCCGCGTCGATGGCGCCGAGATGCGCGAGCCGGTGCGCGTCGGGCGCGTTGCCCATCAGTGCACGAACCGTCCGCGCGATACCCAGTGCGCCGCCGAACCAGCATGCGGCGATGCCCGCGCCGCCCTGCCAGAAGCCGGGCCGCCGCGTGTAGTCGCCGGGCCCGCCGACACGAACGGCCGATGCGCCGTCGAACCGGACGTCCACGCTGGCACTGTCCGCCATGCCCACCGCATGCCATCCCTGGTCCGTGACCTGCACGCCCGGCTGATCCATGGCGACGGCCGCGAGGCAGGGCTCGCCGTCTGCGTTCCAGCAGCTCACGATGGCGTGGGTGACCGTGGCCGCGCCCGAGCACCATGCCTTGGTGCCGGTCAGGCGCACGGTCGCGCCCGGGGCGGCGGCACCGGGCTCGTAC
>CAJYQC010000344.1 GCA_913776885.1 uncultured Variovorax sp.
CGAGCTGCACCGAGCCCGAGGTCGGCTCGACCAGCCGCATCACCGACTTGGCCGTGGTCGTCTTGCCGCAGCCCGATTCGCCGACCAGCGACAGCGTCTCGCCGCGCGCGACGTCGAAGGAGACGCCGTTCACCGCCTGGATCGACGGCCTGGCCGGCCGCAACCAGCGCTTGGGCGTGGTGTAGTGCTTGCGCAGGTCACGCACCTTCAGCAAGGGCGTTGCAGCGGTTGTCGTCATGCGGCGATCTCCTCGGCACCGGCCCAGTTCTCCGCGACGGCGAAGCAGGCCACCACGTGGTCGCCGCCTTGCTGCGTCAGCCGCGGCGTTTCGGCGCGGCAGCGTTCGCGCGCGTGGCTGCAGCGTGCCGCGAAGGCGCAGCCGCGGCCCAGCTCGTGCGCGGCCGGCACCAGGCCCGGAATCTCGGTGAGCCGCGCGCTCGCGGTGTTCATCGCGGGCATCGAGGCCATCAACGCGCGGGTGTAGGGGTGCAGCGGGCGGTCGAACAGGTCTACCACGTCGGCTTCCTCCACCTTCTTGCCTGCGTACATGACGACGACGCGGTCGCAGCTCTCGGCCACCACGCCGAGGTCGTGCGTGATCATCACCACGCCCATGCCCAGTTCCTGCTGCAGCCGCTTGATGAGGTCGAGGATCTGCGCCTGGATGGTCACGTCCAGCGCTGTCGTCGGCTCGTCGGCGATCAGCACCTCGGGGTTGCAGGCCAGGGCCAGCGCGATCATCACGCGCTGGCGCATGCCGCCCGAGAGCTGGTGCGGGTACTCGTTCACGCGGCGCTCGGGCTCGGGGATCTGCACCACGCGCAGCATCTCGACCGCGCGCTTCATCGCGTCGGCGCGGCTGGCCTTCTGGTGCAGCTGTACCGTCTCCGCGATCTGCCGGCCCACGGTAAGCACCGGGTTCAGCGACGTCATCGGCTCCTGGAAGATCATCGAGATGCGGTTGCCGCGGATCTGCCGCATCTCGCGCTCGCTCAGCCGCATCAGGTCGGTGCCGCGCAGCCGCACCGCGCCCGAGTGGCGGCCCGGCGGCGTGGGCACCAGCCGCAGGATCGACAGGGCGGTCACGCTCTTGCCGCAGCCCGATTCGCCGACCACGCCGAGCGTGCGGCCCGCACGCACCGTGTAGGAAACGCCGTCGACCGAGCGCACCACGCCGCCGGGCGTGAGGAAGTGCGTGCGCAGGTCGTCGACTTCGAGCAGCGGCTCGCCGGGGGCGAGTGCGGTGTTGGACATGGCGATGGTCATGGGTCTGCCTCGCTCAGAGTTGGCGCGCCAGGCGTGGGTCCAGCGCGTCGCGCAGGCCGTCGCCCAGCAGGTTGATGGCCAGCACCGTGGCCGCCAGCAGCAGCCCCGGGTACAGGATGATGTGGAACGCCACCGCCACGAAGTTGCGGCCCTCGGCCATCATGTTCCCCCAGCTCGGCGTCTGCGAGGGCACGCCCACGCCGAGGAAGGAGAGCGCAGCCTCCGTCAGCACGGCTGCGGCGGCCACGAAGGTGGCCTGCACGATCAAAGGCGCCACCGTGTTCGGCAGCACGTGGCGCACCAGGATCACCGGAAGGCGCGTGCCGACCGCATGCGCGGCCTCCACGAAGAGCTGCTCGCGCAGCGTCAATGCCAGCGAGCGCACCAGCCGCACCACGCGCGGAATCTCCGGCACCGTGATGGCGACGATCACCGTCGTGAGGCTGGCGCGCGTGACCGCCATCAGCGCGATGGCCAGCAGGATGCCCGGGATGGCCATGAGCCCGTCCATCACCCGCATGATCGGCCCGTCGGCCCAGCGCACGAACCCGGCCACCAGGCCGAGCGCGACGCCGAAGAAGGTGGCCAGCAGCGCGACCGAGGCGCCCACGATCATCGACACCCTCCCGCCCCACACCGCGCGGCTGAACACGTCGCGGCCCAGCGCGTCGGTGCCGAACCAGTGCTCGGCCGAGGGCAGCTGCATGCGCGCGAGCGGGTCGATGTCCTGCGGATCGTGCGTGGCGATCCAGGGCGCGGCGATGGAAAGCGCCGCCACCGCGATCAAGAGCAGCGCACCGACGATCAGCGTCGGGTGCTTGCGCAGCCAGCGCAAGCGCGGCGGCACGAAGGGGGCCTCGACCGGCGGCGTGGCTGCGGCGGTGGCGGGCGTCGCGGGCATGTCGCTGTCGCTCATGGGAAGTACGGAAGACATGGGTGGGTTCAGTACTGGATGCGCGGATCGAAGAGCCGGTAGCTCAGGTCGATCAGCAGGTTGATCAGCACGTACACGCCCGCCGACAGCAGCAGCACGCTCTGGATCACCGGGTAGTCGTGCCGCTGCACCGAGTCGATCACCAGCCGGCCCACGCCGGGAATGGCGAACACCGTCTCGGTGACCACCACGCCGCCGATCAGCAGCGCGATGCCCGCGCCCACGGTGGTGGCGATGGGAATGGCCGCGTTGCGCAGCGCATGGCCCAGCACCGGCAGCACGCCCAGGCCCTTGGCGCGGGCGGTGCGGATGTAGTCCTCGTGCAGCACTTCGAGCACGGTGGCGCGCGTCATGCGCGTCACCAGCGCGATGTAGACCAGCGCGAGGTTCACGCAGGGCAGCACCAGCGAGCGCAGCCACTCGCCCGGGCCTTCGGCGAAGCGCACGTAGCCCTGCACCGGAAACCACGGCAGCTGGATCGCGAAGCTGTAGACCAGCAGGTAGCCCACCAGGAACACCGGCACCGAGAAGGCCAGC
>CAJYQC010000345.1 GCA_913776885.1 uncultured Variovorax sp.
ATGTACATCCCGGCCAACCTGCTGCCGGTGATGATCACGCGCACGCTGTTCGGCACGCAGAACGACACCATCCTGAGCGGCGTGATCTATTTCTGGGTGTCCGGCGCCTACGGGCTGGCGGCCATCGTCTTCATCGCGAGCTTCCTGGTGCCGCTGTTCAAGCTGGCCGTGCTGCTGCTGCTGGTGGTGCTGGCGCAGCGTGGCAGCACTTGGCGCCAGCGCGAGCGGGCGAAGCTCTATCACATCATCGAGATCATCGGCCGCTGGTCGATGCTCGACGTGTTCGTGGTGTCGCTGCTGACGGGGCTGGTGCAGATCCAGGGCTTCGCGGTCATCACCGCGGGCGTGGGCATCGCGGCCTTCGGCTCGGTGGTGGTGCTGACCATGCTGGCCTCGCTGAGCTTCGATCCGAAGCTCACCTGGGACAGCCGGGCGGACCAGGCCATCCTGCAGCACAAAGAGGAAGCCGCATGCCACGAGCAGCTTGTACAGGGACATGAGAAAAGCGACGAGAAACCAGCATGAGTGAAGACGACCGCCCCCACGACGACCCGGCACCATCCGCGCGGCCCAGCCCCGCAGGCCAGCCGCCTTTGCCCAAGCCGCGCGTGGTGCGCCGGCGCGAGTGGCTGCCCTCGCTGATCTGGCTGATCCCCATCGTGGCCGCACTCGTCGGCATCACGCTGGTGGCGCGCATCATCATGGAGCGCGGCCCCGAGGTCGTGCTGACCTTCAAGACCGCCGAGGGCCTGGAGGCCGGCAAGACCGCCGTCAAGTACAAGGACGTGCAGATCGGCCTGGTCACCAGCCTGCGCCTGGCGCGGGACCGCTCGCACGTGCGCGTGCTGGTGCAGTTCAACAAGGACGCGCAGAGCTTCACCGCGGAAGACTCGCGCTTCTGGGTGGTGCGCCCGAGGCTGGACACCTCCGGCATCTCGGGGCTCAACACGCTGCTTTCGGGCGCCTACATCGGGGCCGACGCCGGCGTGTCCAAGGAAACCGCGGGCGAGTTCACAGGCCTGGAGAGCCCGCCCATCGTCACGCGCGACGACTCGGGCAAGCAGTTCCTGCTGCGCGCCAACGACGTCGGATCGCTCGACGTCGGCTCGCCCGTCTATTTCAGGCGCATCAAGGTCGGGCAGGTGGCGGCCTACGAGCTCGACGGCGATGGGCGCGGCGTGACGCTGCGCGTATTCGTCAATGCGCCGTATGACAAGTTCGTGGGCATGAACACGCGCTTCTGGCAGGCCAGCGGCATCGACGCGCAGCTCAGCGCCAGCGGTTTCACGCTGCGCACGCAGTCGCTGGCCACCATCCTGCTCGGCGGCATCGCCTTCCGCGCGCCCGAAGATGCCATGGGCCCCGCAGCGACCGAGAACGCCTCCTTCGCGCTGGCGCAGGACGAAACAACGGCCATGAAAGAGCCCGACGGGCCTTCGCAGACCCTGCTGATGTACTTCAACCAGTCGCTGCGCGGCCTGACGCCGGGCGCGCCGGTCGATTTCCGCGGCGTGGTGATCGGCGAGGTGAAGTCGATCGGCGTGGAGTTCGACCGCGCCGAGCGCGAGTTCCGCATGCCGGTGCTGGTGCAGGTCTACCCCGACCGGCTGCGCCGCCGCGCGGGCGAGACCGGCACCGAGTCGCGCTTCAGCCAGCAGGAGCGGTTGCGCTTCCTGGCCGAGAAGGGCCTGCGCGCGCAGCTGCGCAACGGCAACCTGCTGACCGGCCAGGTCTACGTGGCGCTCGACTTCTTCCCGAAAGCGCCGGCGGCCAAGATCGACCTGTCGAAGAACCCGATCGAGCTGCCCACGGTGCCCAACAGCCTCGACGAGATCCAGTCGCAGGTGCAGGAGATCGCGACCAAGCTCAACAAGGTGCCCTACGAGCAGATCGCGGCCGACGTGCGCACCACGCTCGCCACGCTCAACAAGACGCTCACGGCCGCAGAGCAGACGGTCAAGCGCATCAACAACGACGTCACGCCCGAGCTGGCCGCGGCCATGAAGGACGTGCGCAAGACCGTGAACCCGGCCGAGCGAACGCTGGCCGACGATTCGCCGCTGCAGCAGGACATGCGCCAGACACTGCAGGAGCTCACGCGCGCCGCCGGCTCGGTGCGCGTGCTGACCGACTACCTCGAGCGCCACCCCGAGTCGCTGCTGCGCGGCAAACCGGAGGACAACAAGAAATGAAGAAGAAACACCTTGCCTACCTGGCTGCAACGCTACTCGCGCTTTCCGGCTGCGCCAGCAAGCCCGACAACTACTACACGCTGGCGAGCCCGTTGGCCTCCGCCGACACACGGCCCCCGACGTCATCCACGCCCCCGGGCACCGCGCCGATCTACATCGAGCTGGCACCGGTGGCCGTGCCCGAGCGGCTGGCGCGGCCCCAGATGGTGGTGCGCCGGCCCGACGGCGGCGTGCAGGTCGATGTGCTGGAGCAGCACCGCTGGGCCTCGTCTTTCGAGAACGAACTGCGCGACGCGCTGGCCAGCGGCATCGCCGGACGGCTCGGCGCCTTCGACGTGACCAAGGGCGGCCGGCAGAACTCTCTGCCTGTTTGGCGCATCGCGGTGCAGCTGCGGCAGTTCGACGCGGTGGACGGCTCCCGGGTGGACGCGAGCTTCACCTGGACGCTGCGTCGCTCCGACGAAGCACGCACGGTGATGTGCCAGCTGAGCGTCGGCGAGCCCGTGGGCAGCGGCATGGATGCGCTGGCGCAGGGTGCGCAGCGCGTGACCTCGGCCGCCGCTGCCGCCATGGCCCGCAGCGTGAGCGCGGCAAGCGCGAATCCGTCCGCGACCGCCTGCGCGATCTGACCCTGGCTGTTTCTCCCTCCCCCTCTGGGGGAGGGCAGGGGTGGGGGCACGGCAGCGCTCGAGGAAGCATGGCGTATCGTGCGGGGGCTGCCCCATCCCGACCTTCCCCCGGAGGGGAAAGGAGCAAGACGGAATCCCATGAAAAGGAGACCCCATGGCACAGATCGGCAAGGCGCCCTGCGACGACACGCTGATCCTGCACGGCGCCCGACCCGAGGAGACCGGCTGCCCCGAAGCCGCCAGGCCATGGGTGCTGGCAGCGGCCATCGTCGGCTCGAGCATGGCCTTCATCGACGGCACCGTCGTCAACGTCGCGCTGCCGGCCATCCAGTCC
>CAJYQC010000346.1 GCA_913776885.1 uncultured Variovorax sp.
CCTGCACGGGCGTCTCGTTCGCGCACGGCTCCAACGACGGACAGAAGGGCATGGGGCTGATCATGCTGATCCTGGTGGGCACGGTGCCGATGGCCTATGCGCTCAACCGCGCGATGCCCGCCGACGAGAACGTCAGGTTCGTGGCGGTGGCCGAGATGGCGCAGAACGCGCTGAACCGCAGCGTGCCGGCTTCGCTGCCAGCCATGGCACCCACGACTGCGCGAGACACGCTCTCCACCTACGTGCGCACCCGCGAGTTCACGCCAGCCGTGGTGCCCGCACTTGCCGCGACGGCCGGCAGCATCGGCACGCAGGTGCGCCAGCACGGCTCGCTGGCCGGCGTTCCGGCGGAAGCCGTCGCCAACGTGCGCAACGACATGTACCTGGCCTCCGAGGCCATCCGCCACCTCGACAAGAGCGGTGCGGCGAAGTTCGACGACGAGACGAAGCTGCGCGTCAACACCTTCCGCCAGGAGCTCGACAGCGCGACGCGCTTCATCCCGCTGTGGGTCAAGGTGGCGGTGGCCATCGCGCTGGGCCTGGGCACGATGATCGGCTGGAAGCGCATCGTGGTCACAGTGGGCGAGAAGATCGGCAAGACGCACCTGAGCTACGCGCAGGGTGCTTCCGCAGAGGTGGTGGCAATGGTCACCATCGGCGCGGCCGACATGTACGGGCTGCCGGTGTCGACCACGCATGTGCTGTCGTCGGGCGTGGCCGGCACCATGACCGCCAGCGGCTCTGGCCTGCAGATGTACACGCTTCGCAACCTCGCCCTGGCCTGGGTGCTGACGCTGCCGGTGGCGATGCTGCTGTCGGGCTCGCTCTACTGGCTGTTCACCCGCATCTTCTGAACTCGCGCACCTGCCATCTTGTCGACATTCCATGATCTCGCAGCCCAGTCGTACGGGGGCGACGAAGCCGGGCTGATCTGCGGCTACCTCTTCGATGCCCGCGCGCCCGAACCCGCCCGGGCCATCGACTCCGCGCAGGCCGCGGCATGGCTGGCCGGGCAGCGCGACGTCGAAGCCGATGAAGCACGAACCGGCCGCGAAGGCGAGGACGGGCAGGAGAACCCGCCCTACGTCTGGCTGCACTTCAACCTGAGCCACGCGCACGCAGAGCGCTGGCTGGTGCGGCACGCGAACCTCTCGGACACCTTCTACGAGACGCTGCACGAGGGCCTGCCCTCCACGCGCATCGAGCGCGACGACGATTCGCTCATCGCCGTCATCAACGACGTGCACTTCGAATTCAGCTTCGAGCCATCGGACATCTCCACGCTGTGGATCAGCGTTGGCCCGCGCCTGGTGGTCACGGCGCGCACCAAGCCGCTGCGCTCGGTCGACGCACTGCGCACGGCGGTGAAGGCGGGCGACGCGCCGCGTTCCAGCACCGAGCTGCTCGAGCACCTGCTGCGCGCGCAGGCCGACGTGCTGGTGAAGATCGTGCGCGGCGTCACCGCGCGCATCGACCGCATCGAGGACGAGCTGCTCGCCGGCCGCCTTGACCACAAGCGCGCGCGCCTGGGCGTGCTGCGCCGGCTGCTGGTGCGGCTGCAGCGGCTGCTGGCGCCCGAGCCGGCGGCGCTGTTCCGGCTGCTGCAGGGGCCGCCGGGATGGATGGCGGAGCCCGATTCGCAGGCGCTTCGTGGCTCGACCGAGGAGTTCTCGGTGGTGCTGCGCGACATGCAGGCGCTGCAGGAGCGCATCAAGCTGCTGCAGGAAGAGATCGCCGCCAACGTCAACGAGGACAACAACCGCAGCCTGTTCGTGCTGACGGTGGTCACGGTGCTGGCGCTGCCGATCAACATCCTGGCCGGCCTGTTCGGCATGAACGTGGGCGGCATCCCGCTGGCGGACCACAAGCACGGCTTCTGGATCGTCGTGGCGATCGTGGCCACGTTCACCGCGGTGGCGGCCTGGGCGGCTTTTCGCAAGCAGCGCTGAGGCGCGTGCAGCGCAGCATTAACGCTATTTATTTAATAGCATTTGCTACAGTATCCGCGCGCCCGCATCGCCCTTCCAGACCCCATAGAATGCGGGGGTGTCCTCCATTCTCAATGCCGATCTCCACTGCCACTCCGTGGTCTCCGACGGCACGCTGACGCCCGAAGAACTGGCAGCGCGCGCCGCCGCCAACGGGGTAGAGCTCTGGGCCCTCACCGACCACGACGAGATCGGCGGCCAGCACCGCGCCGCCGCCGCGGCCCGTGCCAACGGCATGCGCTATCTCACCGGCACCGAGATCTCCGTGACCTTCGCGGGCGAAACGGTGCACATCGTCGGACTGGGCTTCGACCCCGACGACGCCGCCATCTCGCAGGGCCTGTACGACACGCGCGGCGGCCGCGGCAAGCGGGCGCAGGAAATGTCCGAGGGGCTGGCCAAGGTCGGCATCCACGGCGCCTACGAAGGCGCGCTCAAGTTCGTCGGCAATCCCGAACTCATCTCGCGCACGCACTTCGCGCGCTTCCTCGTCGAGCAGGGCCACTGCCGCGACACGCCCGAGGTGTTCCGCAAGTTCCTCACCGAGGGCAAGCCCGGCTACGTGCCGCACCGCTGGGC
>CAJYQC010000347.1 GCA_913776885.1 uncultured Variovorax sp.
CGGTGGCCTGCTGGGCGAAGACGGCATCGTCGGCGGCGTGCTCGGTGCCGTCACCAACGGCGACGCTGGCGGTCTGGTCGGTGGTCTGCTGGGCGAAGACGGCATCGTCGGCGGCCTGCTCGGCGGCGTGACTGGCGGCGGCGCCTCGGGCGGCCTGCTGGGCGGCGTGCTGGGCGAGGATGGCCTGGTGAACAACCTGCTTGGGGACGACGGGCTCGTCGGCAGCGTCCTGGGGGCGGACGGCCTGGTGGGCCGGCTGCTCGGCTCGCTCGGCGGCAGCGACGGCCCGGTGGCCAATGTGCTGCAGCCGGCGACGAGCGAGGCCGCGGCTCCGGCGGCGCATGCGGTCGCGAGTGCGGCGGCGCCGGCAACCGATATCCTCGCCGGCGCTTCCGGCACCGTGGCATCGGTGACCGAAACGGTGGCGCACGTCGCCGAAGGTGCAGCCGGTGGCGTCGCCTCCGGCGTGGCCGAGGTGGTGGCGCCGATCACGAGCCAGGTGGAGCAGACGGTGAGCCACGTGGTGAGCCCGGTCACCAACATCCTGCACGGCCTGCTGGGCTGAGCGGACCACCCGCTCGGCCGGCCGCGGGCTCGGGGTAGAGGTCGAGGTCAGCGATGTAGGCAAGGACTCACGTGCTCGACTTGCGCTGTCCCGCATGGGCGGACGGTGTGCAGCGTCAATCTGGAGGTTCCTTGGATCCCGGTTCCTCCTCACGGCGCATCCGTGCGTCGTTAAGCGCTCCCTCGCGGAGCGCTTTTTTTGCGTGGTCGACGGCGGCGCGCTGCGGCCATCAGCGAATGGCGCTCATCGGCACGGCCTGCGCCGTCACCCTGGCCTCGGTCGCCGTGAGCAGCTGGCCGTTCGATTCCTTCCAGCACAGCAGATTGGTGCGGCCCGAGCCCGCCGGGCCGGGTGCCTGGATCGACACCGCCTTCCATCCCCTGCATGCGCCGCCGATGGTGGTGGGCCGGTCGAGGAACACGTAGTCGGTGCCGGCATCGATGCGCATCGTGCCGACCACGCCGGGCGTGGGCGTCGTGCGCGCCTGGGCATGCACCGCGCAGGCTGCTGCGGCCATGACGAGGCCGAGGAAGAAGTTGCGAGTGCGCTCCATGCGTGAGGTTTCGATGCCGAGGAGCGCCGATGTTAGGGCCGGCGCCGCCGTCGGCCTCACACCACGCGGTGCTCCTCCACCACGAAGGCCGTGATCTCCGCGAGGAAAGTCAGCGCATGCGCCATCGTCACTCGCCCTTGCGGCGAGGCGAAGGCCGCATCCAGCGTCTGCGTGTTCTCGAACCACAGCTCGACGATGCCGTCGATCGGCAGTTCGGCATAACCGCAGGGCGTGCCCTTCACATATTCGCGCGCGGTCACCACGTTCTGGCGGTAGCCGCTCACGCCGGGCATGCGGCGAACATGGTCGGCATGCACCTTCCATTCACGGCGGAAGTCTTCTTCCGACTGCTCGACGGGGCGCCGCAGCAGCGAGATGCGCTTGAGCAGCCCCTCGGGCTTCGGTGGCAGCGCGATCACCTCGGTCTGCGCGACGGTGACGATGTGCAGCCCGCCCAGAAAGCGCTCCTCGTCGGCGCGGATGGCGGCGGCGAGCTCGCCGTGGTTGAAGGCAGCGTCGGCCTGCTTCGCCTCATCGAAGCCCAGCTGAGAGAAGCCGTCGAAGTCCCACGGCCCGCGCGCGAAGTCGATGCCGCGCTGCAGCCGGTCGAGCACCAGGTTCTGCCGGTAGCTGCGCAGCGTGGGCAGCTGCGCCACCAGCGGGCCGTGCCTGTCGCGCCAGTGGCTGCGGAAGGCCTGGTCGGTCCATTCGGGTTTCTTGCGGATCAGGCCCATGCGCAGGGGCGTCGGTTCGGTCATCTGCTTGTCTCCTTGTGTTCTGGATGCATGGCGGCGGCTTCGGCTTCGGCGCGCGCACGCGCGAGCCCGGGCGCGCGCTTGGCCAGCCACACGCCGTGGCGCACCGGCCAGCGCTGGAAGCCTGGGTCCACGCCGAGCGTCGCGGCCGCGTGGTGCGCCCAGTAGGGGTCGAAGAGCGCCTCGCGGCCGAGCGCGACCAGATCGGCATCGCCCGCCGCGAGCACGGCTTCGGCCTGATGCGCGTCGACGATCATCCCGACGGCCTGCGTGGGCACCTGTGCCTCCTGCCGGATGCGCGCGGAGAACGGAACCTGGAAGCCCAGCCCGCGCGGCACGGGCAGCGCGCGCGTCTCCTCGGTGAGGCCGCCCGACGAGCAGTCGATCACATCGACGCCGCAGCGCTTGAGCTCGCGCGCGAGCACCACCGAGTCGTCGAGGTTCCAGCCGTCGAGCGTGCCGTCGACCGCGGAGAGCCGGCAGAACAGCGGCTTGTGCGCCGGCCACACGGCTCGCACGCGCTGCGCGATCTCCAGCGCGAGCCACATGCGGTTGTCACGGCTGCCGCCGAGCGCGTCGTCGCGATGGTTGGCGTTGGGCGACAAGAAGCTTGCCACCAGGTAGCCGTGCCCGAAGTGCAGTTCGACCACGTCGAAGCCGGCCTCGTCCGCGCGCACCGTGGCATCGACGAAGCGCTGCACCACCGCGGCGACGTCGTCGGCGTCGAGTGCGCGCGGCACCGACCAGCCAGGCCCCGCCGCGATCGCGCTGGGGCCCAGGCGCTCCCATGGCTCTTCGTCGGCGGCCATGCGCGCGTCGCTCAGCGCTGCGCCGCCCTCCCACAGCGGCTCGCTGCCGGCCTTGCGACCTGCATGCGCGAGCTGCACGCCGATGGCGCTGCCCTGCGCGTGCATGAAGTCGACCACCGCCTTCAGCGGCGCGATCTGGCTGTCGTTCCACAGCCCGAGGTCGGCCGTGCCGATGCGCCCGCGCGGATCGACCGCGGTGCTCTCAGTGAGGATCAGCCCCGCTCCGCCGAGCGCGAACTTGCCGAGGTGGACCATGTGCCACGGCGTGGCATGGCCGCGCTCGGCGGCGTGCTGGCACATCGGCGAGATCACGACACGGTTGGCCAGCGTGAGGCCGCGAAGTTGCAGGGGCTGGAACAGCAGGGGAAGAGAGTCGGTGGACATGAATGGAAGAAATCAGGGTGCGGACCTGGGCACGGCCGCGGCGGGCCGCGTGCCCAGCCAGGTCCCGCTCATCACCGCGGCGAAGCCGAACAGGTGCCACCACGTCAGCTTCTCGCCGAGCAGCAGCGCCGCGACCGCAACGCCGAACACCGGCACCCAGTAGAGAAACACGGCGGTGCGCGACACGCCGATGACGGAGATCGCGCGGTTCCAGATCAGGTTGCCGGCGGCGGTGGCGGCCACGCCCGAGAACAGCACCAGCGTCCACGGCCATGCGCCCGGGAAGAGCTGCGCCGCGCCCAGCGGCGACGGCCCGAGCAGCGTGTGCAGCACCAGCATCGCGGTGCCCATGACGTAGATGCCCCAGCTCATCGACAGCGGATCGATCTGCCTCGCCAGCCGCTGCACGCCCACGCCGCCGACAGCGAAGCTCACCACCGACAGCGCCAGCAGCAAGTCGCCCAGCCCCGCGTGCGACAGGCTCGCGCCCGGATGGCTCAGCACAACCGCAGCCACGCCTGCGAAGCCCAGTGCCACGCCGCAGAGCCGCCGCGCCGTCAGCGCCTCGCGGAACACCAGCGCCGCCATCAGGGCCGACACCAGCGGGCTCAGCGCCATGATGAGCGCGCCGTTGGTTGCCGTCGAACGCTGCAGCCCCAGCGCGAACAGGATCTGGTTGGCGTACACCATCAGGAAGCCGCAGCCGGCCAGTGCCGCCGCGCGCCGCATGCCGAACACCGGCACCCTCGCGCGCCGCCACAGCACGATCGCGCTCAGCGCCACGCAGGCCACCGTCATGCGCAGCGCCGCCAGCGGCAGCGCCTCGAAGAAGCCCGTGAGCACCTTCACCGCCGACACGTTCACGCCCCACACCAGCATCCCCACCAGCAGCCAGGCCTGCACGGCAGCGGGTGTGGCGCCGGAGGAAGACGAAGGGGATGACGACGGCGCAGGCTGATTCATTTCATTCGTTCGTCGAAAGACGACGCCAAGCCGCGGCCCGCGCAGCGCGGCCCCTTCGCAAGCTCCCGCGGAACCGGCTCCGCCGGGCCGCAGGGTGCGCCCCCGCGAGCGGGTGTCCGAGCCACACGAAGTGGGCGAGGCTGGGGGTGATCACAGTCCTGGGGAGGTCAGCCTTCCAGTTCGGTCCACATCTCGATGTCGCGCTCGGCAGTCCAGATGCGTGGATGAACGTGGCCCGTGGCCTCGTCGTACGCACGCGTCACGTCGAAGGGCATGCAGTGGTCGAAGATCACCCAGTGACC
>CAJYQC010000348.1 GCA_913776885.1 uncultured Variovorax sp.
ACAGCGACTGGTCGGGGTACATCGTCTCGGAGGTGTTGCCGTCGGCGGCGACCTGCCAGCCCGACAGGTACACGGCCTCGAGGCCGGCCTTGGCCTGCTGCATCGCCTGGCCGGCGGAGATCGCGCCGAAAGCATTCACGTAGCCCTTCTTGGCGCCGCCATTGATCTTGTCCCAGAGCTTCTCCGCACCGCGCTTGGCGAGCGTGTGCTCGATGGGGAACGAACCGCGCAGGCGAACCACGTCGGCCGCGCTATAGCCGCGCTTGACGCCCTTCCAGCGGGGGTCGGTGGCCCATTCTTTCTCGAGTGCGGCGATCTGTTGTTCGCGGCTCAGTTGTTCTGTGAGGGTCTGGGGCATGGTCACTCCGTGAGGTTGATTGAGAGGTTGGCGCTGCGGCCGTGGAGTTACTGTAACTCCACCAAAGACTCTTATGTCTTATAGAAGACATATTTTTGCGCCAATGAAATCAATAACTTACAGAGATATTTCTCAATGCAGAATCATTTTTCCCATATCGAGAAAAAATATTGCGGCGCAGCAGCAGTACATTCCGCAATGCGCAATCAACCTCTCGGTTGTGAAAACGAGGCGCTGCTGCGCGCCGCATGGACGATCCAGTCGCCGCCCTCGATCACCTCCAGCCCGGCGACCCGCGCCGGATGGATCTCGTAGACCAGACATTCGAACCACTGCCCGTTCACATCTACGCGCACCTGCCGCTTGATGTACTCGCCGGAGTCGTCCTCCGCCACTTCCTCCAGCACGTCCAGCGCAGCTTCCACCGCGGGCTCGATGGCGTAGACCTCGCCCTTCACCCGCTGCGCACCGCCGAGCACGACGCCCGGATAGGCGCCGAGATCGAACAGCGTGCCGGCGATGCTCGCCTCGCCGATGAACCGCGGCGCCGGCCGGTAGCGCGCGATGTCGTTGCGGCCGCCGCGGCGCAGCGTGCCATAGACAAAAACGTGGGGCATCATCGAAAGGGCACTCCTTACTTCACAACAACACGTCGTCCAGTCTATTGAACTCCGCTGCCCCCGCATCAGGCCGCCTCGTGGCCTACGGCTGCCTGGCCCTGAGCATGTCGCTCGTCGGCGGCTACGTCGCCCTCTCCAAACCCCTCGTCGCAGCCTTTCCGGTGCTGCTGCTCGCCTGGCTGCGCTTCGGCATCGCTGCACTGGCCATGCCGCACTGGCTCAAGCGCTCCTCCAAAGAACCGCCGATGACCACGCGTACACGCTGGCTGGTGTTCCTCGAGTCCTTTCTCGGCAACTTCCTGTTCTCGATCTGCATGCTGTTCGGCGTGAGCATGACGAGCGCGGTATCCGCGGGCGTGATCATGGCGTCGATCCCGGCGTGCGTCGCGGTCGCGAGCTGGCTCTTCCTGCGCGAGCGGATCACCGTACGCATCGGCCTGGCCATCGCCTGCGCGGCGCTCGGCATCGGGCTGCTGGCGCTGTCGCCGGCGGCATCGCATGCACCGGCCTCCAGCGCCGACTCATCGGCGTCGACGTCGATGCCCTGGCTCGGCAACCTGCTCGTCTTCTGCGCGGTGCTCTGCGAGACGGCCTACGCGGTGATCGGCAAGTCGCTCACGGGGCGCCTGGGGCCCAAGCGCATCGCTTCGCTCATCAACCTCTGGGGCTTCGTGCTGTCGATGCCCTTCGGCATCTGGCTCGCGCTGCAGTTCGACTTCGCCGCGGTGCGCTTCGGCACCTGGGCGCTGCTCGTGGCGTACGCGCTGGCCGCGAGCATCTGGACGGTGTGGCTCTGGATGACCGGACTTCGCAACGTACCAGCCGCACAAGCGGGTGTTTTCACCGTGCTGCTGCCCGTGAGCGCAGCGCTCGTGGGCGTGCTCGTGCTGGGCGAAAGCCTCTCTTCCCCACAGCTGGTTGCGTTCGTCGTTGCGCTCGTCGGCGTGGTGCTCGCAACGTGGCCTGGGCGCCGGGCGTGAAAAACGGGGCTTCTCCCCTCTGAAAAAACAACAGCTCCCAATGAAAAAAGCGCTTTTTCCCTTGGAAACGCGTTTTTTCTCCTTTAGCATCCGCAATGCCACTGGAGACGCAAGTTTTTCATTGGTGAGTGTTCAACCAAAAAAGGAAATCAACCATGGCAACTGCAAAGAAGGCTCCGGCCAAGAAAGCTCCGGCAAAGAAGGCCGCTCCTGCAAAGAAGGCTGCGGCTCCGGCAAAGAAGGCCGCTCCGGCGAAGAAGGCGGCTCCTGCGAAGAAGGCCGCTCCGGCGAAGAAGGCGGCTCCTGCCAAGAAGGCCTCCGCGAAGAAGGCCGCTCCCGCCAAGAAGCGCACGCCCAACGCTGCGTTCATGAAGGCACTGACCCCCAGCCCGGCACTGGCCGCCGTCGTCGGCTCCACGCCGCTGCCGCGCACCGCTGTGGTGAGCAAGCTGTGGGACTACATCAAGAAGAACAACCTTCAGGACAAGGCCAACAAGCGCAACATCAACGCCGACGCCAAGCTGAAGGAAATCTTCGGCAAGCCGCAAGTGTCGATGTTCGAACTGGCAGCGCTGATCGGCAAGCACGTCAAGTAAGCCCTCGGGGCCTTGCGCTCCTGAGTCGGAAAGCCCGCTTCACGCGGGCTTTTTTTTCGACTGCAGCACGGCCTTGCCCTCATCGAAGAATCGCGCCGGCGTCGCACCGAAGTGCTTGCGGAAGGCCTCGATGAAGGCGCTGACGGAGCTGTAGCCCACCGTCAGCGCGACCGCGGTGACGCTCTCCTGCAGGCTCAGCAGTTCCACCGCCTTGAGCAACCGCGCCTGCTGGCGCCACACCGCGAAGCTCAGTCCCGTCTCGGCGGCGAATCGGCGGGTGAGCGTCCTTCGGGCCATGCCGATGCGATCGGCCCATCGGTCGATGCCGTCCGGCAGCGCCGGATCGTAGGCCAACGCGGCAGCCATGGCTGCCAGCCGGCTGTCCTGCGGCATCGGTAGATGGAGGGATGGCCTGTCGCCCGCCGCGAGTTCGTCGATCAGTACCCCCACCAGACGCCCTCGGCGGGGCTCCAGCAGGGGATCGGATGCGTCCATGCCCGTCAGCCGATCCACCAGCGCACGCACCAGCGGCGTCGCCGCGAACACGTGCGGCACACCCGGCAGCGCCTGTGCCGTCGTTGCATCGATGTGCAGACTCCAGCCCGCGGTGGCGCCGAAGGTCTGCGCCGCATGGGCGCAGCGCGGCGCGATCCAGCCGATCCAGCCCGGCGGCTGCACCCAGCGCCCCGACGGCGTCTCGATGACCTGCAGCCCTTCGCGCAAGGCGAACAGCTGGCCGGTCTCGTGCGAGTGATAGCCGGTGACGCGCGCCGCCTCGTAGGCGGTGAGCCACAGCGTCGAGGCCGGCTGTTCAGCCATGGGTGGCCTGCCGGCGGTATCGATTGGCCCCGCTCCGCAAGCCCGAAGGAGCGGCGCTGCCTAGCATCGAACCCATCTCCACTCCCACCAAGGAACAGTCTCCATGAAAGCCCAGGACGTACTCCCCGACGGCGAAGACTTCACCACCATCAACGGCCGCACGTTGCGCAAAGGATCGGTCGCAGCCTTCCTCGCCAACGCGCGCATCCTTGAGGAC